>JAZQUL010000083.1:0-8855 GCA_045631285.1 Faecousia sp. | reverse complement strand
GATGCAATGTTGGGGGGGGCGGCTCAAATAATAAAAAACAGCGGCCCCCTTAGGGTCGCTGTTTTTGGTGCCGGTGGCCGGGCTCGAACCGGCACGGTGTTGCCACCGGTGGATTTTGAGTCCACTTCGTCTACCAATTCCAACACACCGGCAAGTACCACAGTAGTATACAACATCTTTTATAAAATAGCAAGAGGAAATTTTATTATTTTCAATTTGATTTCCAGATGGAAGCAATGCTTGAATTTATATTTTCCCGATGCTATAATAAATATAAATCCACAATTGGAGGCAAGCTAACTATGATTACAATGAAGTATGCAGACTTTGCATGGGAGAAAACTGCTCAGCTTCTGGCTATTGACTCCCCTACCGGTTTTACATGCAACGCAGCAACATGGCTGAAAGAGCAGTTTACCGCGCTTGGTTATTCTGCCAATATCACCGAAAAAGGCGGTGTCTTAGTCCACCTGGGCGGTGAGGGCGTTAATGGGCTTATGCTGGAAGCGCACGCAGATACTTTGGGCGCAATGGTTGCCGAGGTTAAAGGCGACGGACGGCTCCGCCTGACTGCCCTTGGCGGCATGAATGCGAACAATGCAGAAGCTGAGAATGTGCGTGTCTATACGCGGGATGGAAAAATAATTGAGGGCACTTTCCAGCTTTCCAATGCTTCCATTCACGTGAATGGCGACTATAATTCCACTTCCCGTAATTACGATACCTGCGAGGTAGTCCTCGACGAGGATGTAAAATCCGCAGCGGATACCCGGAAGCTGGGTATCGAGGTAGGCGATATTGTATGCTTTGACCCCAGAACGAAACGAACCGCCTCCGGCTATCTCAAGAGCCGCTTCTTGGATGATAAGCTGTCCGTTGGTATCCTGTTCGGCTTTGCCAAATACCTGAAAGATGAGAACATCTCGCTCCCCCGCCCCGTATATGCCCACATTACCGTTTACGAAGAAGTGGGACACGGCGGCTCAGGCTCTGTTCCGGCAGGTGTTACGGAAGCAATTTCTGTGGATATGGGATGCGTTGGTAATGGTCTGCAATGCACCGAACGGCAGGTATCCATATGCGCCAAGGATTCCGGCGGCCCCTATAGCTACGATGTCATTGGCAAGCTGATTGATGCCGCAAAGAAAACAAACGCAGACTATGCTGTGGACGTTTATCCTCACTATGGTTCCGATGTAGAAGCCACACTACGCAGCGGCTACGATATCCGTCACGGCCTAATCGGCGCCGGTGTTTATGCCAGCCACGGATATGAACGCAGTCACATCGACGGTGTGTTTAACACCCTGAAGGTACTCTGCGGCTATATTTTGTAAGGAGAAGCAAAATGATTGATATTTTGATAATCGGCGGTGGTCCTGCCGGACTCACAGCGGCGATCTACGCCGCAAGAGCAGGACGCAGCGTTGTTGTTTGCGAAAGAGAAACGCTGGGCGGACAGATCACACAGTCCCATCAGGTAGACAACTACCCCGGTCTTCCCCGTATCAGCGGTATGGAACTGAGTGACGCATTTTGCGCGCAAGCGATGGATGCCGGTGCGGAAATCGCATTTGCATCCGTGGAATCCCTTGTGCATAACCCGGACGGCACTTTTACCGCGGAGGCAGACGATGAAACGATTACAGCCAAGGCCGTAATCCTTGCAACCGGCGCACGTCCCAAATCTATGGAGATAGATAACGAAGCAAAGCTTATCGGTAAAGGCGTCAGCTACTGCGCCCTATGCGACGGCGCTTTCTTTAAGGATAAAGATGCTGTGGTTGTTGGCGGTGGTAATACGGCTTTTTCCGATGCGCTGTTTCTGGCGAAACTCTGCAACCACGTGACCATCGTTCACCGCCGCGACAGCTTTCGCGCTGAACAAGCGAGTGTGGAGCTTGCGAAAAATACAGCGAATATTACTCTAATGACCCCCTACTCCCCGATTGCTCTTACGGAAGACGGAAAACTGACCGGCGTTACTGTAAAGAATGTAACTACCGGAGAAACACAGACAATCCCTGCAAGTGCGGTCTTTGTGGCCTTCGGACGTCAGCCTGACTGCGGACTGATCGCAGACCTTGCGGATTTTGACGAACAGGGCTATGCCGCCTCGGGAGAGAATTGCAGCACCAAAACACCCGGTCTCTTTGTTGCCGGTGACTGCCGCAGTAAGGAAGTCCGTCAGCTGACCACTGCCACCGCTGACGGCACTATTGCCGCAACCGCCGCTTGTGAATATTTAGAAAGATTATAAAAAAAGCGTCCATATCGGACGCTTTTTTTATAATCGATAAACACATCATTCAACCGGGACGGTTTCCCCGGGCCAGTCGATGATACCGCCAAATTCAACGATATTGGTATAGCCTAAATCAACCAGCTTTGTGCTTGCCTGCTTGCTGCGGTTGCCGCTGCGGCAGTACACAAGAATCAACTGATCCTTGTTAGGCAGTTCGGGAATTTCATCGGTACCAATGCTTTCATTCGGAATGTTGATGGCTCCGGGAATATGACCGGCAGCAAACTCATCGACCCGGCGAACATCCAAGATAATATAGCCGGTCTCCTCATTCATTATACGAACGGCCTCTTCCATTCCAATTTGACGGTAAGTGTCGTCTTTACCCGTCGATTGGATAGCTGCGCAACCGGTCAGAAACAGTGCAAACAGCAAAATAAGATGCAGTCTTTTCATCAAAGTTAATTCACGTCCTCCATCGAAACCTGCCCCTCCAAGCGATTGCGGAGGTCGTAGAGATCATTGAAGTATCCTGTGTATTCGACATAGTAATTGCTGTCTGGGAACAGATAGCGGTGCAAGTCGATGAGGTAATCGTCGGTCATACTGGCGATATAGTCCACAACGATCTGGTTCGGTTCTGTCTTATTATAAGAAACAGTACGAGGATACCGGGTTTGGTTCACGTAGTCGATGTGATGACGGAAAATGGGAGAATTGGGCTTGTCCTGAATCAAGTCGTCCAGCAGCTGCTCATAGATCTCGCCCATCATCGGACGTACCACACGATTGAGGATGGCTCTGCCCGGCTCGTTGGCATAGATCATTGCGTAGTTTTCTTTTTTATAGGACTGGACAGCTTGGAAATGGGACTCATCCAGCTTGATATAAGGCTTCCCATAGCTGTTTTCAATGATGTTCACAACAAGATTATTGATGATTTCCGAATTAATCGTACCGATGACAGAGGACATAAATGCATTGTTTTCGATCATTTGGATACTGGTTGCATCCTGCCTGTCCTTGCCGATATAAGCAATAATATCGGAAATGCGAACAACGTTACCTTCCAATGTGGAGGGTTGCACCTTATTGGAATAGCCTGCAATTGTATAGCATTTTTCCAGTTCTGCTTCGAAGTCAGCAAAATTATCCATAGGAACAGGGCGGTATTCCGCCAGTTCAATCTCGCCGTTATGACCAGCGATACCGGACAGGGTTTGCAATGTCAGATCCAAGGGGAAGATTTGACTCAATACACGGGCAGAATGGATATTGTGCGTAAAATACCGACCAGTATGGCTGTTATACAGCTCGTTGAGATAAACCTCACCACAGTGGGCAAAGGGTGTATGACCAATGTCATGTCCCAGCGCAATGGCTTCAATTAAATCAAGGTTTAGATTCAGCGCTCTGCCAATGGTGCGAGCGATTCGGGAAACCAACTGCACGTGCAGGCTGCGACGGGTAATGTCGTCGTTACGGATCAGGGAGAACACCTGTGTTTTATCTGTATAGCGGTTATAATAAGGACTGTAGAGTATCCGGTCAACATCCTTTGCGAAATTGGGTCGCCAAATCTCGGTAGACGGAAAGACACCATTGCGGCGAATTGCCTTATCATCGTGGCAAGAGAAATCGGTATACAATCCACTGGTCTTTTCCTGCTCCATAAGGGCGGACAACTGGGCAGTTAACTGTTTTTTTGCCATAAAAACGCCTCCTTTTTTTGTATTATAGCATATATACGAAGAATTGTAAACACAAAACGGGCGGATAGCCGCCCGTTTTGAATGATAAATACATTACAGCATTAATCGATAGATATTTTCCATATCCTTTTCTGTCAGTGTCACAAAGCTGCCCTGTGTGCCGTCATTGCCGTTACCGTAGGCCGCAGTATGAGCAAGATAAGGAATGTCTTCTTCCCTACCGCCAACCTCCGCAAGCGTCTGGGGCATTCCAATGGCGCGCAGGAAATTGCGCAGCGCCTTAATACCGGCCTTTGCAGTAATTTCGGGATTCTGGAAATCCATCGCACAGCCCCAGACACGGTTAGCAATTTGTGCAAATCGCATCACATCGTGATGCATTGTGTATTCCATCCACGCTGGGAAAACAACTGCAAGGCCTGCGCCGTGGGCACAGTCATAAAGTGCGGAGAGCTCGTGCTCCATATTGTGACTTGCCCAGTCCTGATCGCGACCAACACCACAGCAGTTATTATGCGCCGTCATACCCGCCCACATAATATTCGCGCGGGCCTGGTAGTTATTGGGGTTAGCAATCACCTTGGGCGCTTCGTGGATCATAGTCTGTAAAAGGCCCTCAATGAGCCGATCTGTGACCTCCACATCTTGCGTATTGGTAAAATAGCGCTCAAAGAGGTGCGCCATAATGTCCGTAATACCACAGGCAGTCTGATAGGCAGGCAGCGTTTGGGTCAGCGCCGGGTTCAGGATGGAGAATACGGGACGGAGCGCGTCGCCGCCCGCGCTGCGCTTGAGCATTCCCTCTTCCCTGGTAATAACGGAGCCGTTACTACCCTCGCTGCCTGCAGCCGCAATGGTCAGCACCGTGCCAACCGGCAGTGCCTGCTCTACACGCTTACCGCTGTAAAAGTCCCAAAAATCGCCGTCATAAAGGGCGCCAAGGGCAATTGCTTTTGCAGAATCGATGGTACTGCCGCCACCAACAGCCAAGACGAAGTCCACCTTTTCACGCTTGCATAGTTCGATACCTTCATAAACAAGACCGCTTCTGGGGTTGGGTTTTACTCCGCCCAATTCCACAAAGCCGATCCCCTCCGCAGCTAAGGAGGCTTTGACTCTATCAAGGAGACCTGAGCGGATTACGCTGCCACCGCCATAGTGGATCAGCACCTTTGTACCGCCAAAGCGCCTAACATATTTGCCGGTGTTATTCTCTTGATCTTTGCCAAAAACAAAATAAGTGGGGCTGTAAAAAGTAAAGTTATTCATAATTTTCCTTTCCATTTATATTCCGCATAAGTTGCATTCTTTTTCTCCTCCATATAGGAAGAAATAAAGTTGCAGTCCTCAGTACAGATTGCATCCAATAATTGATGATATTCCTGTTTCACTTCTTTCCACCAGAGTTTATTATACATATCGGCATTTTCGATATGGTGGACCAAGAAATCTATGGCAGAATCCAAGTCACCAAGAGAAAGGTTAAACCCAAGTTCATTCAGGTCGTATTTCGCTATACCGTTAGCAATAGTATGATTATGGTTTATCATAAAGACTTTGGCAGAAAGCGGTGCTTTATGAGATTCAAAGAAGGGCAGTAATACATCCTTAGTCACTTGCAGGCAGATGTCAGCTGCAGCTTCCTCCGTATAATCCGTATTTACACAATACCCTAAACGAGGATCACTCAGCCACTGATTGATTGAACCGTTGATCAATTCAGATATTTCCATACCCTCACCGTTGCGGCCAAAACATCCATAAATACTGGATAGATAGAATCTTATTGTAAAGCTATTGTACAGCCAAAGCAGACAAAATTGCTGAACGACCCCATCTTCCGTGATTCTGAAGAAATATCTTCCACTTTTTTGGAATCCGTAAGGTTTAACAAGTTCCCTCATTTTCTTACCTGCTAATTGGTAAAAAGTATTGGATGCCATAGAATCACACTCCTTTCTTACATCATATCACGTGATGGTATAAATTACAAGTAAGAGAATACATAGGTTGACAACATGCTCCGGGGCATTTTATGCAATCGTCAAATATTCAATAATATCAGCGCCACAATAATTGCGGAGAGCGCAACCCATTGTACCTTGCTCAACCTCTCCTTGAACACGACAACGCCTGTCAGCGTCACAACCAACATCGTGCCGACACTGAAAGTAGGATACACCACCACTGCGGGCAGTTCCCCCAGCGCTCCCAACAGAAATTTGGCCGAAAAGAAATTGGGAATGCCAATCAGTGTACCGTATAGAAGCTCCCGAAAACCCGGCCGTTCCTTTTTCCGCAGCACCAGTACCATACACAGCAAAAAGGCCGTAGCAAAGATATAAAACAAGTACTGTGGCGCAAGAACTTTCGGTGCGAATACGTCAAAAATCTTTGCCATCGCATCCGATCCACCGCAAAGCAGCAGCATCGCAAGCAGTCCAAAACCCAAGCGTCGACCAGAATCCCCTTTTTGGTGGTTTATTAGCACAATTGCAAAAATCGCAATGCAAAAACCTGCAATTTGAACGGCTGTGGGTACTTCCTTAAAAAGCAATACAGACACGACAATGGGAACCAAAAGTCCCAATTTCATAAACACTGATGTAAGAACGATACCGTATTTGATTGTATTGGCTTGAAAAACCACAAATCCGCCTAAATACAGAACGCCACTGATTACGCCAAGACATACTGCCATATAAAAACCGGAAGCTTGGAGCAGCACAAGGTCAAATCCAGCATAAGCTGCGCCCAGCATAGCGCAAACCAAATAATTAACCGCAAGCATACTCAGATTCGCTGAAACCTTGCCTGAACTATGGCGCATAAGGACAGATATCAATGTACTGCTTAAAACTGCAAGCAATAAGTAAATCATCAAGAAGCCTCCTGTCTCGCTTTTGTTCTATCATATCATATTTTCATTAAATTACAATAAAAAACAACTTAAACCTAGTCGCGGGATGCTATCCCCATCTTTGTTGAACGTATAGGATACACAGATAAATTAATAATGGTTTTGTGTTGACAAGAAAATACGCCTGTGCTATACTTGCAAAAGATTGGAGTTGATTGGAAGTGCTTGCAGAAGAAAGGCAAAACCAACTATATGCGCTAATTAATAAGGATGGCGCAATTACAACAGCTGACGCCGCGCAGATTTTTCAGGTCTCCATTGAAACAATCCGCAAAGATCTGCTCCATATGCACGCCCAAGGCATCATAACCAAGACATATGGCGGCGCTGTGCGTAAAAGTTCTGTAAAACCAGCGCTTACCTATTCCGTAAGAATAGAAGAAAACGACGGCCTAAAGCATCAGGTAGCGCACAAAGCGGCTGAATACGTACAGGAGGGTGATGTCATCGGTATCGATGAGGGTAGTACCGCGCTGGCATTTGCTGAGGTTCTCCGGAATCGGTGTACAAACCTAACGGTTATTACATATTCTCTGGATGTATTGCAGGTTCTCTCTGAAAACAAGGGAATACGTGTAATTCTCTGCGGCGGTGAGTTTATGCCGGAGGAAAAATCTTTTATTGGATTGCAGACAATCCAAATGCTACGAAATCTTCATATGCAGAAGGCGTTTCTGTTTCCCACAAGCGTCAGTATAGGAACAGGCATATGCGGCTACTGCGCCGCCCTGATACAGCTGCAGCAGCAAATGATTGAATCGGCAGAACAAGTATTTATTCTGGCTGACAGCAGTAAATTTGAGAAGCAGGCGCTTTATAAAGCGGCAGATTTGGACAGCCGTTATATCTATATTACTGACAGTGGATTGCCACTGCAAATTCAGCAATTATACAAAGAAGAAAATATTCACCTGGTTATTGGAGAAGGAAAATGAGAGCTCTATTGATTTTGTAGACGGTATGGGTCCGGATGCGTTGAAGGACATACCGCAAGCGCAAAGGTTTCTGAAAAGCCTTCTGTGAGGGAAAAATATATGTCAACAATGAAGCAAAATTTACATACCCACACCACGTTTTGCGATGGCAAAAACACACCGGAACAGCTTATCCGGGCGGCAATAGCGAAGGGGTTCTCCTCCATTGGCTTTTCCGGTCATTCGTACAATCCGCACTCTTTGATGTTTGCCGGAAATGTCGACCGGACAAAGGAATATCAGCAGCATATTCGTATGCTACAACAAAAATACAAGGGCATCATCGATGTATATTGCGGACTGGAAATAGAGGCCGCCGCAGTGCCGGAGCTGTCCGGATATGATTTTCTCATAGGCTCCGTCCATTATTTTCCCGTAGATAATAAATGCATTGGCTTTGACCGGTCACCGGAAGCAGTTAGGGAGATTGTTGATACATATTTTAACGGCTCGGGTCTTGCGTATGCACGCAGGTATTTTGAAACACTGGTAAAGCTTCCGCAGTACGGCCAGTTTGATATTCTGGGCCATTTTGATATCCACGCGAAAAATAACGAGTATCTTCAGATATTTGATGAAAATGACAGCGAATATATATCCATGGGCTATGACGCTATCGATGCACTAGCAGGAAAAATCCCTTTCTTTGAGGTCAATACCGGTGGTATGGCAAGAGGATGTCGTTCCATTCCCTACCCCGCTCCTGCCTTTATTCGCCGGATGAAAGAGAAAGGCTTCGGTGCAGTGATTACCACAGATTGTCACGATGCAAAGTACTTGGATTATGGTTTTGATACCGCTTGCGCGCTGCTTAAAGAGTGCGGTTTTCGTGAGTACTATGTTTTTACTGAGCGCGGCTTTCGGGCGCTACCACTGGAGGTATAGAGAATGGATATACTAAAGATTGTGATTCTTGTCCTCTCTGTGACTGCAGGACTTGATTATATCTTGGGTAATCGATTTGGTCTTGGCAAGGAATTCGAACGGGGATTTATGCTTTTTGG
>JAZQUL010000082.1:0-16570 GCA_045631285.1 Faecousia sp. | reverse complement strand
GAGGACTGGCCGATAGCGATGTTGGCGAAGGGGCCAGCGTGGATCAGAACGGGCTGATGCTCGACGGAGTAGCACATGGTGGGGTTGATAGCGTTACGCATCCATGCGGTCATAGCGCCGGCAACTTCCAGATCATCACAGGTAACGGGATCGCCGTTCTTGGAGTAAGCAACGACAACCTTGCCGATACGCTCACGCAGATCCTTCAGATCCTTGGAGACAGCCAGGATAGCCATCAGCTCGGAGCCGACAGCGATGCCGAACTTGGACTCCATCATGAAGCCGTCCAGACGGCCGCCGATACCGATGATGATGTTACGCAGGCTCTGTGCGCAGAAGTCGATGATCCAGCCCATCTCCACACGCTTGGGGTCGATGTCCAGTCGCTTCAGGCCCTTCTTAGCCAGCCACTCGTCGTTGTTGTTACGCTCGTGCTGCATACGGGCGGTCAGAGCAACCATAGCCAGGTTGTGAGCGTTCATAATATCGTTGATATCACCGGTCAGACCCAGGGAGAACTCGGTCATGGGCATCAGCAGAGCGTTACCGCCGCCGGCTGCAGTACCCTTAACGTTCATGGTAGGACCGCGGGAGGGCTGACGCAGAGCGCCGCCTGCCTTCTTGCCGATGTAACCCAGACCTTCGATCAGGCCCAGAGAAACGGTGGACTTACCTTCACCGAAGGGGGTGGGGGTAACAGCGGTAACCTCGATGAACTTGCCGTCGGGCTTGTCCTTCAGACGGTTCATAACCTTAATGAAGTCAATCTTGGGAGTCTTGCCGTAGGGGATGATTTCTTCGGGCAGCAGGCCCAGCTTCTCACGGAAGTAATCCACGGAAGGCAGAGTCTTTTCTGCTTCTTCTGCGATCTGCCAGTCAGCGAACTTGGTGGGGTCCAGCTTTACAAAACCCTTCTCGTCCACGTACTTGCCATTTTCGTCAAAAACGATTGCCATAGTATGTTCCTCCTTGTTTTCGGTGCCTTTCGACACATTAATTATAAATTTATTATACCTCCGTGATGACGGCGGCGTCCCGAATGAGACCCATCGCCTTCCCGGTCAGTACGCTTCTTTCCAGCGCCTTTTCAAATTCGGCATCGTAATAGGGCTTCAGCTGCTCCATCGTCATATCATTCTGGCGGCAGACCATAGCCAGCGCCTGGGCAATTTCATCCTTGGTGGCGGTAAGCCCCTCTAAGATTACCACCCGGTCAATGGCTGCCGCATTTCTAAGGGACGCCACAGCCGCAGGCTTTGCCTCCTCCCGGAGGGTTTCCTCGGTGGTATTCATAAACTGCATATACATATCTAATGTAAGACCCTGCTGGGAAAGCTGGGCGCGGAGGTTATTCATCTGCTCCTGCACAGCCTCTTCAATTTCCCCCTCGCCGGGGTCGTATTCCAGCGTTTCTGCCGCAGCGCGCAGCAGACGGTCCTGCAAATCCATTTCTCCCCGCTCGTCGGTATAGGCTTGCAGACTTTCCCGCAGCTTTTCCTTCATCTCCGGGAAGGTGTCACAGCCGCCAATTTCCTTGGCGAACACATCGTCCGGCTCATAGGGGGTTTTTACACGAATTTCGTGAATCTTGCACTTAAATTCCGCATCCTTGCCCGCAAGCTCTTCGGAATGATACTGGGCGGGGAAGGTTACCTTTACCGTTACCTCTTCACCGGGAACTTTATCGAGAAGCTGCTCCTCAAAGCCGGGGATAAACATTCCGCTTCCCAGCACCAAGGTCTGCATCTCGGCCGTGCCGCCGGCAAACTGCTGTCCATCGCAGAAGCCAGCGTAGTCCAGCACGATTTCGTCACCGTTTTCGGTGGGGCGGTCCTTAATCACAGCAATCCGGGGGTACTGCTGCTGCAGCCGCTCGATGTGGCGGTCAACCTCTTCTTCGGTAACAATATGTCTTTGATAATTGGCCTTCAGGCCAAGGTATGTAAATGCCATTTTGTTCTCCTTCGGTATGTTTTCCACCTAACATATTAACATACCTTCTATGCCTTTGCAATCCTTCTTTTTTCCGAAAGAGGGCATTTTTAGGTAATTTTTCAAGCAACGCTCTCATTATACAAATTTCTCTTGTAAAAACAATATAGTTATGATATTTTATTTATAGTTTCTATCTATGGATTCTAGAGGTGCTTATATGAACTATAACTATCTGCGGTATTTTTCTGTGCTGGCGCAGCTGGAGCACTACACCTTGGCGGCGGCCCGGCTGGGCATTTCCCAGCCTTCGCTCAGCAGCGCCATCCACCATTTGGAAGAAGAATTGGGAGATGTGAAGCTTTTTGAGAAGGTGGGCAGAAATATCCGTCTGACTGAGGAAGGCCGCTTCTATCAGGAAAAGGTGGACGCGGCACTGAAGGAATTAAACGAGGCCTCCATCACGCTCCGGGACAGCCGAACCAGCGCCCCGGTGGTCATTCGGCTCGGGGTGGTCTCCGGCACGCTGGACAGCGCTGTGGCAAAGGAAATCCTGACCCACATCCGGCAGAATGACCGCATTCGTTTCCGGCTGACGGAAAGCTCAGCGGAGGAACTGATGGATTTGGTACGGGAAGAAAAGCTGGATATGGCCATTGTGGACACCACAAACCGGGACAGAAGTCTCCATTTCCGCAAGTTGGGGCAGGGTAATTTCTGTGTCGCCCTCCCGGAGGGACATCCCCTTTCCAAAGAAACCGCCCTGACCCCCCAGCAAATTGCCCGGGAACCCCAAATCGTTTTCAATTACGATATGGAAAACAGCTTCGGACAGTGGGCCAGCGGTACGCCCATTGAAGAGCAAATCGTCTGCACCGTCAACACCGCCGGCGCGGCACGTTCTCTTGTGGCAGAAGGGGTTGGTATCTGCGTGATGTCGGAAAAATGTGCCCTACCACGCCCCGGCGTCACCTTCCGTCCTATTGAAAACTGGCATCAGGCACTCTATATGTGTATTCTCTATGATAAGTGGTTAGAGCCGCCGGTATGGGGCTTTGTAGAAGCCCTTGTGAAAAGACTCAGAAGCAGTCAATGACCGCACCATCGATAATTGACAATGGATAATTGACAATTGACAATTGTGGTATCGCTCCGCGATGATTTGAATCCGTCCGCTTGCGGACACCTCAACTGTCAACTGTCCATTGTCAATTATCAATTAAAAAATGGCTGTATCAGATGCGATACAGCCGTTTTGCGTTTTCCGTTGTGATTTTGATGATTTCTTCTACAGACAGGCCGCGGATTTCCGCTAACTTCTGCGCCATATAAATCAGTCTGCCGGGGTCGTTTCGCTTGCCGCGGTAAGGCTCAGGGGACATAAAAGGACAGTCCGTTTCCAGAACAATTCGCTCCAACGGGATAGCTGCGGCAGTTTCCACCGCTTTTCGGGCATTTTTAAAGGTCAAAACACCGGTAAAACCGATATACCAGCCCTTGTTTACCAATTGCCGCGCCATCTCTGCCGCGCCGGAATAGCAATGGAACACGCCCGTCACCTCCGGGAATTTCCGGACAACATCCATACCGTCCCCGTGGGCATCCCGTTCGTGAACGATGACCGGCAAATCCACTTGCCGCGCCAGCTCCAGCTGCATTTCAAAGGCTTTTATTTGAATTTGGCGGTCGAAGCCCTCATAATAATAGTCCAGTCCAATTTCGCCAATGGCTTTGACCTTGGGATGTTTGCTCATATCCAGATAAGTCTGCATCAATTCCTCGCAGACTTCCCCTGCGGAATCCGGGTGAGAGCCTACGGACGCGTAGATAAAGGGATATTTTTCCGCCAGCGCAATACAGTCCCGAGAGGATTCCAGGCAGCAGCCCACATTCATTACAAAATCGATACCCTTTTCCCCAAGTCCGCAAATCAGCTCGTCACGGTCCGCATCAAAGGCCGGGTCATTTAAGTGGGCGTGTGTGTCAAAAAGCATTTCTATCTCCTCTTATTCTTCAATAATCGCCACAAGGCAGTCCATATTTTCCTGTACCCGGGGGTCATTTAGGGAAAAATCCGTGTGGTTGGGGTGAATGCGAATCCCCTCCCCGGTGCATTTCGCCTCTGCCTCTTTCAGCACCCAAAAGGTCAGCAAGGCTCGGTTTTTATCCGCAGCGGCTTCATATTGCCGCAACTCTCCGGGAGATAAAATTTTCTCCGCAAGAGCCGGGTTTATTTTTCTTCCCAATTCCTCCGCATCGATGCCCACCGGGCGGTCAGACAGGACGCAAAAGGCATAATTTTTGGTATGGGTAACGGAAAAGTGCAGCTTTTCCTCCGGGAAATAGGGTTTTCCCCGTTCTGTGTAAGCGATTTGCGGAAACGGTCTGTCGGTTTCTTCACGCCAAAGGGTACGCAAAAGCGCATATGCTTCCATATGACCGTTACCGATTTGGATTTTTACACCTGCCGCCTTCAACAACGCACACCACACCCCTTTCCTATTTATCAGTATAATCCTGATTTTCGGGTCTGTCAATGACCATCCCTGCATAGACTTTCCCTGTAAGGAGGGATTCTCTATGGCAGAAGAACGTATGCCTTTGCCCCACAAGCTCACATTAAATGACCGAAAAAGCCTATTGCTCTCCGGCACGGCAGAGGTACTAAGCTTTGATGAAAATGCCGTTATCCTGAAAACCGGACTTGGTATACTCTCTGTGCAGGGCCAGCAGCTTCACTTAAAAACCTTATCCCCGGAAAACGGGCAGGTAGCCATCGACGGACACATCTCCGCCCTGGTCTACGAAGAACCCAAATCTCCGGGCGGCCTTTTGCACAAACTGTTTCGATGACACCGCCTGCTCTTTTGTTCTTCCGTTTCCTAACCGCCTGTCTGCTGGGAGGCGGTCTGGGTATTTTTTACGACCTTCTCACCCCTTTTCCCCGCTGCCTGCGGCCGCTGACGGACGGTCTTTTTGTTATTGGACTGTTTGCCTGCGGCATTTATCTGGGCTTTGGCATCTGCGAGGGTGACCTGCGGATTTCTTACAGTGCCGGTCTTTTTGCAGGCTTTCTTCTGTGGCGAAACACCCTCGGGCGGCTGCTGCGCCCTCTGCTCGCCCTTGTTTTTCGGTTTGTAGGAGGAATTTTTTCCCATATCTGGACCTTTTGTAAAAAAATATCGAAAAATATTTCCGTTTTTTGCAAAAAAACATTTGCAATAGTAAAAAAATAGAGTACAATAAGAATACAATGACCATAATGGCACTAAAGCATCTTGAGAAAGGAGGCCGCCCGATGGCCCGCAAGCAAAGACCCAAGATCCGTCTGCGGTTTCGCCACGGTTCCCCTCTGCTGAAAATCGCCCTGATTGTGACGCTGGTAGTTTGTACCGTTTCTCTTTTAACCCTGCATAATGCCATCTCCCGCGTGGAGGCCGAGACCGAGTTGCTGCGGCAGCAGGCTGCCCATCTGGAGCGGGAGAATCACGACCTTGCCAAAAACATTGCCGAAGTCGGCACCGTGCAAGGCATTAAGCGCATCGCCTCCCAAATGCTGGACCTTGTGGAAGGCGGCGCAAGTTTCTTTACCCCCGGCGCAACAAATCCCTAGTCTTAACACCCATCAATGAATAAAATGAAGTCTGAGCGAATCAGACGCCCGCTTGGGCGAGTTCGGGTTATATTGCTCAGGCTAACTTTTGGAGGAAGCATTACTTATATGGAATTGACCGTTGGCACTGTCCTGGATGGCAAAGTAAAATCCATCACCAATTTTGGCGCATTTATCTCTCTCCCCGAAAACAAGACCGGTCTTGTGCATATCTCGGAGGTCGCAAACACCTACGTCAGCGACATCCGGCAGCACTTGACCGAAAACCAAGAAGTAAAAGTTATGGTGATTGGCGCCGAAGGCGGAAAGGTCAATCTATCTATTAAGCGGCTGGAAGCAAAACCCCAGCGGGAGGCAAGACCTGCTCCCCGTCAGGAGGCAAAGCCCCAGCGCGCGCCCACCCCTCCTCCCGCGCCCAAAACTGCAGACCAGCTTTTTGAAGAGAAGCTCAAGCAGTTTATGAGCGAATCCGACAATAAAATTTCCTCCATCCGGCAGTACTCCGACCACCGCACCAGAAGCCGCAGAAGGTAAGAAAGATGGCCACTTGCGTTGTAACCGGCGGTTCCCGTGGAATCGGCGCTGCCATTGTAGAGGCCTTTGCAAAGCGGGGCGACCGTGTCTTTTTTCTGTACGAAAAGGACCACGAAGCTGCCCAAAGCGTTTGCGCCGCCACCGGCGCTGCCGCCATTTGCTGTGATGTGGCTGACGGCAAGGCTGTGGAAAGCGCATTTCAATCCATTGGAAATGTGGATATTTTGGTTTGCAACGCCGGCATTTGGCGGGGCGGCCTTATCCATCAGCTTCCCGGTGAGGATTGGGACAGACTTTTTGATGTAAATGTAAAAGGCATCTATCATTGCGTCAAAGCCGCAATGCCCGCCTTTTTGCAAACCCATCAGGGGTGTATTATTAACATTTCTTCTATGTGGGGACAGGTTGGCGCATCCTACGAGAGCGCTTATTCTGCCACCAAAGGCGCTGTCATCGCCCTGACAAAGGCGCTGGCAAAAGAATTAGGTCCCAGCGGCATCCGCGTAAACGCCATTGCCCCCGGTGTAATCCTGACGGATATGTGCGCCGGCTACGATGATGACGTTTTGAACAGCCTGAAGGACGAAACGCCTGTCGGAAGAAACGGACTCCCGGAAGATATCGCCCAGGCGGCTCTGTATTTGGCTGACGCGCAGTTTGTCACCGGTCAGATATTAGGCGTCAACGGCGGTTTCATCATATAAGATTATATAACAAAAGATGGCTGGGTAATGGCGCAGGCTTTTTCCCGGCGCAAGGAGGTTATACATATGAAAATAGCAATCGGTTGCGATCACGGTGCATTGCAGCTGAAGGAAGCACTGATCCCCTTCCTCAAGAGCTTAGGGCACAGTGTGGAGGATTTCGGCACATGCACACACGAGAGCTGCGATTACTCTGACTTCGCCATTCCCGCCGCCAAGGCAGTTGCCAGCGGCAAATGCGACCGGGGTATCGTGCTTTGCACTACCGGTATTGGCGTTTCTATCGCCGCCAATAAGGTTCGGGGCATCCGCTGCGCCCTTTTGGCCGACGTAGAATGCGCAAAGCTGACCCGTCTGCACAACGATACCAATATGATGGCTATGGGTGCTGCAGTCGTAGACCGGGATTTGGCCTATGAGATCGTTAAGGTATGGCTTAGCACTCCCTTCTCCGGTGAATCCCGCCACCAGCGCCGGATCAACAAGGTGATGGCCTGCGAATGCGACGAAAAAAAAAAGAGAACCCGTAAACTCCGCAGAAGACGTCCTGTCAGATTAGGCGGTCTTGCCGGCAGTCTTGTCAGCGGTTCCATTACCACTTTTCTGAGTGTTATTTTGGTGATTTCTATGCTGCTGACCCCGATTGCAGCGTATATTACCAATATGGCTAACCCCGAAACACTGGTAAATGTGTTGTTTGAATCCGGTCTTCTCAACAGCAGCACTCCCGAAGAAGAAGCGCCTCCGGAAGATTTAGCGCCCGATGATTCGGAAACGCCTGATTCTTCTGAGAATCCTGACGACTCTTCTGAGAATCCTGCTGATTCTTCCGAGGACCCCGCTGACTCTTCTGAGAATCCTGCCGATTCTTCCGAAGACCCCGCTGTTCCCGAAGACCAGACAGACGAGAACGAGCCTGCTGTGATTGATGAGCCTGACGCCGGTGAACCGGAAAACCCCGATTCTTCTGAGAATCCCGACGCCGATGAGCCGGAGAACCCGGATTCCTCCGAAAATCCTGCTGACTCTTCTGAGAACCCCGACGATTCCTCCGAAGACCCCGATGCCGGTGAGCCGGAGAATCCCGACACTCCCGAAGACTCGGACCACGCAGGAGAAACAAACAACGCCGTAAATTCCCTCTTGGATATTATGGGCGGCTTTACCGGTTCCGGCATTATCGACGTTGAGCACCTCAACGAGTTCCTGGATCTTCCCGAGGACACTGTTGTTGACGTAGAAAAGCTGACTGCCAACCTCGCAACAAGCGAAGCCGCAAAGGCGCTGGTTTCCGCTTATATGGAAGACGTTATGAACACCGCTATGGGCAGCGAGGCAGAGCCCACTCTGACCTCCGACACCGTAATGTCCATCGTCAATCCCCACATTGGCGAGCTGGCCGACATCGTGCAGGCAAGTCTTCCCGAAGATATAACCCTTGACCGCGCGCATCTGGAGGACATTACCCAGCAGGCTCTGGAGTCTGTTCTGCCCGGTCTCGTTGCCGATCTTCCTGATCTTGGCTCTGCCGCTGCTGAATTGCTGGAGTCCGAGAACCCCATTATTTCTGCTGTTACCGGCGCCCTGCGTTTCATCCACTCCGGCGCCCTGCGCGCTGCTGTTCTGCTGCTTGTTGTGGCTATGGCTGCGCTGATTTGTCTGGTTCGTCTGCCCGGTCTGCGCGGTCTGCGCTGCGTAGGTGTCTGCGGCATCGTGGGCGGCGCCCTCTGCTACGCCGCTACTATGACGCTGGGTATGCTTCCCGAATTGGTAGCCGTTCTCCCCGAAAACCTGGCTGTATTTGGCAATATGTTCCTGCAAACCATCGTTCCTATCACCAGCGGACTGAACGAAGCCTTTACCGTCTGCGCGATTGTATATGCTGTTGTCGGTTTGGCTCTGGTTATCGGTACCACCCTCCTGAGAGGCTTCTTCTCTGCGCTCTTTGGCAGATTGTTTGCTGACGCAGATTAATTCCCTACATACGATACTCCCTGCCTCTCCGGGCAGGGAGTTATAAAAATAAAGAAGAGGATAATATTATGAAAGTATTTTGGAAAATTTCCAGCGCCTTTATGGCATTGCTTCTGAGCATTATTTTGGTCGTTTCCCTTGTAGCGCTGCCTGTTGTTTCCTTCCTGACAGAAAACGCTGACCCCAGCAAGCTGGTGAAAGCCGCTTTTGAGTCCGGCATTTTGAACAATTTGGGCAGTCCCTCCGCAAACTTCCTTCTCATCACCCTGTCCAACGATTATTCCATCGGCCAGCTTCCCGAAGGTACAGATATTGAAGACCTGCTGGGCGATACCACCCTCCCTCCCGATTTTGATATGAACGAATTTCCCGAGGATGTAACATTGCCGGATGAAATTCCCGAGGATGTCCTCGACAACCTCCCCGATCTGGACCTGCCTGAGGGCGTGGATATGGAAGAGCTGTTCGGCGCAGTTGCAGACTTGGTTGAGGAAGGCGTCATTGACGTTGAGGAACTGATGACCGAGCTGGAGATCCCCGAGGATGCCGTGGTAAACACGGAGCAGATGGTGCAGGAGCTGACCCAAAGCTCTGCGGTGCAGACCCTTGTTTCTACATATGCGGAAGATATTATCAATGCCGCCACCGGCACCGGTGAAGCCCCCAAGCTGACCACAGAATCCGTTTTGGAGATTTTGAATCCCCATATGGAAGAGATCGTCACCATCGTGGAAAAAAATCTCCCCGAGGAAGTGGAAATCGACAAAGAGAAGCTGACCAGCGCTGTGGAAAAGGTCACCAGCACTGCCCTGCCCACCATCGTGGAGACGTTACCTCCCGCTGAGGAAGTAGCCCAGACCATCGTACAGAGCGCGCCTGCAGAGCTGACTATGATTTTGGACGGTCTGAAGATGATCCGTACCGGCAGTTTGCAGACCATCGCCATCGTGGCCGTTGTGGCATTGCTCCTTTTGCTGTTCGTTTTCCGTCTGCCCAGCTTCAACGGCCTGCGTTGGATGGGTGTAAACGGTCTTATCAGCGCCGTATTTGTAGGCGCGCTGGGCTACGTCCTGCAAGCGCCCTTCTTCCTGGAGCTGCTTGCCGGTCTTCCCGAAACCGTTTTGTCCCTGGCAACGCCCCTCATCGCGGCCCTTGCTTCCACCTTCGTGACCTTCGCCATCATCTATGGCGTTGTGGGTCTTGTTCTGGTGATTGGCAACGGCGTACTCAACGCTGTGCTGGCCAAGAAGTCCCCTGAAGCCCAGGCTTAATCCTTACATACACACATATCGCCTCCGACACATAGAATAGTCGGAGGCGATTTTTATGTCTATTGTAAATACCACAGTCCCTATCACATCGGATATTTGCGACCAAGCCATTTTAGAAATTGTCCGAACCTATCCATTCTGCCGCACAGAGCTACTGGCAACCACCGCTTTCCAGCGGCCTATCCGCACCTTGGTCATCGGAAACGGGCCGCGAAAAGTGCTGTTTACTGCCGCCCACCACGCAAACGAATGGATCACCGCCTATATTCTGCTGCGCTGGGCGGAGGAACTGGCGGAGGCTATTCAGTCAGGCGGCAACATCGGGGGTGAAGATGCGCAGGCGCTAAATGAAGCTGTTACTGTTTTTATGGTACCGATGGTAGACCCGGATGGCGTAGACCTTGTGACCGGCGCCATCCGTCCGGGAGATGTGCAATACGAGGTTGCCCGGCGACTTTCTGAGAATTACCCGGAAATTGCATTCCCTGACGGCTGGAAAGCAAATCTTTTGGGCGTAGACTTAAATCTTAACTATCCTGCCGGCTGGCTGCAGGCCAGGGAAATCAAATTTTCCCAAGGCTACACCCTCCCGGGACCCCGGGATTACGTGGGCCGCGCGCCCTTTAATCAACTGGAAACCCAGGCGCTGTCCGGTTATACGGAGGTAGTAGACCCGGAACTGGTACTGGCGTTCCATACCCAGGGGCAGGAAATTTACTGGACATTTTCCGACATCGAAGTGCCCGGCGCAAGGGAATTGGGAGAGGCAATGGCAGCAGCCAGCGGCTACCGTTTGGCAGATGTACCCTACAATTCCGCTTTTGCCGGGTATAAAGACTGGTTTATTCAGCAGTTCCGCCGGCCGGGTTATACCATTGAAGCCGGGCGGGGCATCAATCCCCTGCCCCTTTCCCAATTTGAAGAGATTTATCAGGACTGCCTGCCTATATTAAATATTGCGGCTTTGGGAAATTATCCAGTTCCTGCATAATTTTGCCACAAGGGGCAAACAATACCTCCGAACACAAATTTAGGAGGTTAAATTCTATGTGTCGCAAATCAATCATTGCCCTTGCGCTGGCGCTGCTGATTCTGCCTATGTCCGTTTTCGCCCTTGAGGTGGACTGCGATGCCATTTACTGCTTTACTTCCACAGATTTTGAGGAATCGGAAAAGCAAGCCCTGATGGGCGTTTGCATCACCGCCCTCCCCGAGCCGGAGAGCGGCACGGTCTTTTTAGGCAAACGGGTTCTGCAAAAAGGAGACATTCTCACAACTTCCCAGCTTGCAGAACTGACATTCTCCCCCCTGCTGACTCAGCAGGATTCTGTTGCGGAGATTTCTTACCTGCCCATTTATGAAAACCGGGTTGAAAATGCCGCCACCGTCACCATTTCCATCCGTGGCAAGGCCGACCATCCCCCCGTTGCCCAGGATTTTTCCCTGGAAACCTATAAGAATCTGGCGGTAGACGGGATGCTGAAGGTCTCCGAGCCGGAAGGGCAGGAAATGACCTACACCTTAGTCCGCGGCCCCAAGCGGGGCGCGGTGGAGATTTCTACGGACGGAACTTTTGTCTATACCCCCAAGAAAAACAAAGTAGGGGTAGATTCCTTCACCTACTGTGCCGCTGACCCCGCCGGGAACGTGTCCCGGGTGGCAACGGTTACGGTGCAGATTTTGAAGCCCACAGACAGCAAGCAGTATTCCGACACCCAGAATACCGCCTGCCGCTTTACCGCGGAATGGATGCGCCATACCGGTATTTTCACCGGTGACAGCATTAACGGTCAGCTTTGCTTCCGCCCGGAGGAGAAGGTCAGCCGGGGTGAGTTTCTCTCTATGCTGGTAAAGGCGCTGGAGATTCCCCTGGAGGATACCGCTACCCTCTCTCTGCCTGCTGACACGCCCCAGTGGATGCGGCCCTATCTTGCGGCAGCGCTTCGCTCCGGCTTAACTGCCGGCTGGCCGGATACGGGCAGCTTCTCCGAAAACATTACCGGCGCAGAAGCCGCAGTTATGCTGCAAAACGCCCTGGATTTGGCAATCTCTAAGGATGCCTTAACCACCCAGTCTACCGCTTCCGAGGAGATCGTGCCTGCCTGGGCGGCTGTTTCCCTCTCCGTTTTGGAGGACAACGGCATTTACGTCAGCGCCACCGGCGCGCTAAACCGCAGTGATGTGTCACAAATTCTCTACGAAGCCAGCCATTTAGCCGCCCGCTCCGCCGGGATGGCCTTATTCCGATGAAATTTCGAGGCAGGTATGATAGCGTTCATACCTGCCTCCGTTTCTAATTCTTCTATTTCTTAAATATGAACAAATACTCATGGGCTATCAGCAAAAAGTTGTGTTTTACGCTATTGGTTTTCCAATACCCCGTTGCTTTGCAATTGTGCTGTTCTTTTATTATAAGCTCTTTCAACTTAAACCCTGCATCTTCAAAAACACGCATAACCTCAAAAGACATCGGAATCATATGTCCTTTTTGGCGAGTATCTCCCATAAGAACAGCACAGAACTTGTCCTTCTTTAATACACGATAGCTTTCAGCAGCCACAGCTTTCATTTCTTCAAGGAATTCCTTAACCTTCAAATGAGATAGATCTTTCTCTATATCTTCGCTGTACTGAATAATATTCGCATACGGCGGATGGGTACAGATAAGGTCAATGCTGTTATCCGGAACAAAATCCAAATGACGTGCATCACCTTTGTGTATATACACCTTACCGTTAGCACCCTCGTGCTCAAAATCCACTTTTTCTCTGCAACGGGCAAGTGCAACATCATTAACATCCATACCGATTATGTTGCGGTTGAGCAGCTTTGCTTCAACAAGTGTTGTACCACCCCCGGCAAACTGATCGAGAACTAAATCTCCCTCTTGGGAGTATCTGAGCAAAATATTTCGCGGAATATATGGCGACCAGTTTCCACGCCATTTTGCATCGTGGGTAGCCCAATCGCCACGTTTAGGAAAAGACCAATGCGTTGTCATTTCCAACTCAAAATCTTCCGGCTCCCATTTTGTGATTTTCTTAGCCATTATTTGAAAACCTCTGCGATAATGCCGTTCTCCAAATCCTTGATACTGTAAATGTGATCCATCACATCGAAGGTTTCTTCAAGGTTGTTACGTGCGCTTGTCCATCCTTTGCCATCCGTAAACCAAACGAATGTAAAGCCGTTAATGGTATTCGTTTCCAAGGCAAGCGTCTTGTAGCTACGGGCGGTTTCGTTGAGCTTACTGCCACCGCTACCATAAAAATTTGTTTCAATGCCGTAAATCATTGTAGGTGTTTTGACAACAAAATCAAAGCGTTTTTCCATCTTGCCTTGATTGGAGATGGCAGAAAGGTCAATGCCCCATTTCGCAGTAATCTGATGGATATACATTTCCTTGAAATAGGTCTTATCCTTTACAAAACCGGCTTTCTTAATGAAGCTCTCAACCAAATCTTCCATTAAATGACCGCCACGATTTTTACGACCGTTGGAATCAAGTCCGGTTTCCACGCCTGTCGCATAGTCAACAAGGTTATTGATAATATGGTTTTCAAGCAAGTCGAAAAGGCCTGTGTGTTCCATAAAATATGCGTAGCGTTCATAATGAGCATAACTATTGGGCGGATATTTGCTAAAGCCAAACTGATACATATAACCGCCGTTTTCATCTTGGCAATATATTTCTTTGGCTCTAACCGCAAGCAACAAAGGAATACATTTCAGGGTTTCGGGATATTTCTTGATTAATGCTTTGAAATCTTCTTTGATATTTTTAGAACCAATCAGCGAGTTGAGGATATTAAGCTCAACCTTGATGCCATCGACATTGCGATGAACTTTTTCAAAATCTATGTAATAGCCATAGTCTGCAATACTATCACGAAAACCAGCTAACCATACATTGAATTCTCTGTACATTCTCATTTACTCCCCTCTATCATCTCGCTACAAGGAATTCCGCCCGGTGTAATGGGTGCGTTTTTGTTAAATCTGTGAGAATAGCACCAACTTTGCGGCCCTTCGGGGTGGTTGTCGCTTCTTCTTTTTGCGGTATCTCCAAAAGAATTGGGATATGTGAAAAATATATGTTCCTTACCATTTATTTCAGAGCATCTAGGACAAGATTTATATGTTTTTCCATCACTGTATTGTGCTTTATTAAGGGGCTTTCCACAGTGTTGACAATTTGCCATTTTTATTCTCTCCTTAAAAATTACTAATAAGCAGTTCCTTGATTTTTCCTCTTGCCTCGCTATTGCAGTTAATCATACGAGTTGCTTCAACGCGCCTAATCTTATGAGAGGAATAGATTTTATCAAAGAAATCATCCTCTGTATTTGCGTTTTTCGGATCAGAATTACTGATGACAACCTTTGCACCTTTTCTATGCATATCATCGACAAATTTTGCAAGTTCGATCTGCTCTTCATCATTAAACAGATTTTCCGTGTATGCAGTAAAACTTGCTGTATCAGTAATAGGACGATACGGGGGATCAAAGTAAACAAATGTACTGTCATCAATGAAATCAGCAGATTCTCTGTAGTCTCCGCACACAATCGTTACGTTCTGGAGTTTTTCAGATACAGCTCGCAGATTTTCCTCATCACAGATTACAGGATTCTTGTAAGACCCCATAGGAACATTAAACAAGCCTTTTTTATTCACTCGGAACAAACCGTTGAAACAAGTCTTGTTAAGAAAAACCATAAGAGCAGCTTTTTCAATATTAGTGTCTTCATTGCTGTTTGTTTTCAAGTCATTGAAACGCTCTCTTTTTGCCAGATAGTATGCTTTACGGTCGTCCGTATTCATCGGCACAAACTCATTCTGCATAACCATCAGCATATCAATCAGTTCGTTAATATCCTCTCTGATAATACGATACGCGTTGATGAGTTCAGAATTAATGTCGCTGATATACACGGCTTCAAGCTCGTACTTACTCAATATATCGAAAAGCACCGCGCCGCCGCCAACAAACGGCTCAGCGTATTTGGTGATTCTTCCATCGACAAACGGATAATACTTTTCGATTTCAGAAAGTAACTGCCCCTTACCGCCAGCCCATTTCAAAAAAGGCTTGACCTTTTTTTCATCGCTCTTTGTATAACGGACACTTCTTGCATCAATCGGTTTTTCAGCAGCAGTAGGAATAACCCACATATTTCCAACCATCGTTGCATTTTCAATTCTATTTTCAGCGCAAAGAACAGCCACTCGCCTTTGCGAAATACCCCATTTATCTGCAGCTTCTCTTGCAGACATAAGCTCCATATTTACACCTCCAGAATTGTATGGTAATATTATATTCCAAATCTCGAATAATTGCAATACCACTTAGGGGTAAATTTTAGATTTTATCTCCATTTGTCAAGAAACGCGGCAGGAGAAAGCTCCCACCGCGTTTCTTTACTTATTCAAATCGTAGCCGGCGAAGTATTTCTTCATCGGTACATATAGGAGGGCTGCTGCCGCTAAGGCAAGAAGAGCGCAAGGCAGCATATAAGAGCCGTTATAGACGAGAGAATAAAGCTCTGCGCCGTCAAAGGTACCGATACCAGGGATGGTGGTAGGCTCGTAAATGCGATAAATCGTCACGCCGCTGATGTAATGAACGATAAATCTGCCCAAATTGCCCAGCACAATGCCGGGGAAAATGCCCCATTTCTTGCCCTTAAACAGTCCCGCAAGACCCAAGGGCGTAAACGCCACCAGATAGTCCAGCAGCATAGACTGCCATCCCCAGGCATAGGCTTCGTCCATTATCAGCTGCAAAATGCCAAAGACAAAGCCGGCCAAGAGACCTCTTCCCACGCCCCAGCGTACAGCATACAAGGCGATAGGAAATGCCGCCAGTGTGATGGAGCCGCCATTAGGCCACATAGGGAACAGCTTGATGTACCCGAGAATTTGCGCGACGGCCACCAAAATCGCGCCCTCGCACAGCGCCTGCACACGCAGGTGACTTTTGTTTACATTGTTTTGCATAAAATGCCTTCCTTTCTTCAACCTTATTCCGGTTGACACCGAGCCCAGCGATAAAAATTATCTTTTAGGATGCTCCGTGGAATTTTTTGTCGGCTCGTTTCTTGTGGCACGCAGGAATACTTTGTGTATTTCAAGGGACGCAAGGAGCGAGATCGGCAAAAAAAGAACCGGAGAAGCCAAAAGAGAATTTTTTGAGCTGGGCACAAAAAATTATCGCATCACACTTCCGTCTGGGTGCAATGCGATACCAAGGCATCTCATATGTGCATCTTTCCCTCCGACGGTACTAACCGTATCAGGTTCACGGGTCATGACTACCAAGTCAAATCTCAGCCGGATGCATCCGGCTCCCCGAAGACTATTTGTTTTGCGATCTAATATGATTATAGCCGACAAATTATTTTTGTCAAGCCACAATATCCTTTGTAGGGGAGGCTATTAGCCTCCCCTACAATTTGTAATTTGTAATTATGAATTGTGAATTGTTATGCCATTTGCTCCGTCAGCTCTCTGCCGCCCAAAATGTGGAAATGCAGGTGCTG
>JAZQUL010000081.1:0-4555 GCA_045631285.1 Faecousia sp. | reverse complement strand
TTCGCCGTTATCCAGCAGAGAGACCGGATGGGGGAGGGCAAGGGCTTCTCTCGCCAGCCGGACGATGCCTGTGGCGGATAAGTACTGCTCTGCGCAGCCGCATTTACCGCAGTTGCAAGGAATGGTTTCCTCAGGAACGAGAGGAATATGACCAATTTCACCACCGGCGCCGTGGACACCGGCAATAATCTTGCCGTCACACACGACACCACCGCCCACGCCTGTACCTAAGGTTACAAAGACCATATTTTCCGCGCCTGCGCCTTTCCAGCACTCGCCCAAAGCGGCGAGGGTGGCATCATTGCCGCAGACAACCGGCAGCCCGGTGAGGTCGCCCAGATCTTTGGGTACGTCTACTTTGCCCCAGCCTAAGTTAATGCAGTTAAATACGATGCCTTTGCCGTCTACTGCACCGGGGACACCAATGCCGATACCGAGGACATTCTCCTTCGGGATGCTGTGTGTTTCCAAATAGGAGAGAACGGATGTGGCAATGTCCGGCAAAATCTGCGCGCCGCTATTTTCCTTTACTGTGGGGATTTCCCATTTATCGAGGCAGGAACCGGTTTCCTCAAAAAAGGAGAGCTTCACCGTTGTGCCGCCTAAATCAACACCAAAGCCGTAGCGCATAATAAACGCCTCCGTATTTTTATAAGATTACACCTATTATACTACAAAAAAAGCAAAAAAGCTACCTAAAAATAAGAAAGTAGTCCCTTGTCTTTAGGCGCTTCCTATGGTAAAATGTTCTAAAAACATAAGGAGGTATATACCTGTGATTAAAGTAGATATATCTAACATCTGGGGCAGTCTTTCACTGCCGGATTTGCTGGCGCTGGAAAAGGAAGTGTTTGCCGCCCATAAGACCCTGACCGAAGGTACCGGCGAGGGCAACGACTTTATCGGCTGGCTGGATCTGCCCACTACCGAAGAGACCGACGAGATGATCCGCATCCGCGCCGCTGCAAAGCGCATTCGGGAAAATTCCGATGTCTTTGTAGTTATTGGCATCGGTGGCAGCTACTTAGGACCTCGCGCAGCCATCGAGCTTTTGCAGGGCGCGAACCACAATATCGGCAAGGGTAAGGGCAACCCCCAGATCTTCTTTGCCGGTAACGGCCTGTCCACCAGAGCCTGGAACGAGCTGAAGCGGCTGCTGGACGGCAAGGATTTCTCCATTGCTATCATCTCCAAGTCCGGCACTACTACCGAGCCTGCCATCGCTACCCGGGCGCTGCGCGCTATGCTGATTGAAAAGTACGGCATCGACGAAGCCAACGCCCGTACCATCGCCATTACCGACCCCTGCAAGGGCGCTCTGCGGCAGATGGCTATGGAGGAAGGCTGGGAGACTTTCGTCATTCCCGCCAATGTAGGCGGCCGCTACTCTGTCCTGACTGCGGTTGGTCTGCTGCCTATGGCAGTTGCCGGCATCGATCCTATGGAGGTTATGGCTGGCGCTGTGCAGGCAAAGAAGGACTACGACCTGCGCTCCTTTGAAAATCCCGTATGGCTGTATACCGCAGCAAGAAATCTGCTGTACCGCAGTGGCAAGTGCATTGAAATTATGGAGTCCTTTGAGCCTGGCTTTAAGATGATGGGCGGCTGGTGGCAGCAGCTCTTCGGTGAGAGCGAGGGCAAGGACGGCAAGGGTATTTTCCCTGTAACCGCAGAATTTACCGCCGACCTCCACTCTTTGGGTCAAATGATCCAGCAGGGCGAGCGGAATATCTTCGAGACAATGATTCGCTTCGATGCGCCTGAGGAGACCTTCACCGTGGGCGGTGATAAGAAGAATCTGGACGGTCTGAACTACCTGGAGGGCCGCACCCTGGACTTTGTAGACGAGCAGGCATTCCTTGGTACGCTGGCTGCCCACGTGGACGGCAATGTCCCCGTTATCACCATGGATATGGGCGAGCTGAATGCAAAGAAGCTGGGCGAGATGTTCTATTTCTTCGAGCTGGCTTGCGGCGTTTCCGCTTACACCTTGGGTGTCAACCCCTTCAACCAGCCCGGCGTGGAGTTCTATAAGCGCAATATGTTTAAGCTTTTGGGCAAGCCCGGCTATTAATTGCAAAATTTTTTGTAAATTCTTTATATTGCCCCTTGCAATACGGCAAGAAAACTGTTAAAATCTATATACAGCATATATGCTGCAAGCAAAGGAGGAGTTTCCGATGATTCATCTGATTATGGGCCTGAAGGGTTCCGGCAAGACCAAGAAAATGATCGATTCTATTCATGAGGCTGTTTCCAGCGCCAATGGCGACGTGGTTTGCGTCGAGTATGGCCAGAAGCTGACATATGACCTGCCTTACAAGGTTCGTCTGGTAGACTCTAAGGAATACGGCATCAGCAATCGCGATATGCTCAAGGGTCTGCTCAGCGGTCTGCACGCAGGCAACTACGATATTACCAATGTGTACATCGACAATGTCTATAAGACCATCGGCAATGACCGTGCTGCAGGTGAAGAGTTCATTCTGTGGTGCGCCGCATTCGCTGAGGCCAACAAGATGGAGATCACCATCACCGTTTCCGACGATCCCAATCTGGCATCCGAGGAAATCAAGAAGTACCTGTAATTCGGAACATAAAAACCGGTTGGCAATCGCCGACCGTTTTTTTCTCTGTTTCAGGGGTTTACAAAGAGCAGAAAATGCGTTATACTGATTATGCCAAACCAACTAAATAATGCGGAGGACTATTTTTTTACAGGGGTAGTATACTCTTTTTCGCCCATACTATGATTGGAATTTGATAAAAATGCAAATTCCGATTCTGTAGTATGGGATATAGGTATTTCTCCGCAGAGTTGGTTTGGCGACTATCGGAGTTTGCGTTTTTTGTGCGGTTACTTCGGTAGCCGCACTTTTTATTTTTAGGAGGAAAAAAGAAATGGAAAAAATCGTCGCACTGATCCTGACCCTGTGTATGTTGCTTTCTATGGCAGCTTGCGGTGGCAGCAACAACCCCAGCACAAACAACGAACCAACGGCACCCCCTGCGACTGAACCGCCCGCAACCGAACCCCCAGCAACGGAAACCCGCGACCCCAGCATGGGACTGCAGTATAGTGAGTATGAAGGTTATTGCGTGGTAACTGGTATCGGTACTTGCGCCGACACAGATATAGTTATCCCCAGCACTCATAGCGGAAAGCCTGTGACAGCAATTGCAAGTGAAGCGTTCTTTCGTAAAGGCGGCATAAAAAGTGTCACGATTCCCAATAGTGTTGCGAGTATTGGACAGGCAGCATTTTATGCCTGCACCGGATTGAAAAATATCATCATTCCTGGAAGCGTTGCGAGTATTGGACAGGCAGCCTTTTCTGACTGTACCGGTCTGACCGGCGTTACAATCTCAAATGGTGTTACAAATATTGGTCCGTTTGCTTTTGCAGGATGCGCTAGCTTGCAGAGCATCACCATACCCGGAAGTGTCACCATCATTGGACAGGATGCCTTTTCTACCTGCTATGGATTAAAAGAGAGCATCATTTCGGAAGGCGTTGTATCGATAGGTATGAGAGCTTTTGCTTACTGCGGCAGCCTGAAAAGTATCACAATTCCGAGCAGTGTCACCAGTATTGGCGAAGAAGCTTTTAGAGGTTGTAACAACCTGACAAGTCTAACGCTCTCTAACGGTGTTACGACCATTGGCGGTGGCGCTTTTTGGGAATGTAAAAGCCTGGCAAGTGTTACCGTTCCGGATAGCGTATTCAGCATTGGTAAGGATGCGTTTAGGGACTGTGCTAACTTGACTAAAGTTACCATTTCTAATAGCATTACAAAAATTTCAGCGGGTACATTTAATGGTTGTGACAATTTGGTAAGCGTTGCAATTCCTAATAATGTCATCAGCATTGGCTCAAGCGCATTTGAAGGCTGCGATAATTTAGTAAGCGTTACGATCCCCAATAGCGTTATCAGCATTGATCAATATGCATTTGCTTACTGCGGCAACTTGTCAAGCATTATGCTCCCGGAGAGCCTTGTGAGTGTTGATATGGATGCCTTTCGCAGTTGCACTAATTTATCTATGATTATCATACCGGATGGTATTACAAGCATTGTTACATCTGTCTTTTATGATTGTACGAGCTTAAGCAACATCACAATTCCGGAAAGCGTTACCAGTATTGGCACATATACCTTTAGCGGTTGTAATACCTTAACCAATATTCACTTTAAGGGATCAGTTTCCCAGTGGCAGAACATTGGGAAAGGACATTCGTGGGACGAGTTCACACCTGACTACACTATTTTCTGTACTAATGGTCAGATCACTAAAGACGGCACAGTTACATACAAATAAATCAAAGTAAGACAGAATAGGGGATGCTTATCTGTCTTATGATTGAGCAAAGGCGCGCATCATACGTTGTTTTAGTTTAGGGTCGCGTGATACAGCCGCATCTACAAAACCCCGCGTCACGGAGATTTCCGTGGCGCGGGGAGTTCTTTTATTTTGCTTCTGCCAAAAGGTCTTCCATATTATAAAGACCGGGCTTTTTACCGACCATAAAGCGGGCGGCATCCACCGCACCGTC
>JAZQUL010000080.1:0-2686 GCA_045631285.1 Faecousia sp. | reverse complement strand
CATCAGGCCGTCCCGCTCATCCAAAAGCTTTGTAACCTGCTCACGGATGGCAGGATTGCGGAAGAAAGCAGTAATGAACTTGGCAGAGCCATCCGGCTCGTCGCCACCGGAGAAGCCACCGGGAATGAAGATCATCTGGCTGTCTGCAATTTTCCGCGCCACCGTCTCTACGCTGCAGGCAACGTCCTCTGCCGTCAGGTTGCGGATAACTACAATTTCCGCCTCGCCGCCGGCAGCCATTACCGCCCGGGCGGAGTCAAACTCGCAGTTGGTGCCGGGGAATACAGGAATCAGCACCTTGGGTTTTGCAGCCTTAATTGCGGGCGCAAGGGTGCAAATCTCGCTGCTGCTGAAAGTAGGAATTTTCCGGTCGGTCTCTACCGTTTTGGTGGGGTAGACTTTTTCCAGTGTTGCAGTGTTCAAAGCGTACAGCTCCTCAATCGTTGCTCTGTCGCCATTCAAATCGATGATAGGCTTCTGGATTGTCTTGCCGATAGGGAGCGCCTCGGGAATGTCCACATCCTCTGTAAGTTCTGCTACGATAAAGCCCCAGAAATCACCCTGGTGCCACTGGTCATCCACTGTGCCGCAGGAGGCAAAGCCAATGTTATTGCCGAAGGACATCTTCATAACCGCCTCGGAAAGGCCGTTTTCCACCGCCCACGCGGCGCAGACCTTGCCGGCCTTATGGAGGTTATAGAAGGCATCCCAAGCCGCCTTTTGGGCTTCAGGCGTGTTGTCCTCAGGAGCAAAGAGATAAACCGGGTGACCCGCCTTCTTAAATTCGGGGGTCAGTACATCGCCCTTATCCACCGGCGCAATGGCAAAGGAAATAAGGGTAGGCGGCACATCCTTATCAAGGAACGTACCGGACATAGAGTCCTTACCGCCAATAGCCGCCGCGCCCAGCTCCAACTGGGCATCCAGCGCGCCCAAAAGGGCGGCAAAGGGCTTGCCCCAGCGGTTCGGTTCTGTGCGGAGCCGCTCGAAGAACTCCTGCAACGTAAGGTAAACTTTCTTATAATCTGCGCCGGCAGCTACCAGCTTGGCAACAGAGCTGTATACAGAGGCTCTTGCGCCGGTATAGGGGTCAACAGACAGGCAATCCGGGTCACAGCCCCAAGCAAAAAGGCTTCCCTGCTCGGTCTCCTGACCGGGCAGAACAGGAAGCTGCGCCGCCATAGCCTGCGCCGGTGTAGACTGATTCTTGCCGCCAAAGGGCATCAGCACACTGCCCGCGCCGATAGTGGCATCAAAACGTTCCACAAGACCCCGCTGGCTGGCGGTTTTCAGGCTGCTTGCCATATCACGCAGAGACGTAAAAGCAGGCTCTCCCAATACGGTCAGGTCTTTTTCCTCTACCTGCACATCGGCGTGTTTCACTGCGCCGTTGGTATTCAAAAAGTCACGGGAGAGGTTGGCAATTTCGACACCTTTCCAGGTCATTACCATCCGTGCTTCTTCCGTTACCACGGCTACACGGTAGGCTTCCAAGTTTTCCTCCTGAGCATAGGCGATAAAGGCATCTGCATCTTCGGCAGCTACCACAACTGCCATACGCTCTTGCGATTCGGAGATGGCAAGCTCGGTGCCGTCCAAGCCTTCGTACTTTTTCCGTACTGCGTCCAAATCGATCCGCAAGCCGTCAGCCAGCTCACCGATGGCGACAGATACACCGCCTGCGCCAAAGTCATTGCAGCGCTTGATAAGCTGGGTTACTTCTCTCTTTCGGAATAAACGCTGGATTTTCCGCTCCTCGGGGGCATTGCCCTTTTGGACCTCGGAAGCCATGGTCACAAGGGATTTTAAGTTGTGGCTCTTAGACGAACCGGTAGCGCCGCCGATACCGTCACGGCCGGTACGGCCGCCCAAAAGGACAATCACATCACCGGGGGTAGGACGTTCTCTGCGGACATTCTTCGCGGGCGCGGCAGCAACCACTGCGCCGCACTCCAAACGCTTTGCGATATAGCCCTCGTGGTAGATTTCTGCCACATGGCCGGTAGCAAGACCGATTTGGTTACCGTAGGAAGAATAACCGGCAGCGGCAGTTTGGCAGAGCTTCCGCTGAGGCAGCTTGCCGGGAAGAGTCTCCTGTAAGGACTTTCGGGGGTCGCCTGCGCCGGTGACGCGCATCGCCTGATGGACATAAGCCCGTCCACTGAGCGGGTCACGGATACAGCCGCCAATACAGGTGGCTGCGCCGCCGAAAGGCTCGATTTCGGTAGGATGGTTGTGGGTCTCGTTTTTGAACATCAAGAGCCAGTCCTGATCCTCCCCGTTGACCGTGGCAGTCACGTGGATGGAACAGGCGTTAATTTCTTCGCTCTCGTCCAGTTCCGGCAGCAGACCACGCTTTTTAAGGGTTTTTGCGCCAATGGTGGCAATGTCCATAAGGGTCTGGGGGCGGGCCGCGGCCTTTTCCTCGCCGTAGACCTCTACCCGGGCATCCAAGTACCGCTGATAGGCAGCCGCCACCGCAGGATCGTGGATGGTAATATTATCTAAGTGGGTGGAGAAGGTGGTATGCCGGCAATGGTCAGACCAGTAAGTATCTACCACTCGGATTTCCGTAATGGTGGGGTCGCGGTGTTCTTCATCCCGGAAATAGGCCTGCAGGAAGCGCAGGTCATCCAAATCCATCGCAAGACCCAGCTTCTCCAGCAGGACGTTCAGACCGTCATCG
>JAZQUL010000079.1:0-4788 GCA_045631285.1 Faecousia sp. | reverse complement strand
CTTCATTCATATTACAGGAAAAGTCAGATTTTGACAAGTCAATTATTTGTAAATGGCGGAAAGTATCCCCTGATTTTTCGACATTTTCAGCGGTTATGCAATCGTCTCCGCGGCATATTAATGAAGCAGACAAAAGGAGGGCTGACAAAAATGAAACGATTGATCCATTCCATCGCGCTTGCGATTTTATGTTTTTTCCTGCTTTCACAGCAGGTCTTTGCAGCACAGCTTCTGATCCCCGGCGGTCAGGTGATCGGTCTGGAGCTGCGGGATGATTCTGTAATTGTCGCCGCTTTCGACGATGCCTGCGGTGCTAATGCCAAAGAAGCCGGACTGTGTATTGGTGATGCAATCCTCAGCATAGACAAAAAGCCCATTCAATGTATTGAAGATGTCCGCGCGGCACTGGATGCCAGTCAGGGCCGCGTATCTGTGACAGTGATTCGTGGCGCAGAGCAAAAAAATCTCACACTCACCCCTGTGGCAACGCAGGACGGCCCACGGCTGGGTGTCTACCTGCGTCAAGGCATCGCAGGAATCGGCACAATCACCTATTGCGAGCCGGACACCGGTAAATTCGGCACATTGGGACACGGTGTCAGCAACAGCGGCGGCCAGCTGCTGTGTATGCGCGAAGGCAGTGCATATTCTACGGAAATCCTCTCTGTCAAAAAAGGGCAATGCGGTCAACCCGGGCAGCTTCGTGGGAATGCAGATGCCTTGCTCCCCATGGGCAGTCTGTATAAAAACACACCGCAGGGTGTTTTCGGTACAATGGCGCGGCCCATTGCCGGTGAACCGCTGCCGATAGCGGATTTTGAGGACGTACGTTTAGGCAGCGCCACCATTCGTTCCACCATTGCAGGGAATTCCGTACGGGAGTATTCTGTGGAAATTCTGAAAATTTATCCAGAGGATCGATCAGACAACCGGAATTTCCTTCTGAAGGTCACAGACCCTGATCTTCTCGCCGCCACCGGCGGTATCGTGCAGGGCATGTCAGGAAGTCCCATCATTCAGGACGGGAAGCTGGTAGGTGCTGTCACCCATGTGCTGGTGAATGATCCGACAAGAGGGTACGGCATCTTTATTGAGAATATGCTGGATGCGGCAGGTTAATATAAAAGCGTGGATTTTAATAATCCACGCTTTTATATTAACCACAATTATAGTGAAAATTAATTCAACAATCTTAGATTAAGATTGTTGTCCCAGTCAGGCCGCTTTTTAAGGTTGCGCAAATGATTTTGCATATCCGCAAACTGGAAATGGTTGAAACGCAGGAAAAAGCAATCAAGGGCAACCAATATATAGGCATCTGACTCCTTTGCTTCCAGTTCAAAACATTCCCGTAACACGTCAAAATACTTAGATGATAGCGGTTCTTTCAATCGTTCTAACAATGTCTCACTAAAATAGTATATGTCTTGAAAATAATTTTCCCACTCTTCAAGAGAATATAGTTTAATGTCTTTGCCTTCTAAAATCTCCAGCAATGTATCAAGCTCTCTGTCAGAAAGATGGAAAAAGTCAAGTAGCAGTGCAGTCATATTGTTATACACGTCTACTTGCTCAGCAGACAAAGAACAAACAGCTTCGTGCCAAATTGTTTTATCAAAAAAATCACAAAAGTCACTATCCACACTGTCCGGCATCATAATTTCACAGGCGAAAAAATCTGTTCCTTTGTCGCTTGCTCCTGTTCTCTTGCTTTTGAAATTGATAAACTCAATCTTTCCTTCCTGAGATTGAAAATATACACCTACATAGTGGCTTTTCTTTTCACCTGCGTCCTTAATGTATGCAAGAGCTTGATGTCGCATACCGCCAACGACCGTGTTTTCGGAATCGGTTTTGCACTTGGCATGATAGGCTACGACTTCTCCATTTGTCTTGAGGATAGTAATTCCATCATAATTGAGCATTGCCAAGAATAATTCCATATTGCTCTGAGATTCAATTACGTTTTTAATGCATACGGCTGTGCCACTCATAAAAGTTTTAGTGTTCTTTTCTTCCTTTGTATCGTTGACTTGGTCACAATCATCTTTAAATATATAATCGTTATCCACGATCAGGCAAATTGTTCCATGAACCTCTCTTCTTGCGCGTTCAAACAACCCATCCCACATTCTGCATGTTTGAGAAAAATATTTAGGCTGATTATCTAGCGATTTCGGCACACCAGTTCTTAGACCGAGGTCTAACGGAAGATATAGCACATCTCGCTCATACATATTCTGCTTTGTAACAATGATACCTGCCTCATTCACTGGTGAAAAAATAACATATTGATGATTTAGTAAAAAATCTTCCTGATTTCGAAATGTATCTTGCTCTGCAGTGTATACACCAATCTCAAGTTCATTGCTTTCTGATGCAAGGCGGATATATACATTCGTAAATGTATTACAGAAAGGAACTATGTCTTTAATGGCTTTCTTGATTTCACTTTCATGGCAAGGCAGTCCTATTTTCGTAATTGAAGCACAATTTCCGTAAGGCGAATCTAGTTTCTCTTTTCCAAGCGCAATTTTAAAGGAGAAACGTCTGTCCTCTTCAACATAGCCTACTATTTGTGGCAAAAAAGAACAAATCGTTTTAAATGCAAAATCCGGAATGTTTAGATTTACAAAATGCTTTATCGCTTCATACGGACTTCCGGCATCGAGATTGGTCATATAGGATTCGATGGTCTGAACAGACATAGTGATACCTCCCTAAAAGCTTTGTTACGTTACTTTTGGACAAAGATAGAATATCACAATAATATTATTTCATCAAGATTACTCTTAACGAAAAAATATAGTGTTACTGTCAAATAATTTTCACCTAATGCTGTCCCTAATGACAATCCTTCGTGTCCGGTAGTCCGATCATTCAGGACGGCAAGCTGGTTGGCGCCGTGACCCATGTGCTGGTAAATGATCCGACAAGGGGGTACGGTATCTTTATTGAGAATATGCTGGATGCGGCGGGATAAATGACCGACAGGGGCGATTTGCCCCTGTCTTTTTGGTGTTATACATGATACAATAAGTTCGGCAGTGCATCGTCCTGAAGAAACAAAATGCCGCAAAAAAACAAATCCACAATTGTAACTCAATGGCTTATATGCTAAAATATGTATTATAATGCCTAAACGATATCAAAAGTATGCGCTACATATGCTAAGAGGATAAATCATGAAAAAAATAGATCTGATATGTATGTGGATTGCAGAACTGCTGACCCTGTCTGCAACGATGTTTTCGTTCTTTTTCGGGCTGAAGCAGTTTTTCAAGCGAGGAAAGCCGCTGTGTTTTCAAAGCATTACCATGGCGATGGGGTGTCATTCCTTAGGCACCATCTATCATCTATGCCTGATGCTGACCAATGAGACATTGTTTGAAGGCTTTACGCCTGCCTGTCTTGGGCAAATTGGATTTTTCCTGTTCTTTATTGCAGCAAGCTACGGACAGATGGATAGAATCATCGATGACGGAACGCCGGCAGTCAGATCCAGCAGATATCTTGCGCTGATTGCGCCTGTATGCGCTGCGTTACTCTACGTCCCCAGTGCCTGTATCGGTGATTTGCCCACTTCGACCAAGGTGACTGCCTTGCTGGTTTGGTTACCGGCTCTGGTCAGCGTGTACTTCAATTTCAAACATGCCATCATTCCGGACTGCGACTTTGGTTTCGTAAAAGCCATCAAGCCCTACAATATGCTTGCGGTAGGGCTGGGGTTTGCGGAACTTTTACGGCTGACGGCATGGAAGGATCTTCACAACCTTTCGCTTGTGATAACATCGGTGCTTTTTTCCGCCCTTTGCATCGCGACCCTGATTGCCGCTAAGAAAGGAGCAGAAAAATGGACGATATGATTTATTTGCTCTTTATCTCTATCTTTGTTCCCATTATGCTCATGGCAAATCTGATTGAGAAAAAAGCGCGTCTGCCCATTGTGTTTGTTCTTACGGGTATGTTTATCTCGGTTTTTGCTGCAGAGGTGAATGGTGTTTTGCGGGCAGTGCTGCCTTTGAGCCACTACGAACTTACGATTATTGTAACGCCGATCAGTGAGGAAGTTCTGAAAGCGCTGCCGATTTTATTCTATGCATTGGTCAAATCGGACAAGCAGGAAATTCTGTTCACGGCATCCATGGCAACAGGTATCGGCTTTGCTGTTTTGGAAAATGCTTATTATCTGTTGAATGCTGAAACATGGAATGTGATGGATGCGGTGATCCGCGCTTTCGGAGCGGGCCTGATGCATGGAATGTGCACACTGCTTGTTGGCGTGGGCATCACGTTTGTAAAGAAAAAGCGCAAGGTATTCTGGGTAGGAACGTTTGCGCTATTGTCAACGGCCATTACCTACCACAGCATTTACAATATGCTGGTGCAATCGCGTTATGATGTGATCGGCTATTTGCTGCCGATTTCCACTTACATCCCATCTCTTGTGTGGAGAGTAAAAAAACATGTAAAAACTTCCAATATGAAAAATTTCAAAAAGGAGAAGATATTATGAGAAAAATCTGTTCGTTTATTTTGGTGATCTACCTGATGGCAATGGTGCTGTGCGTAAACGCATTTGCTGCCGAAGCTCCTGCGGAAGGCATTGTGCTTCGGGTCAGCGGCGAGACCGGCGGCGAGATCGTTTTCTATGACGACTACGAGGATCACGCTGCAGGCTGGGAGGCTGCCATCGATTTGGCGCGGAACAGCAGTGAGATGAAAGCCAAAGGCTTCAAACGCGTTGTGGTTGACTTTTACGCCGACTGGAACGCCGGTGATGCCAAT
>JAZQUL010000078.1:0-5445 GCA_045631285.1 Faecousia sp. | reverse complement strand
TCGTTATGAAAAAGATTATTGCACTGGTTATTGCTGTTATGATGCTCGCCACCTGTCTGGTCGCCTGCGGCGGCAATGACGAAACCAAAAGCACCAAGATCGCGGTCCAGAAGGGTACTACCAGCCTAATGTACGCCCAGGGGCTCAAGGGCGTTGAGGCTGTATCCTACGACACCTTTGCCTTGGCTGCAAACGATATGAAGAACGGCAACGCAGACTATGTTTTCGTTGACAAGACCACCGCAAAGGCTCTGTGTAAGGAGATCTCCGGCCTCAAGATGATCGACATCGCGCTGTCCAGCGAGAACTACGGCATCGGCATCGATCCCGCACAGGCAGACCTCAAGACAAAGATCGACGGCATTCTGACCAACAAGGCCGCTGAAATCGAAGCCATCAAGGAAAAGTATATGAACGGCGAAGAGGAGAAATATGTAGGCGTTACCTCCGCTGCCAAGGATGTCAGCCGGGCGGATGCACAGTTGGTTGTTGCTACCAACGCAGAGTTTGCTCCCTGGGAGTACAAGGAAGGCAACCAGTATTTCGGCATCGATATGGAGATTGCCAAGCTCATCGCTGCTGAGCTGAATTTGGAGCTGGTCATCGACGATATGGATTTTGATATGGTTGTAGGCGCTGTGGGTAAGCAGGGCGTGGACATTGCAATGTCCGGTATCACCATCACCGCAGAGCGTATGGATGTCATCAATTTCTCCATCCCTTACTACACCGAGGCCATTGTGGCTGTGTGCAAGGAAAGCGACACCTCTTTGGATGCCGTGGGCACTGTCGTTGATATGCTGAACGTTTTTTGTACTGCCAACTAATAAAATAAAGGTTAGCAAGGGCTTAGTGCTTGTTACACTAAGCCTTTGCTTTGGTTAAGAATATGAACAGTTTTACACAAATGTGGAATGAATTTATCAAGCAATTCATCACTCTGCGGGGTTACGAAAATGTCCTGAAGGGCTTATGGGCGACACTGCAGATCGCTGTGATCGGATTACTCATCGGCATCGTCATCGGCACTTTAATCGCTGTGGTAAGAGTGATGCCAAAATATAAGCTGATGCCCAGAATTTTAGACAAAATATGCGTATGCTATATTGCGCTGTTTCGTGGTACACCTATGGTGGTGCAGCTGCTCATCGGCTATTGGGTACTGCTGCCGCTCATGGGAATCACGGTCAACTCCGGCATCCCTGTGGCGGTGATTGTATTCGGCCTCAACAGCGGCGCGTACGTCAGCGAAATTATGCGCAGCGGTATAAACTCCGTGGATGCAGGCCAGATGGAGGCCGGCAGAGCCGTGGGCCTGACCTATGCAACCACGATGTTGAAGGTTGTGGTGCCGCAGGCGATTAAAAACATCCTTCCCACCTTGGGTAACGAGTTTATCGTTTTGATTAAAGAGACCTCCATCGTAAGCTTCATCGCTGTGACGGATCTTTACAAGTCCTTTAAGCAGCTGGGTGACCCTACCTATAATTACACAATGCCATACCTGATGCTGGCGCTGACTTATTTGGTTATGGTCCTGCTGATTTCCTGGGGCGTTAAAGCGCTGGAAGCAATCATGAAGAAGAGTGAGAGATAATATGGAAAAGCAGTTAATTTTATCGGTAAAAAACCTCACCAAGACATTTGATAGCATCGAGGCGCTGAGGGGTGTAAACCTGGATGTTTATGAAGGGGACGTGGTGGCAATTATCGGCCCCTCCGGCTGTGGCAAATCCACATTTTTAAGATGTGTCAACTGCCTGGAAGACCCTACCGGCGGCACGATTATGTTCCAGGGTGAGGACTTGGCAGATATGAAGGTGGATATTAATATTCACCGCCAAAAAATCGGTATGGTTTTTCAGCAGTTCAACCTGTTCAATAACCTGACCGTGCTGGATAACATTACCCTTGCACCTCGAATCATTGCGAAAAAGAAGAGAAGAAGCCTGCAGCGGAAAAACTTGCTCATCAAGGCCGGCAATCTGCTGCGAAAGGACAAAAAAGCCCTCTACGATGTGGGCTGCTCCCTTGCCGAAGTCAAGGCGCAGACGGAGAATGAAGCAATGGAACTGCTCAAGACCATCGGTCTTGAGGAGAAAGCGGCTACTTATCCCTCCCAGCTTTCCGGCGGACAGAAGCAGCGTGTTGCCATCGTTCGTACTCTGGCAATGAATCCCAAAGTTATTTTGTTTGACGAGCCTACCTCTGCCCTTGACCCGGAAATGGTGGGTGAGGTGCTGGATGTTATGAAGGCGTTGGCAAAGAAAGGTATGACGATGGTGGTTGTTACCCACGAAATGGGCTTTGCCCGTGAGGTGTCAAACCGGGTCATATTTATGGATGGCGGCGTTATTGCCGAGGAGGGAACCCCTGAGGAGATTTTCCAGGCGCCCAAATGTGAGCGTTTAAAGACATTTTTATCAAAGGTTTTGTAAGTATGAAGGGAAAGCATTTTTTGAAGCTGCTGGATTTATCCGGTGAGGAAATTGCCGGCCTTTTGGCAGATGCGGCAGATTTTAAGGCGAAGAAAAAGGCGGGGATTCCCCACCGCCTGTGCGAGGGGAAGAATATTGTCCTGCTTTTTGAAAAGGACTCCACCCGAACCCGGTGCGCTTTTGAGGTTGCCGGCAGAGATTTGGGTATGGGCGTTACCTACTTAGGCCCCAGCGGCTCCCAGATGGGCAAGAAGGAGTCCATTGCCGATACGGCCCGGGTGCTTGGCCGGATGTACGATGGCATTGAGTACCGCGGATTCGGACAGGAAATTGTAGAGGAGCTGGCAGCATATGCGGGTGTCCCTGTGTGGAACGGCTTGACAAACGAATTCCACCCGACCCAGATTTTGGCGGATTTCCTCACCATTATTGAGCATTTTGGCGGCTTAAAGGGCAGGAAACTTGTCTATATGGGCGATGCCCGGTATAATATGGGCAATTCCCTGATGGTGGGCTGCGCCAAAATGGGTATGCACTTTGTGGCCTGCGCCCCGGAGAAATATTTTCCTGAAACTGCGTTGATTGCCCAATGTCAGGCCATTGCCGCCCAAACCGGCGCAATACTGGAGTTTATCACCGACCCAGCGGAAGCGGTGAAGGATGCCCACGTGATTTATACCGATGTCTGGGTATCTATGGGCGAGCCGGAGAGCGTATGGGCTGAACGCATCGCAGAGCTGTCTCCCTACCGTGTCACGATGGAACTGCTGGAAAAGGCGGGCGACCAATGTAAGTTTATGCATTGTCTCCCGGCGTTCCACGACCTGAATACCGTCATCGGCAAGGAAATTGGCGAGAAGTTCGGCATCGACTGTATGGAAGTTACCGACGAGGTGTTTGAAAGCGACCGTTCCATCGTCTTTGACGAAGCGGAAAACCGGATGCACACCATCAAAGCCGTTATGGCCGCAACCTTATAAGAAAAGCCGGGAGCCATTTGCTCTCGGCTTTTTCAAAAAATGTTGTATTTACAATCTGTTTATGATATATTCATATATATTTCAGTATGAATTCAGTAAGCTATGGTAGAATAAAAGCAAAGGAGTATTTGCTATGGATAACGAATTTGAAAAGGAAATGAACCCCGAGCAGACCCCGGAAGAACCGGTCGCGCCTCCCGAGGAGGATACTACCTACCACTACAAGCCGGAATCTGCGCCGGAATACGTGGCTGCGCCTATTCCGGAGCCTGCGCCCCAGTACCGTTTTGATTACCGCAGTGATCCACCTCCCAGACGAAAAAAGAAAAGTCACGGCAAGCAGATGGTGGCGCTGGGTTTGGTCTGCGCCATCGTAGGCGGCATCTGCGGTATGGGCGGTACGATTTTGGGCCTGCGTGTCCTCAGCCGCTACACCGGAAAGACCGTGGAATACATTGCGGGTGTCTTGCAGGGGCAGCGGGAGAGCTCGGTCATTAAGATTGAGGACATCGATACCAGTAAGCTTCTCACCCCTGCGGAGGTCTATGCCGCCAATGTGAAATCCACCGTCTCTATCAGTGCTACCGGCAAAGTAAATGGCGGCATTTGGGGCGGCACGCAGACCACCGGCTCTGCCGGCTCCGGTTTCATTCTGAGCAATGATGGCTATGTGGTGACCAATTACCACGTTATCGAGAATATGGACACGGTTACTGTCGCACTCTACGACAAGCGGGAACTGCCCGCTGTGCTGATTGGTTATGACGAAGGCAATGATATTGCGGTGTTGAAGGTAGAGGGGGAGAACCTGACGCCTGTGGTGCTGGGAGACTCCGATAATCTCAACGTGGGCGACAATGTGGTGGCCATCGGCAACCCCTTGGGCGAGCTGAATTTTACGCTTACCGCCGGTTATATCAGCGCGAAAGACCGCCCTGTTGGTATGTCCAATGGCTCTGTAATGACCCTCCTGCAAACAGACTGCCCCATTAACTCCGGCAATTCCGGCGGCGCGCTGTTTAATATGTACGGTGAGGTCATCGGCATTACCAATGCCAAGTATTCCAACAATGGCAGCAACGAAGCGTCTATTGACAATATTGGCTTCGCCATTCCGATGAATCGGGTGAAATCGCTTATTTTCTCTATCATTGAAAAGGGCGTTGTTACCAAGCCCTATATCGGTGTTTCCGTCACCGGTGTCAGCGACCAGCTGCAAAGCTTGGGCATCCCCGCAGGCGCGTTGATTTCTGAGGTAACGCCCGACAGCCCCGCAGCCAAGGGCGGCCTAAAGGTCAATGATATTATTACCCACATCGGCGGCGAGAGAGTGGAAGACAGTGTAACTTTGGTATCTATGGTCGCCGCCCTCCAGCCCGGCGAAAACGTGGTATTTACCGTCTACCGCAAGGGTGTCACCGCAGAGGTGACTGTGACGATTGGCGAAAAAGTACAAGCGGCAAGCTGAAAAATGTAGGGGGTCGGCGTCCTCGACGCCCCGGATGCCACGTATTTGCACAATGGTATAAATGAACAAAAACGGCGCATCGAGCGCCGTTTTTGTTTCGGGTCGATGTGGGCATCGACCCCTACAGAGAGGCACTTGGCTCTCCCTTTGGGAGAGCTGTCGCGGCGAAACCGTGACTGAGAGGGCTCGTTGTCATTGCGAGGAGCGAAGCGACGTGGCAATCCCCTGTACGAGCTTACCCATAAGAATAAAATCGCCCCATCGAGGGGCAATTTTATTTCGGGTCGTCCGGAGGTCGACCCCTACAAACGTATTATCAAACAACACCGTAGGGGGCGACGTCCTCGACGCTCCCAAAAAACCTTCCCCTTTTGGGTGGTGCTCCGCGCAGCGAATTAAAATATCAATGATTGCCGGTGGCAATCATACATTGATTCATTAGGTGTCAGCCGAGCAAATGCGAGGCCGGATGAGGTCAAAACCTCAGCCGTCTTTTGCTCGTTCCTCGCAAAATCCACCCTCCCCTTTGGGGACAATGTCATTAAGTTAGTATGTCATC
>JAZQUL010000077.1:0-6610 GCA_045631285.1 Faecousia sp. | reverse complement strand
AAACGCCACAAGTGATGGGTGGAAAATACACCGTCCACGTGGGGATAGCTGTTTTTAATGCGATTTACTACTGCTTCTTCGCCGGCCATACAGCCGCAGAGGAAAATTTTCTGCCGGGGGTGGCGGCGTTTGGTGTGGCTCAGGGCGCCTAGGTTGCCGAAAACCCGCTGCTCGGCGTGTTCCCGGATGGCGCAGGTGTTCATCACCACCACATCCGCGCCCTCGGGAGAGCCGGTGATGAGATAGCCGGCGGCAATCAGCATACCCCGAATCTTTTCAGAGTCGGCTTCGTTTTGCTGACAGCCGTAGGTCTCTACATAAGCAGTGGGCTCGAAGACCTCGCTTTGCCAGTAGGCGGCGATTTTTTCACAGAAAGCCTTCTGGGTATTTAGTTGTTCCTTAGAAATTACGGAAGTCTTTCCGGTCATAGTCGGGTCTCCTTATAGCGATACTATTCTAACAATACAGTATAACATTTTTCTGCAGAGTTTGCAAGGCTTTCCGGACAGGAACAGAAAAATGTAAACAATTTGGAAATCGCTTGCATTTTTTTCGTGGAGATGATAAACTTATAAAGACTAAAGGCCGACTGCGGGCGGCGGAAAGAGGAGTGCCTATGGATTTGGAAAAGCAAAACGAGATGCCGGAGCAGGAGGAAGATCTCTCTGCTGAGGAAATGGCCGTGCAAGAACCGGAAGAGGAAATGGTTTCGACAGAAACAGCGCCTGATGAAGAGGCGGTTTTGGAAGCAACAGCGGAAGAAACCGAAGAGGACGCCGAGGAATCTGAGGAAGAACCGGACTTCGATACCCTTGCCTTTGGTGAAAACAAGGTGGAAAAAAAGATAAAAAAACCGAAAGCCAAGAAGCAAAAAGGCCGTGGATTGCCGATGTGGGCAACAGTTTGTATTTCTGTACTGGCTGTAGCGGCCATAGTGCTGGGCACATTGTTTGCGGTGGATTATTTCAAAAAACCTTTTAAGAGCTATACCGCCTCGGAGAAGAAGCTGATTGCGGCCCAAAACAAAGTGGTTGCTACGGCCGGTGAGCATAAGCTGACCAATGCAGAGCTCTCCGTTTATTACTGGACTTATATTTACACTTTCCTGGATGAAAACAGTTATTATCTTTCCTATTTGGAACTGGACTACACCAAGGATTTTAGTGAGCAGGCTTGTTATTTCGATAAAGAAATCTCCTGGCAGCAGTATTTCCTTGAAAATACCTTATCCGGCTGGCACCAGTATATTACGCTCTATGGCGCAGCCGAAGAGGCTGGCTTTGCGCTTCCTGAGAATGAGCAGGAATATCTGGACAATCTCAAGGCCACTTTGGACGAGCAGGCCAAAAAATACGGCTATGCAGACGGCGGGGATATGGTACAGAAGGAAATGAGCATCGGTGCAACCTGGGATGCTTATGAGAAATATAGCAAGGAAACCTTTGTGAGTATGGGCTATTACAGCCAGTTTGCAAAGGATGTAAAGCTTACTGAGGAAGATATCGCCAAGCAATACGCAGACAATATCGAAGAGAAGTCGGATCGTAGCCATGTCGTTCTGTGAGCCAAGGAGTTGTTATCAGGTCTTGTCTTCCCTAAGACCGCTTGGCCTCCGACTTCCTTAGCGAGGGCTGCAAAAGCTTCCTCGTCTATTTTACCTTTCTTGAGATATTCTTCCAGCAGCTTCTCTGCTTCTTCCTTGCAGGCTGCCCAAGCGGCATCAGTATAGACATCTTTTCCGTTCTCGTCCTTCGTTGCTTCGGGGGTAATTAAAATATGGCGCACGCTTGCACAATAGTACTCATCCTTCAATGCGATCTTGTTCTCTTTGTACTCTTCGATATTGTCTGCGTATTGCTTGGCGATATCTTCCTCAGTAAGCTTTACATCCTTTGCAAACTGGCTGTAATAGCCCATACCCACAAAGGTTTCCTTGGTATATTTCACATAAGCATCCCAGGTTGCGCCGATGCTCATTTCCTTCTGTATCATATCTGCGCCGTCTGTATAGCCGTACTTTTTCGCCTCCTCGTCCAAAGTCTCCTTGAGACTGTCCAGATATTCTTGCTCGTTCTCAGGAAGCGCAAAATCAGCCTCTTTGGCTGCACCATAGAGTACAATATACTGATGCCAGCCAGATAAGGTATTTTCAAGGAAATACTGCTGCCAGGAGATTTCTTTATCGAAATAACAAGCCTGCTCACTAAAATCCTTGGTGTAGTCCAGTCCCAAATAGGAAAGATAATAACTGTTTTCATCCAGGAAAGTGTAAATATAAGTCCAGTAATAAACTGAGAGCTCTGCATTGGTCAGCTTATGCTCACCGGCCGTAGCAACCACTTTGTTTTGGGCCGCAATCAGCTTCTTCTCTGAGGCGGTATAGCTCTTAAAAGGTTTTTTGAAATAATCCACCGCAAACAATGTGCCCAGTACAATAACCGCTACAGCCAGTACAGAAATACAAACTGTTGCCCACATCGGCAATCCCCGGCCTTTTTTCTTCTTGGCCTTCGGTGTCTTCTTTTCCGCCTTTTTTTCGCCAAATGCAAGGGTATCGAAATCCGGTTCTTCCGTTTCTTCGGTATTTACCTCACCGCCATCGGCAGTCTGCTCCAAAACCGTTTCCTCTTCCCGTTCCTGTGAAGAAATCTCCTCAACAGCGAGATTTTCTTCCTGCTCCGGCATATCATTTTGCTTTTCCAAATCCATAAATACCTCTTTCCGCTGCCAAAGGACAGCCCTTGATCACTATGAGTTTATCATTTCTGCTGGATAATTGCAAGTGCTTTCCAAATTGTTTACAATTTTGTATTCCCGCCCGGAAAGCCTTGCAAAACCTGCAGAAAAATGCTATAATGTATTGTTAGAACAGTATCGCCATAAGGAGAAATATCTATGACAGGAAAGACTTCCGTAATTTCAAAGGAACAATTAAATATACAGAAGGCTTTCTGTGAAAAAATTGCCGCCTATTGGCAAAGCGAGGTCTTTGAGCCTACTGCCTATGTAGAGACATACGGCTGTCAGCAAAACGAAGCCGACTCTGAAAAGATTCGAGGTATGCTGATTGCCGCCGGCTATCTCATCACCGGCTCTCCCGAGGGCGCGGATGTGGTGGTGATGAACACCTGCGCCATCCGGGAACACGCAGAGCAGCGGGTTTTTGGCAATTTGGGTGCCCTGAGCCACACCAAACGCCGCCATCCCCGGCAGAAAATTTTCCTCTGCGGCTGTATGGCCGGCGAAGAAGCAGTAGTAAATCGCATTAAAAACAGCTATCCCCACGTGGACGGTGTATTTTCCACCCATCACTTGTGGCGTTTTCCGGAGCTTTTGTACCGGGTACTCACCGCTAAAAAACGCATCTTTTTTGTAGAGGACGAAGCCGGCTCTATCGCTGAAGGTATCCCTCAGGCGCGGGACAGCAAGCTGAAGGCTTGGGTCTCCATTATGTACGGCTGCAACAATTTCTGCACCTACTGCATCGTCCCCTATGTCCGGGGTCGGGAGCGCAGCCGCCGCCCGGAGGATATTTTGCAGGAATGCCGGCAGGTTATCGCTGACGGCGCAAGAGAAATTACCCTTTTGGGTCAGAACGTCAATTCCTACGGTAAAGATTTAGATGCCGGCGTGGATTTTTCCGATCTTTTACAGCAGATTGCCGCTATTCCCGGTGATTTTCTTATTCGCTTTATGACCAGCCACCCCCGGGATGCAGGCAAGAAGCTCTTTGATACGATGGCTTCTGAGCCGAAGATTGCAAAGCAGCTCCATCTGCCCTTCCAGTCCGGTTCTTCCCGTGTACTGAAGGCAATGAACCGCCACTATGACCGGGAGAAATACCTCTCCTTAGTGGAATATGCCAAATCCGTTATGCCCGATTTGGTACTGACCTCCGATGTGATTGTAGGCTTCCCCGGTGAGACAGAGGATGAATTTGAAGAAACCCTCTCCCTTATTGAGAAAGTCCGTTACGACTCCCTTTTCACCTTTATTTTCTCTCCCCGTATCGGTACGCCTGCCGCCAAGATGGAGGATCCCACCCCGAAAGAGGAGAAAAACCGCCGTTTTGACAAGCTGTGCGCCCTGCAAAACGCCATTTCAGAAGAAATCCACAGTAGTTATATAGGCAAGACCTTCCGCTGTCTGGTAGACGGCAAGGACAAGGATATGCTCACCGCGCGAACGGAAGGCGGCAGATTGGTCCGCTTTGCGGGAGATGACAGTCTTATCGGCACTTTCGCCCAACTGACCATTACCGGCTCCGGCACATGGAGCCTTACAGGAATACAGAAAAAGGATGGATAATTATGGCCTCCAAAAGTCCGGAAATGACGCCTATGAAGCGTCAGTATTACCAAATTAAAGAGCAAAATCAGGACTCTATCCTGTTTTTCCGTCTCGGTGACTTCTACGAGATGTTTGATGAGGATGCCCGCATTGCCGCCAAAGAGCTGGATCTGACCCTGACCACCCGGGACAGGGGCAAGCCCAAGGAAGAGCAGACCCCTATGTGCGGTGTACCCTACCATTCTGTAGATGCCTATATTGCCCGCCTGGTATCCAAGGGCTATAAAGTTGCCATCTGCGAGCAGATGGAAGACCCCGCCCAAGCCAAAGGTATTGTGGAACGGGACATCAGTCGCATTGTCACTCCCGGCACCGTCACCGAAAGCTGTATGCTGGACGAAACCCGCAATAACTATATGGGTTGTCTGTACGGTGTAGAAGACCGATACGGACTGGCCTTCTGCGACATTTCCACCGGCGCATTTTTTGTAACCACCTGTGCCGATGCCACCGCCGCCGCTTCCGAACTGGGTCGTTTCTCCCCTGCCGAGGTTATTCGCTGCGGTCCGGGTGCCACTGCGCCCATCATCAGCGACACGCTTTTGCGACGTCTTTCCTGTTGTGTCAACGAAGGCGGCGAAACCACCCTCTCCCCCAACGAAGCCGCTGACATACTCACATCTCACTTTTCTCAGGAGCTGGCTTCTCTTGGCCTTGCCGGTATGCCAGAGGCCGTCATTGCCGCAGGCACGCTGTTGAAAACCCTTGTCTTTATCCAGAAAAACCCCCTTAAGCACATTCGCTGCCTGCAATACTACACCACCGGGCAGTTTATGGAACTGGATATGGACGCCCGCCGCAACCTGGAGCTTTGCGAAACCATGCGCTCCAAGGAGCGCAAAGGTACACTCCTCTGGGTACTGGATAAGACAAAAACTGCTATAGGCAGCCGTATGCTCCGCAGCTGGCTGGAAAAACCCCTTTTGGATGAAAGCGCCATTTTGCACCGGCAGGATGCCGTCGAAGAACTCTTGGGCGCTGTTTGGGCGCGGGGCGAGCTGATGGAAAATCTTCGGGATGTTTCCGATTTGGAGCGCATCACCAGCCGGGTAGTGACCGGTTCTGTGAACCCCCGGGATATGTTGGGACTTGCCCGGGGACTACGGGCGCTGCCCCCCATTCTTCATACTCTTTCCGCTCTGCAAGCGCCTCTTCTGCAAACTCTCCGCAGCGAAATTGACGCGCTGCAGGACTGCGCCGACAGAATTGAAAACACCATCAAAGACGAACCGCCTCTGACTGTACGGGAAGGCGGCCTGATTCGCGCCGGCGCAAATGCCGAGGTAGACCGTTTGCAAGACATCTTAAACGGTGGAACCAGCACCATGGCCGCCATTGAGCTTTCCGAAAAGGAAAAGACCGGTATCCGTACATTAAAGGTGGGTTATAACCGGGTATTTGGCTATTATATTGAGGTTTCCAAATCTTTTATGGACCAGGTTCCCGACCATTATATCCGTAAGCAGACCCTCGCCAACTGTGAACGCTACATCACTCAGGAGCTGAAAGACCTGGAACAGCAAGTGCTGTCTGCCAAGGATCGCCTGATGGCACTGGAGTATCAGATTTTTACCGAGCTGCGGGAATTTTTGGCCCAGCAAGCGCCCCGTATTCAAACCACTGCCATTGCGGTGGCGCAAGTGGATGCCCTTTGTTCTTTGGCGCTGGTTGCCGCGAAAAACAACTACTGCCGGCCGGAAATTACTGACGACGGCACGATCTCCATTACCGATGGCCGCCACCCTGTTGTGGAACAGATGCTGACCGACGCGCTCTTTGTTCCCAACGACACCTATTTGGGCGAAAAAGACAATCGGGTGTGCATCATTACCGGCCCCAATATGGCAGGCAAATCCACCTATATGCGGCAAGTGGCGCTGATCGTGCTAATGGCGCAGATTGGCTCTTTCGTTCCTGCACGCAGCGCCAAAATCGGCATCGTAGACCGGGTATTTACCCGCATCGGTGCCAGCGATGACCTATCCTCCGGTCAGTCTACCTTTATGGTGGAGATGACCGAGGTGGCCTCTATCCTGAAATACGCCACCTCCCGAAGCTTACTGATTCTGGACGAAATTGGCAGAGGCACCTCCACCTATGACGGTATGTCCATTGCCCGGGCAGTGCTGGAATATGCCGCCTCTCCCCGGCAGCTTTGCGCCAAGACCCTTTTTGCCACCCATTACCACGAGCTTTCCGTCATTGAAAATGAGCTTCCCAATGTAAAGAATTACAACATTGCCGTGAAAAAGCGGGGCGA
>JAZQUL010000076.1:0-6240 GCA_045631285.1 Faecousia sp. | reverse complement strand
AATCCCTTGGTTATGACGGAGCGCAAATAGGGCAAATGCTGGCATCCGGCGCAGCCGTGGGACAGTAAGGAGGCCGCCGATATGTCCAAGCCCTTAACCGCGTGAAAGTCGTAGAGATGTCCACCTTTGTGGCAGGCCCTGTGGCAGCCCGCCTTTTGGCAGACTTAGGCGCTGAGGTTATCAAGGTGGAGCGGCCCGAGGGCGATACCTGGCGCGCCACCGGTGTCAGTTACCTGCCGCGGCGCTTCTCTAACGATGAAAACCCTGTGTTTGATATTTACAACACCGGCAAAAAACATCTTGCTCTGAATTTGAAAACAGAAGCAGGTATGGAAGCCTTCCATAAGCTTTTGGCAGAAGCCGATGTATTCATCACCAACACCCGTCCCCGCGCGCTGCAGCGGTTAGGCCTGTCCTATGAGGACATCAAAGAAAAGTACCCTTCCCTGATCTACGGCATTCTGCTTGGCTACGGTGAAGAAGGTCCGGAGTCAGAAAAACCCGCCTTTGACACCAGCGCCTTTTGGGCCAAAAGCGGATTTTTGCGGGATTTGGGTTTGAAACGGGATGATTACGCGCCGGTGCAGCCCCCCTTTAGTATGGGTGATACCATCACCGGCTATCTGCTGATGGGCGAAATCTGTGCAGCCCTCTACCGCAGGAAAGAAACAGGTTTGGGCGATTATGTCCGTGCCGGTCTATACCACAACAGTATTTTCACAATGGGCACCATGGCCATCATTACCCAGCAGCCTTTCGGCCGTATATTTCCCACAGATCGGGCAAGCTGGGCAATACCCAGCGGTGACTACCAATGCGCCGACGGGGAGTGGATTTACATATCCGGCTATACCGACGCCATCTACCCGGTGCTGTACCGGATATTAGGCAGGGAAGACTTGGCAGAGGATCCCCGATTCAACACAGTCGCAGGTCGCTGGGAAAACCGACGGGCTTATTATCAGGAAATCTGCAATGCATTTTTGACCCAACCGTCGGACCATTGGCTCCGTCTTGCGGAAGAAAATGACCTGCCTATGATTCGGATGGGTCATTTCAGCGACATTGCCACGGATGCACAGGCTTGGGCCAACGGTTATCTCGAGAATGTGCAGTTTCCCAGTGGCAACACAGATGTGATGCCCCGCAGCCCCATCGAAATGGATTCTGTGGGCGAACTAAAAACCGTACCCGCCCCCGGTATCGGCGCACACAGCGCAGAAATTCTGAAAACCCTGGGCTATACCGATGCCCAGCTAAAAAATATGGAAGCAACCGGTGCAGTTGTCATCGGTAAAGAAAAGGAGTAAATACTATGGAAATCAAAAAGCTTTGTGTTGCAGGCGGCGGCCGTATGGGTCGTCAGATCGCTATGTGCACGGCAATTTACGGTGTAGAAACCACGGTATATGATGTGATGGAAGGTGTTCTTGCAGACGTAGAGCAGTGGGCTGACGAGTATCTGGCAGGTCGTGTGGCAAAAGGCCGTATGACCCAGGAGCAGGTAGATGCAATCCGCGCCCGTTTCCATACCTGCAAGGATCTGCAGGAAGCCGTTAAGGACACAGACTGCGTGATCGAGTGCATCATTGAAAAAGAAGATGTAAAGCGAGACTTTTTTAAGCAGGTAGATGCGTTCGTGGACGATCATACAATTTTGGCAACCAACTCCAGCTTTATGGTCTCTTCCAAGTTTGTTGACTGCGTGAAGAACCCCTCCAAGCTGTGTAACCTGCATTTCTTTAATCCGGCGCTGGTTATGAAATTCGTAGAAGTGGTGCAAGGCCCCCACACCAGCGAAGATACCGCACGTTCCGTTTACGAACTGTGCCAGAAGATGGAAAAGAAGCCCATTTGGCAGAAAAAGGAACTTCCCGGTTTTGCCGGCAATTATTTGATCGGTGGCTTGCAGCAGCGAGCTAAGTATCTGGTAGAAAACGGCTATTGCACCTTTGAAGAGGTAGACATTGCTATGGAGTACGGTTTCAATCACAAGATGGGTCCCTTCCGCCTCAATGACCTGACAGGTATTGATTTGACCTATACCATTATGAAGGAAACCTACGAAAAAACCGGTGAAAAGCCCGATATGTACGATGTTTACGAAAAAATGGTGCAGGAAGGCCGTCTTGGTCGCAGAGTAGGCCACGGCTTCTACGACTACGAATAACCAGAAAACACAAAAGGTCAGGCAGCTAATGATGAACAATCCCGTTACTCCATATTTGGAGCACGTGCTGGGAGATACCTGGTGTATCGTCACCGGCCATTGTCGGATTCCTCTGTATATATCGGACCGTTCCCAGGCAATTATGATTGACTCGGGTCTCAAAAGCCCGGACCGAGAGGGAATTTTATCCCTATTAGAGCAGGAAAAGATCCACATTTCTGCGCTGCTGACCAGCCATTATCACCGGGATCATATCGGCAACCACGCAGCAATCAAGGCCGCCCACGGTTGCGCTGTATATATGACCCCCTTTTCAGAAATTGTAGGGCAAGAGTCCTCCAATTTGCAGGCCATCGGTTACGAGACCTGCACTATGTACAAAGCCCGGGGGCCGTACCCCTTCTGTAAGCCGGACCAAATCATTTCGCCAAGTGATACCTCCTGTACCCTCTCCGGCACCACCTTCCCTCTTTTGTGGCTGCCCGGCCACGCGGTGGAACAGGTGGGGTTCGTCACCCCCGATGGCGTTGCTTACCTTGGAGATACCTTGCTCAGCGACCACGTGATGCAGGCGGTCAAACTCCCCTATTATACCTGCCTCCGCTTGGATCTGGAAGCAAAGGAATCTCTGCGAAAACTGCATTATAACCGCTATATTCTCGCCCACAACGGTGTTTATGACGAAATTGGCGGTCTCATTGACCGCAACATTGCCAACGCCCAGGAAAAACTGGCCATCGTAGAAAAATTAGCCGACCATTGGCTGACTTTGGAGCAGCTATGTGCGACAATGATGGCCTATTTCGGATTTGATTTAAATACGGTCACCAAAGTAGTGGGTTCCAAGCGGAACATTCAGGTTTTGGTGGAATATCTGGTGGAGGTCGGAAGGCTTACCGTCCGTATTCGTGAGGGGTATGTGGAATATATTGCAGCAAAATAAAAAAATGACTTCAACCGAATAGTTGAAGTCATTTTTATCTCATTCCGCAGTATCCAACTCCCGAATCATTTTCGGTGTAATGGTCTTGTGGGCCAATACACTGTACATAAACCGAGTGGACCGATTTTCCGGTTTTTCCTCTGTGCCAAACAGAACGCCCACAGGGTAGGCTCTGCGGCATTGCCCCGGGGTAATACCCACGTGCTTGAGAAACACCCGGTTGAAATGGCTCGCTGAGGCAAAACCGCACATATCTGCCACCTGTGCAAAGCTGTGGTCGCTATAAACAATCAGTTCTGCCGCCCGGCGAATCCGGATGGTATTCAGGCAGTCCAAAATAGTAAAGCCGGTATCCTTTTTAAAGGCTACGCACAGATAGCTCTTGTTATGCCCCACCGCCTCGGCAATATCATCCAGCCGCAGGTCATCCTGATAATGCTCTTCCAAATATAGAATGACGCTGCGCGCCAGTTCGCCAAAAGCGGACGCATCCACATATTGGAAGCTGCCGGCTTCATCCAAGCGGTCTTGTTCCGTGAGCGCGTACAGCAACGCCGACATATATGCTGCCACCGGTTTATCTGCCAAACGACCCAGCAAGGGATACTCCCGCACCACCTGTTGGAACAAGCTGCTCACCAACACGCTGTCGGAAACGCGCAAAGGAACATCTTTGTTGGTAGTAAACTTAATTTCCTGATAGTACATTGTTGCAGACGCTTCGTTGGAATAGCTGTGTTCCGTATTCGGGGGAATCAGGATGCACTGCCCCTGCCGCAGCGTATAGCACTGACCACCTGCAATCATATTGCAGATGCCGCTTTCTATATAGAGCATATGGTAGTAGAGGTGCGTATGGGCTTTTACACCGCTTTGGGATGTGGCGCAGGACTTAGCCACCCACAGGATTTGAAGCTGTTCCACCAAATTTCCTCCTCGGTTTTTTATAAAATTGCCGCAGCGCTGCACCGAACACTTCCTTATAAAGCAGAAATTCCCCACCGACTTACAGTATACAGGTCATAGGGATCGCACTTGCTGGCAATGCCGCTTCTCTTCAAAACACCGGTGACCGGATACAGTTCCACGTTACTAGACCCGGACACCTGTTTAACGCAAACAAGGATTTTTATAATATGCCTCTACACAACTTTGTGAGAATGCTCTGCGTATACACTATCCATTTTAATATGGCAACGCATTATATGCAACTAATAATTTATGCATTTTTTCAATTTTTTCTAAATTGTAGTAAATTTTTTCAGCTTAGTGAACGAAAATGCTAAAGCCATCCCGCTTGGGATGACTTTTCTTTTTACCTGCGCCCTATATCTCTATGGTTTCTTTTCACAGAATGCATATGATTCTTTGCGAATGACGCAAAATCTTTTATAAAATATGGCATATTTTTTATATTAATTGTTGAAACAATATTTAATTTTTGCCATATACATACGGTCAAGACAAAACTATAATTAGTTAAAATGGAAGGAGAATGTTGATTCGCGTCCATATCCCTTCCATATACATTGTCCTTGTCGTAAGTTTTACGTTTGTCCGTCCTGATGATTTTCTAAAAAATTTTTGGAGGTTTGCTTATGTGTTCCGGTGTGCGTGTTGTGTTGCCTGAAGCATTTGACCTGGTGGTAGGTGATGTGTTTCAACTGTTTTATCGGGGCGTTATCGAGGCACCAAATCCCTACATTTATTCCATAGTGACAGTCTGTGAAAAAGGAAAGAGCTTTCCCAGATATTTTGAGTATCTCCCGGATGCGCCCGGACGCTATCCTCTGACAATTTCTGTTTATGATGTTGATAAAACCTTGTTGGGACAAGCGGAGACTGTCCTAAATGTTGTAAAGCCCCAACAGCCGAAGAACCAAGTCAACATCCTATGCCTGGGAGATTCTCTGACGGAGGGTTGCCAATGGATTGGTGAGGTTTACCGACGGATCAATCAAACAGGCGGTCAACCCGAAGGTCTGGGACTCCACGGTGTGGAGTTTGTCGGAACGCGGCGAAAAGGAGAAGTGGGCTGTGAAGCTTACGGAGGATGGAAATGGGAGACCTTTACCTCCACTCTGGAGGGCGCCATTTGGGTTGCGTGCCATCACGATAAAACAATTGAGGATCAGCATTCCCTGTGGACAGACGAGAACGGGAGTATATGGCAGATTGAAACTCTGGAGCAGGGCTATCTAAAATTTAACCGATATAAGGATCACACTGCGCCGAAGCCAGAGAGCGGTTATCTGTATCACAAGCAAAATGCTCAAAATACGGAGCCTATTCGCATTTTGAGCGTTGGAACAGAGATAAGCAGTCCCTTTTTAGATCGCAGTACAGGAAAAATTGATTTTCTTTCTTATGCAAAACGAAACCAAATCGAAAAAATTGATGCGGTCTATATCTTCTTGGGCGCCAATGGATTACTTAGCTTTGACGCACTGACTTTGTCCAGACCGGAGTATTGTCAGACCCTTGTGAAAAAGGGAAAGAATCTTGTTTCGCATATACGAGAAGCTTTTCCGGATGTGAAGATAAGACTTATGGCGCCTCCGATGCCGTCCTGCCGAGGTGGTTTGGGGACAAATTACGGCGCGCAGTTGCCTCTGTCTGATTACTATGATATGGTAACATATCACCTTGAATTGAATATGGCATATCAGCAGTGGGCGCAGGAGCCTGAATGCAGAGATTATATGGAGTTTATTTCCATCTCTGCCCAGTTTGACTCCGAAAATAACTACCCCAACATTCAGAAGCCAGTCAATAGCAGAAGCGCAAAAACCGAACAGCTCGATATCAACGCAGTGCATCCTCTTCCCGAAGGATATATGCAGATTGCAGATGCGGTGTATCGAAATGTTGTGCATACTTTTTGCAGCGGAGAATAAATAAAGTCGTTGGATGTGTGATTATGAACAACAGAGAGTTTTTTAAGCAAGCAAAATTCGGTATGTTTATTCACTGGGGCTTATATAGCTTGCCTGCAGGTGAGTGGAAGGGAAAGAGAAATGATTTCCCCGGTGAGTGGGTAATGACCTACCACAGAATCCCTGTGAAAGAATATGAGCAGCTTGCAAAAGTGTTTAATCCTATTTTCTTTGACGCAGAAGAGTGGGTA
>JAZQUL010000075.1:0-2380 GCA_045631285.1 Faecousia sp. | reverse complement strand
AACAGAACGGGCTTACCTGCGTGGCCGTAGACCTTGAACTCCATATCGCGGTTCAGGTGGCTGCTCCAATGCTTGAAATAACGAATTTCCATGATTCTCTATTTTCTCCTTCTTTATAGTCCCAAACAATCCATGAAGATGGGGATCTGTTTTTCCCAGCTGGCCTCGCTGTGGTTGCCGCCGGGAACAATACGAAATGCCAGATTGACGCGCTTGGTAACAAGCAGTCTGTCCATATCCATCAGGGCGCTGACATTACCGGGATGATTGAACATTTCCTCACTGCCATAGTCCATGTAGATGGTGGTGTCATTTTTAATTTCAGCCTTTTCTACGATCTGCAACAACCGCTTGGGATCTGTCCACAGGCTGGGAGACAGACAGGCTGCACGCTGGAATACGTGGTTATACACCGTTGCAGCATACAGACTCATGAGACCGCCCATGGAAGAGCCGGCGATGATGGTATGCTCTCTGTCGGGCAGTGTGCGGTAATTGGCATCGATATAGGGCTTCAGTTCATTGACCAACCAGTCCATATAGATCTTACCCTTGGCGCGGATCTTGCCCCACTTGGGATCTTCAAAGCTGACGGGAGAATATTCCCGCAACCGGGCGCGGCCTGCACCGCCGTGGTTGCATTCCACCGCCACAATGATCAAAGGCTTGCGATTCCATGTCATATAGCTATTCATACCCCAAGACTTACCGAAGGTAGCATCGGAATCAAAGAACACATTGTGGCCGTCGAACATATACAAAACCGGATAGCGGCGGTATTGATCATCTTCATAATAATCCGGCAGGTAAATATAAGCCGTGCGGGGCTTTTTGCCGGTTAGGGCAGGAATTGTAACTTCCCATTTTTTAACCATAATTCATTTTCTCCTGAGCATCTTTTCACAAATTATAGTATAGTTGGATTCCCGCATAAAGTCAATTCCGAAACTGGATAAATTCTCCGTATTATTTGCATTTATTTTGGTTTTTCTAAACAAATAGCTCTTAGTTCTTCTATTTTTGCAGAAAAAAGAGTAAATCACGAAAACACTTTATTGTCTTGATACCAAACCGAAATACATCTCTCGCTAAAATTTTTTAACTTTTTTCATTTTAGGTCTTTACAAATCAAATTTTATCTGCTATAATCCGTCATGTTCTGGCCCTGTGGTGCAGTCGGTTAGCACGCCAGCCTGTCACGCTGGAGGTCGACGGTTCGAGTCCGTTCGGGGTCGCCAAAAGAAAACGCCATCCATTTGGATGGCGTGTTCTTTTTATTGCCATAAGGACTCGAAAATATAATGCGATCGTCCGGTGGTCGGTCGCTTGTCCCCGGCTCGACGGGGACAACACCTTAGTTTGTGCCTATGGCACAAACGTTGCGAGTCCGTTCGGGGTCGCCAGAAGAAACGCCATCCATTTGGATGGCGTTTTCTTTTTTATCGCGATAAGGACTCGAAAATATAAAGCGATCGTCCGGTGGACTGCATACGATTCTCTTTCCGTTTCTTGCAATCTCTTTTTCTATCAACTATAATATTACAGAGCTAATCATTTACCCGATCTTTACCGCCTAAGTGGTATAATTTTTAATTATAATAATGGAGCGTTTTATGAGTCAGAAAAAGATATACTGCAAGGATGCATTCTTTTCTCTAGCAATTCTAATCGTTACCTTTATCTTAAATCTTTCCATGCAGCAGTGGTTTCAGACGCAAACCCTGATCCCTATGATTTTTGTGCTGGGTGTGTTTTTAATCTCCTGGCGCACCCAGGGTTATTTCTGGGGCATTGCAGCATCCCTGGTCAGTGTCCTGGCAGTCAACTATGCCTTCACCTATCCATATTATGCTTTTGATCTAATTTCCCCGGAGTGTGTATCTTCTGCCATTGTTATGCTGATCGTTTCCATCATCACCGGCACATTGACCACCCAAATCAAGCATCAGGAAAAAATCAAGGCGGAGATTGACCGGGAGCGCATGCGGGCGAATCTGCTGCGGGCTGTGTCCCACGATCTGCGCACACCCCTGACCTCCATCTACGGCGCCAGCTCCACTCTGATTGAAAACTACAAGTCCCTCAAGGAAGAACAGCGCCTGCAACTATTGAAGGATGTGCAGGAGGATTCCCAGTGGCTGATCCGTATGGTAGAAAATCTTCTTTCTGTCACCCGCATCGACTCAGAGCGGGTACGTGTTGCTAAGGTCCCCACAGTGTTGGAAGAGCTGATCGATATCGTTTTGGTCAAATTCCGCAAGCATTTTCCGGATCAGCAGGTGCTGGTGGAGATCCCGGATGAATTCGTCAGCATCCCCATGGATGCCATGCTGATCGAACAGGTTTTGATCAACCTTCTGGAAAATGCAGTAATCCACGC
>JAZQUL010000074.1:0-7599 GCA_045631285.1 Faecousia sp. | reverse complement strand
TTAGATTTAACCAAGGCGGAAGTCCGGGACTATATTGTAGAAAATGTCTGCGGTATTTTGGACAGCGCCCCCATTACCTATGTAAAGTGGGATATGAACCGCCACAGTATCGCCTTAGGCGCGAAAGCCCACGACTATATTTTGGGGCTTTACGAGGTGCTAAGCCGCATCTTTGTGCCCCGCCCCCATATCTTGCTGGAAAGCTGTTCTTCCGGCGGTAACCGGTTTGACCTTGGTATGCTGTGCTACGGGCCTCAGGTTTGGTGCAGTGATGATACAGACCCCATTGAGCGGCTAACCATTCAGGAGAATCTGTCCTATTTGTATCCCCAATCCACATTTGGCGCCCACGTCAGCGCTGCGCCCCACGCCCAGACCTTGCGTGTCACACCGCTATGCACCCGTGGGAACGTGTCTTTCTTCGGCTGTTTGGGCTATGAATTGGACTTAAAACACCTGCTGAAGCTGGAGCGGGAACAGATTAAGGAACAGATCGCCTTTTATAAAAAATACCGCGATGTGTTCCAGTTCGGCAATTTCCATCGGCTGAAAAACGGCTGGCAGGTAACCAAGGAAAAAACGGCATTGGCGGCAGTATTCCGCAGGCTCCTTCCGGCAGCACCGGGCTATGAAACCCTGTGCCTGCGGGATTTAAACCGGGAGAAACAATACCGCTTTACCACCTTTGCCCAAAAGCTGCGGATCGGCCAGTTCGGCAGCCTCATTAAGCACGTTGCCCCGGTGGACTTAGACCCCAACGGTATGGTGCTGCGGACTGCAGACCGGCTCATTACTATGCCCGACGGTAACCAACAGCTCACCGCCTCCGGCGCGGCACTGATGGCAGGCGTGCGTCTGCTGCCCCTGTTCCGCGGCACGGGCTATGACCAAAACCAGCGTACTCTTTCCGATTTTGGCTCGGATTTATATATTATTGAGGAGGAAGAAAAGATTGAAAACACTTGACGACCGCAACCGCACTTATTTCGGCCTTGGCACTATCGGCCGGGATATGTTTTATTCCTTTGAGGCAAATACACTTCTGTACTTTTTATCCGATGTACTGAGCCTACCTGTATGGGTCTTTGCCGCGGCCAGTATGATTCTGTCTGTAATGCGTATTTTTGACGCATTTAACGACCCCATTACCGGCCTTGTCATCGATAATATCCGTTCTCCCTGGGGAAAATTTAAGCCGGCTATTTTGGTTGGCGGTGTTCTCAGTGCCATTTTCTCGGTACTGCTCTTTGCCGGCATTGGCGAGGGCTGGGTATTTGTGGTGATTTTTGGCATTGCTTATCTTCTGTGGGACATTACTTACGGTATTAACGATATCGGCTATTGGACGCTGCTGCCGGTGTTGTCTTCCGACCAAAAGCAGCGGGAAAAGACCGGCGCGTTCGCCCGTATCTGCGCCAATATCGGTATGTACATCGTGATGGTGGCCTGGCAGCCTGTCACCAGCGCCTTGGGCGATACCCCTGCCGTTTGGTTCTGGTGCGCCGTTGTGGTTGCGGTGCTGTTCGTGTTGGGACTGCTGTTCCCCTTGCTGGGCATTAAGGAAAAGCGGATTGCCCCCGAAAAGCAGGAGTCTACCACCGTGAAGCAAATGTTCCGGGCGCTCCTTAAGAACGACCAGCTTATGTGGACCACCCTGGCAATGGGCCTGTTTATGGTAGGCTACTGCACCACCGTCAATTTTGCGGTGTATTATATGAAGTACCTCTTTGGCGACGAGGGAATGTATGTGGTGCTGGTGGCGGTCGTTGGCGTTTCCCAGCTTGGTACGCTGGCGGTTTATCCCGCAGTTGCCAAGCGGATGAACCGTCGCAGCCTGTATACCTTAGGCACGATTTTGGTGCTGGCAGGCTACGCGATCTTCTTCTTTGCGGAAGTATCCCTTATCCTCATTGCCATAGCGGCAGTACTGGTATTCGTAGGACAGGCGTTTATCCAGACGCTGATGCTGATGTTCCTTGCGGATACGGTGGAGTACGGCCAGTGGAAACTGGGCAAGCGGAATGAATCCATCACCTTCTCCATCCAGCCCTTTATTAATAAAATCGGCGGCGCCATCGCCACCGGTATTACCAGTATGACCCTCATCATTGCCGGTATTAAAGTAGATGGCGGCACAGTGGATGCTATCGGCAGCGACGGTAAGCTGATTATGAAACTTTCAATGTTCGTCATTCCGCTTATTATGATCGTGGTAGGCTATATCGTGTATCTTAAAAAGTATAAGATCAGCGAGGAATTCTACAGCGAAATTCTAAAAGACCTGGAAAAACGGGAAGCAGAGTAAAAAGAAATCCGGCAGAGAAATCTCTGCCGGATAATTTTATAGTTTATAGGGCCTTAGATACCGCTCCTGACTGGTGGGGGCAGGCTTTGCGTACACACCGGACACAAGACCCATCATTGCGTATAAGGATATGATGGACGAACCGCCGTAGCTGATAAAGGGGAGCGTCAAGCCAATAACGGGCAGAAGCCCCATACACATACCTACATTGATGACTACCTGGAAAATAAGGGCAGCCGCGGAGCCAAAGCAGACCATCCGTCGCAAATAGTCTTGGCTGCGGGTGCCCACCCATAGAATGCGGGCGATGATGGCAAAGAGCAAAACCAATACGCAAAGGCAGCCGATAAAACCCAATTCCTCACCAATAGCGGAGAAGATAAAGTCTGTGTGCTGGGCAAACAGCGCATCGGGGGTTTGGGTGCGATGACCGTTAAAAAGGCCCTGTCCCAAAAGTCCGCCGCCGGTGAGTGAACGCAGAGAACGGACGGTATGATACCGGACGCCCAAGCCATTGGGGTCTAAACTGGGGTCAAAAATCATTAGAATACGGTTGCGTTGATACTCGCCCAAAAGAGGCCAAATAATGGGCATAGCGGCGCCAATTGCGCCGAAACCGCACAAAAACCAAACAACGCTTACGCCACCGGCAAAAGCCATCACAAGAAAAATAAAAACGAAAATCAGGGAAACACCTAGGTCTTTGGAGACCACAAGGTTAAGCCCAATTAGCGCGCCTGCCACAAGACCGATATGTAAAACGGAAAGCATGTGGGAGGGACGGTTTTGGTGAGATGCCATAATGGAAGCGAGAATCAGCACAAGGGGCAGCTTACAGACCTCAGCAGGCTGTATGTGGATGTTGATAATAGGAATGGGAATCCAGCTTTTGTTGCCTGTGCCGTTGTCCGTGCCAAAAGGGACCAGCATCAAAATCATTGTAAAGCAAAGGAAAAGCAGCGCCCGGCGGTGTTCGGAGAAAAAGTCCGTATCAATCGAAGAAAAAAGGGCGTAACAGAAAATGCCGATAAAGGTGGATGCCACCTGTACGATGAGATACCGGGTCGGGCCGGATGCGCTGACATTGGTAGTGCTGGCGATAACGATCCAACCAAAAACGGTGGTTACAAGACATAAAAACAGCAGAAACAGATCTGCTTTACGGAAAAAATTACGGATGAAATTTGCAATATATTTCACAGCAGACCCTCCTTCTGCAAAGATAGAGATATTGTACCACGAAGAAGCCAAAAAAACAAGGGTGTGTTGCAAAACGCAAAGATGTCCGTTAGAATTTGTAGGGGCGACTATTAGTCGCCCGCGGGCGGATAATATCCGCCCCTACATCCGCAGGATGTGGATGATTCATAGTTTTAGGGCGTGTTGCAAACATTTTGCAACACGCCCCTGAATTTTTAAAGGTATTTTGTAGGGACCGGCGTCCTCGACGAACCTTGCGATTGCAGATTATGCCAGGTAGATGGCCTTGCAGGCGAGCATCGTCATATAGCAGTCCAGCTTGGAGACCAGCTCCATCGGCGCGTGCATAGACAGAACGGGAACGCCTGCGTCTACGGTGACAATGTTCCGGTTTGCCATATAGGCAGCTACTGTGCCGCCGCCACCCTGATCGACCTTACCTAATGTTGCGATTTGCCACAGAATGCCGGCATTTTCGAAGGTAGTACGGATGTGACCCATCGCTTCTGCGGAAGCATCGGATGCGCCGCCCTTGCCCCGGGAGCCGGTGTACTTGCAGATAGAGATACCGCGGTTGAGCACACTGTTATTGCGGCGGTCACAGGTCTCGGGGAAGTTGGGGTCAAAGGCATTGGAAACGTCTGCGCTGAGGCAGAAGGAATTTTCAAAGCAACGGTTAAGGTTTGCGCCGGTGCTGTCGCACAGATCCTGCATAAAGGTGTCGAAGGCCTTGCTCTGCATACCGGAGATACCAACGGAACCAATTTCTTCCTTGTCAGCGAGGATGCATACTGCAGTATGGGTGGGGATACCCATATTCAGCAGAGGCTCAATTTCTGCATAAGCGCAGACCCGGTCGTCGTGACCGTAAGCGCCCAAGAGACTCCGGTCCAAACCGACCTCACGGCAGCGGCCGGCAGGCACGATGGTCAGTTCGGCAGAGAGGAAGTCGGACTCGATGAGACCGTACTTCTCATTGAGCAACTTCATAATATTCAGCTTTACGAGGTCGCTGCCTTCGCCCTCAATCGGCTCTGTACCCAGAATGACGTTCAGCTGTTCGCCTACGATGCCCTCCGCCAGGGTCTTCTTCATCTGGTCAGCGGCCAGGTGGGGCAGCAGGTCGGAAACGCAAAGGACAGGGTCGCTGTCGTCTTCGCCAATGGTGATGGTAATGACAGAGCCGTCCTTGCGGTAAACCACACCGTGGAGCGCCAGAGGAATGGTAACCCACTGATACTTCTTGATGCCGCCATAGTAATGGGTTTTGAAATAAGCAATCTCAGAATCTTCGTAAAGGGGATTGGGCTTTAAGTCCATACGGGGAGAGTCCACGTGGGCAGCGCAGATATTTGCGCCCTCATTGAGAGAAGCGGAGCCGATAACGGCCAGCATAATGCTCTTGCCGCGGTTGTTCTTATATACCTTATCACCGGGCTGGAGGGGCATTCCGGGAACCAGCGCCTTGAAGCCGTGCTTTTCTGCAGTCTCCACAGCCCAAGCGGTCGCCTCGCGCTCGGTCTTGCAGGCGTCCATAAAAGCGGAATACCGCTTGCAGTAAGCCTCCATTTCAGCCTTCTGCTCGGGGTTCAGGGAGGTGTAGCCATTTTTCGGCGCAGTCAAAAGGGAAGCGCGCAGTTCTTCTGTGGTCATAAACATTTCTCCTTTTTCATTATTCTGCTTCTATTATATCCGCTCTCCACAGAAATGCAAGGCATTTCTCGCGGAAGGCTTCCATCGTTTCATTGTTTTCTAAGGTGAAATTGCAAAGTCGGGTAAATTCTGCATCCGTTTTTTGGGCGCAGATACGGGATCGGGCATATTCCTCTGAGATGCCATCTCTTTCTATCAGCCTGCGGACACGCATTTCTTCGGTTGCGGTGACCGCAACCGTCAAATCACAAAGAGGCGCGAGGTCGCCCTCGAAAAGACCGATGGCATCGATTGCCACCAAAGAAGGCTGGCTTGGGAGGAGGCGAAGGACTTTCTCTTTGACCGCCATGTGGGTAATGGCGTTTAAGTCGCGAAGAGAATTTTCATTGGAAAAGACCACTTTTCCCAGCTTTTTCCGGTCTAAAACGCCATTTATCACAACGCCGGGGAAGCGGTTTTCAATGGCAGAGAGCATAGCCGTATCTGTTTCCAAAAGCTGATGATAGACTTTGTCACAGTCAATGACTGTACCGCCAAGCTGAGAAATCACATCCAGCAGCGTAGATTTTCCGCAGCCTGTACCGCCGGTTATGCCCAGGATAAAGTGCTGTTTTCGGGGGTTTATCCGCTGAAAACCGGCTGCTTTTTCCAGTCGGTTCTGGACAGCCAGCGCCTTGCCGCTGCCCTTGGGACACCGGGCAAAGACGGTACCGATACTGGGGTCATCCAGCTCCCGTAGTGCGGCAAAAAGGCCTGCGGTCAGCGTGTCCATATCGCTGCCTTTGCCGTAGGCAAGGGGGGAGAAGGGCGCGAACGCGGTGAGTTCTTCTTCAAAGCATAGCACCCGGTTGCCGGGGGCGAAATGCTTTTTGATATAATCTTTTGCGGCAAGCAGGTCGCCATCCACAATGACCACCCGGCAATCCGGGGCATAGTGGCGGTATTTCATACCGGGGGCTTTGACCACGGCATCCTTTTCCACAGAGGAAGAAACGGCCTTGTCCACAATCAACTCCCCGAGAATTTCCTTAAGCTGTTCGGGCGTAATGCCACCGGGACGGAGAAGTCGTGGCGTACCCTCGGATAAATCCACAATGGTGGACTCTACACCGACGCGGCAAGGGCCGCCATCCACAATGGCATCGATCCTGCCGTTGTGGTCGTGGTGCACGTGAGCTGTTGTGGTGGTGGAGGGCTTACCGGAGAGGTTGGCTGACGGCGCAGCCAGCGGAACGCCTGCAAGGGCGATAATCTTTCGGGTAATGTCATTATCCGGGCAGCGGATAGCAACCGTCGGCAGACCTGCGGTGGTGCATTTGGGAACGCAATCCCGTGCAGGCAATACCATCGTCAGCGGCCCGGGCCAAAAGGCTTCCGCCAAGCGGTAGGCGCTTTCCGGGATGCTGTGACAAAAACGTTCCATTTCTTTTGCCTCGGAAACGTGCAAAATCAGGGGGTTGTCCTGAGGACGGCCTTTGGCAATAAATATTTTTGCCACAGCCTCGGGGTCGAGGCCATTGGCGGCTAAGCCGTATACGGTTTCGGTAGGAATGGCCACAAGTCCGCCGGCAAGAAGAATATCTGCGGCAGTTTTGGCGGTGTCCGGTGCGTTACCGGGAAGTAGTAAGGTCTTCATAAATGGCCTCCTTTCTTAGAAATAATGGGAGCAGCAGGGCTGCTCCCATAAAAGGCTTAGAGGGTGGGCTGATTTGCAGCTTCGATGATCTGCACGAACTTTTCGGGAACCAGGGAAGCGCCGCCGATGAGGCCGCCGTCGATGTCGGGCTGAGCCAGCAGCTCGAAAGCGTTCTTCTCATTCATAGAGCCACCGTAGAGAATGGAGATGGTGCGGGCGGTCTTGGAGGAGTACAGCTTGCGAACAACAGTACGGATGCCCTCGCAGACTTCCTGCGCCTGCTCGGGCGTAGCGGTCATACCGGTGCCGATGGCCCAGATAGGCTCGTAGGCGATAACGACCTTGCGAATCTTATCTTCGGGAACGTTCATAAGGCCCAGCTTGATCTGCATAGCAATCCACTCGGTGGTGATGCGGGCCTGACGCTGCTCCAGGCTCTCACCGCAGCACATAATGGGAATGAGGCCTGCATCCAGGGCTGCCAGTACCTTGGCATTGACATCCTGATCGGTCTCGCCCATAGCGCGGCGCTCGGAGTGGCCGATGATGACGTACTTGCAGCCGGCGTCTACCAGCATACCGGTGGAAATCTCACCGGTGTATGCGCCGGAGGGGTTGGCGTTGCAGTTTTCAGCGCCAATGCCTACGCGGGTATCACGCATAGCGCGTACAGCTGCGGGAATGCAGACAGCGGGAACGCACAGTGCCACATCACACCAACGGCCCTTGGGCATAATTACCTTCAGGTTCTGCATAAACTCCTTGGTTTCGGAGGGGGTCTTGTTCATCTTCCAGTTACCGGCAA
>JAZQUL010000073.1:0-2481 GCA_045631285.1 Faecousia sp. | reverse complement strand
GTAACAACATAGGTACCACCATAGGTGTCATTGCTGGGTGCAAAGCCGTCAAATGCCTCCTGCAGAGTATCGTAGTATGTAGTTACGCCATCATGGGTAACCTCAACTGCGCCACTTGCAGAGGCTGCAGGTTCTGCTTCAGGCTGAGTCAGCTCACTGGTATCGGCTGTCTCAGTCTCGGAAGCGAAGCCCTGCACGAAGATGGTAGAAAAGATCACGGCTGCGCAGAGCAACAGCGCAAGCAATTTGTTGATTCTTTTCATCGCTTCTCACTCCTTAATGAAAACTAAAGTAAGTTTTTGTGATCTGTTTGCGCATGAATATACAGACCTAACTTATCATTTTTACATTCTAACAGAGCTCGCTGGAAATTACAATATCTTCCACAAATTTTTATGGAATTTTTTGGTCGTTTCGCTTACAAATTGTTACTGTTCTCTAATGATTCCGTGTAAACAAGACACAGCGGCATGTCGCCGGTGCAGGCAACCGGACTGTTGCATTTAATGGGTTCGAGTCCTGCGGCACCAAAAAAGAGAGGCCCGAAGGCCTCTCTTCTCTTCTCGTATAGCAACCGGACTCGATTTGCATTTTCGCCTTTGGCGAAAATTATAGTTGCGCTCCGTCAAGCCGTCGCGCGCAACAGTCCACAGGACTGTTGCATTTAATGGGTTCGAGTCCTGCGGCACCAAAAAAGAGAGGCCCGAAAGCCTCTCTTTTTTGGCATATCCTACACATTTTGATACAATGCAACGCGAGATGGCGGAGCGTTGCATTCGTTAAACAGCTGAGATGAATGCAATAGGTGAAACTGAATCAATGCAGCGGAGTCTTCCTAACGAAGAGAACACCCAGCGTATTGGAACCGCAGTGGGAGGAAATCGTGCAACCCGCTCTGGTTACCAGGACTTCCTTGAAGGGCAGGGTGTTTTTTACCGCCTGTGCCACACTTTCTACAATTTCGGGATCGCATCCTGCATGGGTCACAAACACACGGTCAAGGCAGATATCGTCACCGTTTGCCAATCTGTCGGCAACATAGCTAATTGCGGCTCATTGATCTTGCGTAAGCGAAAGGTTCGGTAATCAACCACCGGTTTTTTCATAAGTCCACTCCTTGGAAATATTTGTCGGATAATACTTTTTCGGGATGTTTCTGTATGGAATTACCGTATGCTCCGGCAAACTTTCCGCAATGGCTGTGATTTCATCCATTAAGTAATGACAAATTCTGCCGCGCTCGGTATCCATCGGCTCAGCTGCCTGGAAGCGTATTGGCTTCCCCAGGCATAACTTTTTCAATTTGGGCGCAATGTACATAGGGACAAAGGTCAGTTCTTTGCCGGTTTTCTTATAATACAGCTTTGCGATGTCGATGAACTTGTCCTGAAAATCATAGACGATATGGTTATGCTTCACATCATGCTCCGGGAAGATCACAACACTTTTTCCTTCCTGCAGCATCTTTACGGTATTCTTGAAAGTAGAAAGAATCCGGGTGTCATGATAGACACCGATGGTCCGGGCATTGTTAAAGATGCAGACCGACAACGGCGCAATGATGTAGGAAAGCAGCTTAAAGAAGGGGTGCATCCACTTGGGTTTCTGACTCCAAAAATCCCGGAAGGCATATTCCGGCACATCTTTTAGCCGCATCATCTCACCGGCACACCAAATATACGGAGCGTTTGGCACATATAATTCACCAACAAGCGGGCCGTTCATTTGGCAGTGGTTGCCTACGATGATCACAGGTTCCTCCGGCAGGTTTTCTGCACCACATACCTGCATCTTAGGATAAACGCCCTTTACGCACCATTTGATAAACCGAAACAACATTGAAGTTTTCTTTTCGCTCATGATATTCCCTCCAGTATATGCCTCAAAAGAATACCGCAGCAAAGTAAACTCAAAGTCAACTATTACCGGATTTGTTGAAGTTTTGTTTACTTTTCCACTGTATACTGTCCTTGTTCATTCTTAATCACATAGAGGATAAGTTTCTGTTTGGTGCGATCAGTAATTCCACCAGCGTAGGCGGTGTTCTTACCTTGGCACCGGATCGTGTAGACATGGCAGACGGCAAACTGGAACTGCTGTTGATTCGTGCGCCCAAGGATTTGTTTGAACTGGGCGAATGTGTCCGTGCGCTCCAACAGAAGACCTATAACTGTGAAATGATTACCTTCCTCAGCACCGATTCCGTAAGCGTTTCTGCTCCGGAGGATCTGTATTGGACCATTGACGGTGAGCAGGAAACAGGCCATACGACAATAAGTGTTTCCTGCCTGCATCATGCGATCCAAGTAATTACAAAATAACAGTTCCCCGGTACGACTTTTGAACTGAACCAGTAAAACTGGACAATAGACAAAATCCCCCCTGATGTAGGATAATAACATCAGGGGGGATTTACTATGAATAAACGAAGATACACAAAGCTACAAGAGTTACTTCCAGTAATTGAGCAGATGCTTGAGG
>JAZQUL010000072.1:0-44279 GCA_045631285.1 Faecousia sp. | reverse complement strand
TCCTCACGGAAGCAATTTCTTGCCAGCAGCGGAACATTGTAGAACCGGTGAGTATAAGGACTGTACTGTGCCCGGGTCCATTCGCTATCTACCAGCAGTCCTGTTGCTCTGCGGACAAGCTCTGCTTCAAAGGGAATATGGGCTGTGTCAATCTTGCGCCATTTGCGCAAGGAACGGAATTTGAAATACGCTGTCAAACCCAACTGACGAACCAGAGACTTCTCCGTTATATCACCCAAGGGATGGGCAACCAAAGAGGACATAACGCCCTGAATAAAAATGCATACGGGGATTTCACCGGCAGCATCCAGCACATCCAAACCAAATGTAAACTCTGTACCCCAAATCTGAATCAGATCCGGCTTCTGCTTCTCGAAGAACGCCTTCCATACAGGAACGGCTTTCGCAGCATTACGCTCTCCTCGGAGACGAGGAAGTGGCAGCATATGATAAGTCACACCGGTTTGTGCATCAAAAACTGTTTCCTCTTTGTCCCCCAGAGCAACAACATTTAATTGCAGTTCTCTGGATTGAATCCACGGCAGTAGACCACTGAGAGAAGCATCTATCCAACCACCACTTTGGGTCGACTTTTTATAAAACAAGACAGAAGCCTGTCCAATTGGGGCAAAGGTGATCCACAAAAGCTTCATCGTAAATTCTCCTGTTCGTTGCACGCAATTATTTCTGCTTTATTTGTGCCATAAGAATTAGCTAACGGCAACATCAAGATAATCGGCATCATCTGCAGGGAATAGAGCGCAGGGTTTAGCACTGCAGTGATGCTCCAAACAAAAAACACAATGTTGCAGCATTTCTTCATATGCGAAGTGTGCAGTTTCTTTTGAATGTCCTTGTAAAGTGTTACGAGGAATGCTGCCAGCAAACCGAAGCCTACAATCCCGTACTTTCCAAGCATATCCAAAAGCTCACTGTGACCACCGATTTTGGCGCCACTCACACCATGACCACCAAAAATAGGATATTGTTTAAAGGTGTCAAGAGACCATTGCATACGAGCCAGCCGACCTTCAGAGCCGTCATAAGTACCGGCAGTTTCAAAGGTTTTCAGCATTTGACCGAAGTCTATGATTTTCTTTTGGAGCGTTTCCATATTGGAGAAATGAACAGACTGCTCCGCAATCCATTGCCCGATAGCTTCATGGCATATCAAAATCAGTGCAAGACTTGTCACCAGCAATCCGGCAAAGAATCTATTCCGGCTGGCAAATACCAAAGCAACAGCAAACAACAGTAGGACTAAAGCTGTGGCATAGGATGCCATAAAAATAAAGACGAACGCCAATGCGAGAATAACGAGGAGCAGACATTTTTGCAAGGCACCTCGTTTTGCATTTTGCAGCATGCACAGTAAAATGGTTACTACACTGATACCGCCATACACGGCGTCAAAGTTACCTACCGCATTAATTACGTCATAGGGGCTTTTCTCCAGAACGCTGCCTGTAGCTGCAATACGGCTGGCATTGGGATCCTGCGTAAGAACCCAAATGGAGTAAGCATAATCGAAAATAAGCGCAGCAAAAATCAGATTCAGTAGTGCTTTTTGTTTTCCTGCAGGCTGGCGGGTGACCCAAATATAAATCACCACAAGAAAAATGATGATGTAAGCGTTAAAGGCATCTGTTGCAAACAAGCCATTTCCGGACATAATTGATCGCAGCAGCATATACATTGTGTACAATGCAGAAAGCAGCAGGATTACTAACTCGGTCTTTGTGACATACCGGCTGGTCAGCAGGAAAATTCCCAAAAATGCCGCGCCATACAAAAAGGTGAATGCAACGGTAAAAATAGGAATGTTGCTCAGTGCGGGGCAACTGATCCGGGCGACAACAAGGAACGCCAGAATAATCAGCAGACCGATACCGCTATTTAGTTGCTTGGCAGTTTGGTTCATACTTTTCCCCCAATGTATCAAAAAGGAACGAATGCACCTTGCGGGCATTTTGTTCCCATGTTTTGTTTTTTAATAAATAAGCGCGGGCATCTTGGGCTCTTTGGGTTAATGCTCCATCATCCACACAATTGATATCATTAATACAGGTCGCCAGCGACTCAGGCATATTTCCATCCACCCAAAACAGTAGCTGGTCGTAATCGGCAGAAAAGCCGTTAAGCCGGGTGGTCATTACCGGTCTGCCGCTCATCAAATATTCAAAAATCTTTGAAGGGAAGGTAACCTGAGCAATATGCGATTCGGTAGGTCTTGGATTTGCCAGCAGCCAAGCGGACTGTTGTGCTGCCATTGCCTCCTGATTGCTTACCCGTCCGTGATAGCGAATCCGGGGATTTTGGGAAGCAATAGCTTCAATCTCCGATTTCAAAAAACCATCGCCGTAAATATCCAAAACAATGGAGGAATCCTCCAAAAGCGCTATGGCATCAATGAGGTTCATGATGCCGCTGTAATCTACCAACGCGCCGGTATATATAATATTTTTTTCCTTGCCGTCCCAACCGATTGTTTCAGTGGGATATTCGGAAGGCTCTACACCGCCGTCCATAACTATGTACTGACTATGTGGAGCAAATTCTTTTGCAGCATTTTCGTTCAAAACGATGTAGTTATTGCATTTTTTCATATTGGACAAGGTGCTTCCGTCATAGAATCTTCGCAAAAACTTCCGCAAACCTTCCTCCTTTGCCACACCTCCTATAGACAAATCCGCCAGTAGGCAGACGGTTCGGTCATTGACCTTCTTCCGCAGCATAGCCATAGGCACGCCCTGGTTGGGATACATATCGTACAGCATAAGTACATCATCTCGGCTTTGAATAAGCTTTTTAACCATAGACCGGGTCATAAGCGGGATAATCAGCTGCTTGATTACCGGTAGATTAGGATAGCCCACCTGCCACAAATCCACATTTTGAAAAAGCTGTTCCTTTGTTTTGGGAATCCATAGCTTTTTGCAACGAGGAAATGCCTTGTAGGGGTGAAAAGAAACCACATCAATTTGCAAATCCTCATAGCGGGACAAATATTTCAGCAGATTATACTGCATTTTATTCCCGGCAACCGACGCTTCACCAATTTTACCGATGTCCTCAGGTCGGGAGATCACACCCATATAAATAATGTGCATAGCAAACCTCAATTCTCTACTGCTGATCCTTCATTTCTTTAAATAACTTTTCCCGATCCAGCATCAGCGTATCTGTTAAGTAAAGCTTATAATAGGTGCATCCATAGCGGTCGTCCGCCGCTTCTTGCGGGTTAACAGCATTCCAGTCTGTAACCAAAAAATCTTTGTTTCCGTTAGCAGTTTTTTCTACTGCCTGCTGCAACAAACAGATTCGATTCCAAAGACAATGTAGCTGCGTTTTGGACATAAGTCCGCCAAGTTGTTCTTCCAGTACAGCCTTATTAAGACGGCATAATGCCTGTGCAAAGTCCTGATCCATATAGGGGCGATCAACGGTGCCGTCCTTGGCTAAAACGCCAGAACAGCCGGCATACGTTCCTTTGGGCAGTTTATTATTGATAAAAAAGGTTCTTGCAGCATCGTTATCAAACGCTACCACACGGGCAATCTGCCCCTCTTTGTTCTCTATCACATAATAGTTATCCAACCGATGATCCAGTTGGTAACAAAGGGCGTCTAAATATTCAAGGCAGGTGAGGTCTTTGAGAAAAGAACTGCAATCCAAATTCGTCCTTTTTTGAGGAACGATTTCGGAGGGCGGATATCCCGGCGCTTTTTCCATCAGCGTCCCAAGTCTTTCAGTGTTTCCGTCGGAGAAACTGCATACTTGTACCGGGGTAATCAGTGATTCAACACCTAACATACAGGCAAGTCTGTATGTTGCCAGTTGCTTGTTGGCGCTGTAGTTTTCATACATTCCTACCGGTAAATATGCATTGATTTTCTGGCAGTTGATTAGGCCGTTAATATATTTGATAAAGGCGATAAACTCCTCTTGCTGATTAAAATTAGCGAAGCATGGTACACCAGAGGCATTGTAATCCTTATAAACTCCTTTGAGGATATCCATTAGATCACTTTCGAATATGCCCGAAATCTTTGTAATGCGACGATAGTTGCGCATATCCTGTATATCTACAAATATGGCTTCTTTCAGTTCTCTGCGTTGTGCACAGCAGGATATCCGATCAAAATAATCTTCAATACCGGCAATTAGACAGTCTCGCAGTGACAGATGGCGGTGACATTCCCGAAAAAATCGCACGTCCTCGCCTTTTTGATACTTTGTAATAATAGTGGAATTTACAATATAAGTTTGATCATAACCGTCAGGGGAAAAGCTGCGGTCTGCGCAGGCTTGCAGATTGTTTCTTGGTGCCATAAAAAATCTGATCAGCAAATTCCGAACGATTTCTCTAAGTCGAAACAGCATACTTTTCCTCCTTTTGCGTAGTATTCTCTAAAGATTTTTTCTAACCGAAGATCTTGTGGTAACCGGTGGTTTCTCTGGTTTCCTGCAGCTTTGCGTTGGCAAGGGCAACGCCTGCCTCTGCCAGCTTTTTCCTCTCCTCCGGACACATCTGGGACAGAGCATCCAACGCGCTTGTAAAAGCCTGCACTTCCATCGGCAGCACATAGCCCGCACCGACATCTGCCACACTCTGCCAGGGTGTTCGGTCACTGATTAAGGGAATGCAACCTACAGACAGCGCCTCAAAAATCACATGCCCATAATTCTCGCTTTGGGTGGGCAGGATAAATACATCATGCTGTGCTAAAATTGCTTGTACTTGCTCTGACGGAATATCTCCTGTATATGCCCACTTACAAGCCAAACCATCCAGCTTCTTTTTGCATCGCTCCCAATAATCTTCCTCGTATACCGGTCCACAAATTGTTAATTCTACAGAATTGTCTTTCATCCCTTTAACCGCATCAATTGCCAGTAAAAGATTCTTATGCTCACAAATACGGGAAAGGAAAACGACCTTCAGCGGTCCGACGGTCTTTTCCTGTAGACCAGGGACATGGGATCGGGGAATATCCTCTGCAACTACATAGCGGATATTCTTTCCGATGACTCGCTTGATATCATCAGCTTCTAAATTTGAAGTAACTGACCACGTGATATTACGAAACAGACCCGATAACTTGCACCCCGTAATAAACACCGTTTTTTTTATAGATTTGCTGGCCAAGGCCTGTTTGGAAAAGACACCCATAGATGCCAGAACCACAGGGCATTTGATTTTCTTTGCTTTTTTAAGCAGAAGCGTTTTGTAGCCGTAAGGGTCATAAAAACTGCACAAATAGATGATATCCATCCCCTGCGCCAGCTTTAACAACAATTCTGTTGTAAATCCGCCTGGCTGCACATACCAAACCTTTGCTTTTCCTACACAATTCCATGTGTTATAAGAAATCCCAGGATAGGGAACTGTATCCCCGTGATCTCTGTCCAGTGCGGCAATGTGAAAGTCATATTCGTCACCCAACGCCTCTGCTACATTTATGATTGTGCGCAAGGGGCCGCCATCCTTGTATCCGGGAAGATACCTTCCCGTCAAAATCAGGATCTTTTTCATTTATTTTCACCAAATTTTCTTGCTTCGTATATTTTTGCATCTACCAGAAAACGATACCAGTACGCCTGTAGGAAGCAGAAGATTTTACCTTCCGGTCCGTCCAAAAAACCCAGGCGGATATAGTAACGGTATATATAGTAAAACCAAGCGCGCCAAAACAACGGGAGGTTATAATAGACACCGTTTTTCAAGAACCGCTTCCGCTGACGCTGGGAACCGACAATGCTACCTGCTAACTGGTGTGTATGATTTTCCAACCGCTCAAAGTAGTCTTGACATTCCCGGTCTGAATAGTTATTGTGCTTTGCAATCCACGGAGTGAGACCTTTGAAATCGTAGTGAATAAGATCGTTCTGCAGCCGGATGACCTGCCCTTCAATCAAGGTATGCTCATCCATCTTTCTACTTTCCACGCGACCGTAGCCTCTGCGGAAAATGCGAGGGATTATCAAGGGATATGTGCCACCATGCTTGATCCAACGGCCGAGAAATATGATGCGGCATTTGACCTCAAAGCCGTTGACACAATCATCATCGTACTTTGCCAGCATTTCTTCAATTTCTACTGCCAATTCCGGTGTGACCTGCTCGTCGGCATCCAGTCGGAACACCCATTTTGTATCGATGTTCGTGTTGTCAAGCCCCCAATTAAATTGCGTTGCGTAATTTACAAAGGGACTGTGAGAAATAACCTCCGCACCATTCTCTTTTGCAATCTCAATCGTTCGATCTGTACTACCGCTATCAATAACAAGGATTCTTTTTGCGATAGTTTTGACGGAAGATACGCTGCGCGCTATATTTTTCCCCTCGTTATGCGCTAAAATCAACACGGTTAAATCAAGCATATAAACCTCTCATTTGTCAGTAATCTTTTTAATAGCTGGCCTTCTCTTAACCCAGCACCATAGGTTGATCCGCAAAAACTCTATACCTCCAGCTACCAGCATAAAACAAACAACGACACCGAAATAATGCAACGGCAACAGCGGGCTTCTGTAAAATTTGTCACACTTAAAAAGTGTTTTCCACAGGAAATCTCTGGCATATTGATTGTCGTTTAAAAGATATATGCCGAATATATATGGAGCCAATATAGAAAATTTCACATTCACTTTAAGGTTCAAAAAGAACATAAAGAACGCTACCGACTCAATCACCATTAAAGGTGAATTATAGTCTGCGATTGTTCTGTTCCGATCTCCAGTCAACCGCATTGAGAGCAATGTGACCAGGCAAATCACCACAACACACGCAGCATAAACACCGCAGCAAACCCACGGCTTAACGGTAAACTTTGTCCGCTTAATTGTATAACCAACGGTGTACATGGTCATAGCATGGAGAATCCCATAGCCAATATTTGAGAATGCATTATATCCGAAAACAGGTTGGATGCAATCCAAAAAAAGCATCACGCAGGTAAACTGCAAAAGCATTTTGGTATTGGCCAGATTTTTCAGCATAACAGCAAAGAATGGTGTTAGCGCCGTCATTGCAATGAAGCAGGTAGAAAACCAATATTGATTTCCCATAACCGCGAAAAAGAGCATAACCATTTGCTTGGCCGACAGCGTAATCTGCCCCACGACAAGCAACAATAACGGTATTGCAACGGAGTAAATGGTCGTAGGTATCCACACCTTTAAAATCCGCTTTTTTGCTGATACCAGCGACTCCTGCTCTTTTATGTGATAACCTGATATTAAGTAAAAACAGTTTACCGCACAATTGGCCGCAATTGCGACGCCGCCACTAAATGCAACATTCAGCAAAGGTGCTCCGGAATCGGATGCAATTCCTCCCCACCCAAAATAGTGAATGCTTACTACCAGAAACATTGCTATAATCCGCAGCAAATCAAGACCTTGATTTCTTTGTGCCTCCATAATCGGATTCGCCTTTCTTGTATTTTCAAAAAAGCATCACGCATACATTTCTGTGATTATCAATACGAATTGTCTGCACTTACAAAATTTCTTTTTCAAAAAGATCCATTACATTTTTCTTTGCAAAATTCTGCAGAAAATAGCGGTGAGAATTATCCCCCAAATACTGCAGGTCTTTTAGGGAACACAGCCCCAAAATCCCACATGCAAGCTGCGCTTCATCTCCGATCGGACTGCAAACACCACAATCCGCTTCCTCAATAATCCGTTTGGTTTCACCTTTGGCTGCAGCGACAATTGGCATTCCGCAAGCCATATAGGACTGAAGCTTTGCCGGGATTGTTTTTTCAAACAACGGATCATCCATAAAGGAGATAAATGCCACATCGCAGGCTGCCAACAGTTCCGGAATTCTTTCAGCCGGCTGACGGTCGATCATAATAAACATCTCCCTGATATTCTGCTCGGCAATTTTATTCAGTAACTGCTCCTTATTGCGGCCACCGCCGACAATCACAAAGCACACCTGCTTCTCACCACGATCTTTCAAATATCTTGCCGTTCTTGGCAAGATATCCAAGCCTTGCGCCTGCCCGATATTGCCTGTGAAAATAATCTTGAATCTCCCATCCTCAGGAATCTCCGGCACTGGTTTCCTTTCCATCGGCTGACAAAACGTCTCTGCATACTGGGGCCAGTACAGAACCTTCTCAGGAGCATAAGGAACGCGCTTGCGGATTTCCATCACAAAACTGGGAGAAGTTGCAAGAATTTTATCGCATCGTTTGTAGATATAATTCACCATTTTGCTGATCGGCGTAATTACCAGCTTGCTGTGGATGCCTGTAACGGTTTCCACATTTTCGGGCCATAGATCCTGCACATACAGGTAGTGAGGAATTTTCCTGCGCTTGGCGTACCACACACCGATCAGCGCCTGGGTCATAGGGGAAACCTCAAAAGTAAATACGGAATCTGCTTTTATCTTTGTGAACAGCTGCCAGAAAAAACCGGATATCACAAAGGAAAAATAGTTAAACACCAAGCCCAAGGACGTCTTTCCGCGAGGTATCAAGGGAATCCGGATCACATTTACACCGTCTAAGGATTCCTTTCTGCGACGGAACCAGCTGTAGCCGGGATAAAACCTGCCCTCCGGATAATTTGGTATGCCCGTCAGCACAGTGACCTTATAGCCTCGTGTTACAAGTTCACGGCAGATATCATTGATCCGAAAAGGTTCCGGATAGAAATACTGGCTGACGACCAAAATGTGTTTCGACATTTTATTTCTCCGTTCGTTCAATAGATTCTTCCAAAGTAAAGCGGCAATATGCCTGCTTGTACGCACTTATAGACAGGTCATAAGTTAGGCTGCCAAAGGCCTTGTTTACAAGACCGGTAATTCCGCTCATCAACTTTAGCGCCCATACAGTTCCTTTAAGTAACAGCACCTTTTTTCCGTGGGTGGAAGCGATGAGCCTGACCAATTCGGAGGTATTTGTATAGGCTGCGTTTTGCGGCCAAAATGTGCCTTGCTCTTCATTGTCGATCATTAAACGGACAAATTCTGCCAGATTTCCCACATAAAGCATAGAACGCTGATTATTTACATAGGGAAACACCGGGAGTTTTTGTGCTATCTTCGACAGTATAGGATAGCTGCCTTTGCTGTTTTTCCCGTATATCATGGGGGGACGGAGAATAACGACCTTAAAAGAATCGTCGCTCAGTGGTCTGATTCCGTTCTCGGCCTGCACTTTACTGTCGCCATAACAATTTGCGGGGCTGACAGGGGTATCTTTGGTGATTACCTTCGTTTTTCCAATGGGGGCGCTTTCGCCGTACACGATGGCACTGCTCATAAATATGAATTGCTTCACACCGTCTGCCTTGGCTTTTTGGGCCGTCTCGAGCGTAAGATCGGTGTTAACAGCGTAATATAGCTTGGTTTTTTCCTCGCTGATCTTACCATTATCGGAATGCGCAATTCCGGCAACGTGAAAAACAGAATCATATCTCGAAAAGTCCTTATCCCGCCACGTGCCATCAATCATATCGACGGTGTCAATAATATAGTCATCAGGGCAATTTTCCTTTATGTAGTTTTCAAACGAAGTACCAATATAGCTGTTCGCTCCGGTAATAAGTATTTTCTTCATTTTGCTAAAGACTCTTCTTCCTTTTGTGTTTCTTGCTTCTTCATTTCTCCAGTTCCACCTTCCACGACACCGTCGGATTTTAAAACCGATGTGATAGTGCCAAAGAAGCACTTGCAATCGAACAAAAAGCTCATTTTCTCCACATATTCACCGTCCAACTTTGCTTTGACGGGAATTTCAAGTTCATCCCGGCCGTTGATCTGCGCCCAGCCTGTAAGGCCTGGAAGGATATCATTTGCACCATACTTATCTCGTTCTTCGATTAAGTCATACTGATTCCAAAGGGCAGGCCGAGGACCAATGATTGACATTTGTCCCCAAAAAATATTGAAGATCTGTGGCAACTCATCGAGGCTTGTCTTGCGCAGAAATTTTCCCACCTTTGTAATCCACCGCTCAGGATTCTCAAGCAAATGCGTGGGCGTATCCTTCGGCGTGTCAATGCACATTGTGCGAAATTTCAAGATTTTAAAATAAGACTTGTGTATGCCTACTCGTTTTTGTTTGAACAGCACAGGCCCTGGCGAATCCAATTTGATAGCCAGCACCAATATCAGCATAGGAAGCGCTAAAATTACGATTCCAAGACCAGACAGGAAAATATCCAAGAACCTCTTAATAAAAGACTTATACATAAATACAACTCCACTGCTTGTTATAGGAAACTCTGCTGTCTAAAAGAAACTCACCGCTTCTTCACCAACCCAATTAGTTATGTTAATGGATTTGTTCTCCACAACCGTTAAAACAATTTGGTCGTTCTGTGCAGAAACAGATTCTATAAGATAGTTCTTATGAAAAACCGCTTCAGCTAATTGCGTTCCACTTTCGAAATACCGGTCTGGATTGCTATTATCTCCAAAACGCAAAAGCACAGGCGAAAGGAACTTGCTGACTATGGAATTAAGTTTATAAGTCATAAATTACTCCTTCACGCATTTTCCGGCACAGCACTCTGCGGTTTAATTCCCACTGAACCGAGTTGCTGGATTTGTTCAGGTGTCAGTGTTTTTACTGTTTTCGACCGACCGGTAGGTTTGCCGTTGAGCCGCGCCTTTTGTTCGGACAGCCACCGACGGAGCCACACACCATCCACCACATAGTCAGCAGGCATATTGGTATGTCCGTGCGTCTCGTAGTACTGCTGCACAAGCTGAAACTTCGCGTTCCAAGGGTCTTCCAGCTGCCAAACCATTCCCAGCACATCCAGCTTTTTCTTTCTGGTTTCACTGAGTGTGGTTTTATACGTCTCTCGCTGACCGCGAATCCAGCGACCCAAGCGAATGCCGTTTTCCGTCACATAGGAGGACGGCACGTTTAGATCTCCGTGTTCTTGCCGGTACTTACAAGCCTCCACATAGGCAATATCCCAGGTAGCATTGTGCTTACCGACCCAGTTCATCCCCAAAGCATCTAATCGCTCTTTTTGTTCATCTGTCAATTCTGCTCGGCGGTTTTTCCCCTTCTTGCAGGAACGCACGGAGTTCAGCCAGGCGCCCAGGCGTATTCCGTCTTTATCCACATAGTCTGCCGGAACATTCAAATGTCCGTGCGCGCGGTGATAGCGCACAGCGGCACTATAATTCTGCTCCCACAGATAATCTGGCACATCCCACACCATACCAATGGCATCCAGCGCAGCAATACGTTCCGGTGTCATATAAGCACTTTGGATACCACTTTTTCGGTAAAACCGAAGCTGTGAAATCCATCGCCCAAGTACGACGCCATTTGTGCGTTTATCCGTAACACTTACCAGCAGATGGCCGTGGGTCTCATAGAAACGTTTTGCTTCTGCAAAGTTCCTTTCCCAGCTCAAATCGCGGACACTTCCCCACTGCATGCCGAGGGCATCCAGCAGTTCAATTTGCTGTCGAGTCAGCGTGCCGGCTATTTTTTTGTTATAAACCCGCCGTTGAGTATGCACCCACGCGCCCAAGGAGTATCCCTCTGGTGTTACATATCGCTTCGGTACATCCAAATTTCCGTTTTCTTCGGCATATTTTTCGGCGTAGTGATACATTAGGCTCCAAGAGGCTGTCAGAGAATCGTTCAACTTTTCAAAGAGTTCTATACAGTCTCGCACTTCGTCAACAATTCGAAAGTGCTCGTTGACAATCTCCCCATCACGCCCGAAGGAACGGTAATAGGTGGTGGCAATCTGCATTTCCTCCTCAACAGCGCCAATGCTATAAAGATTCTCAATATTCAAAACAATGTCGAAAATTACTGCATTCTTCTTTTTTCCGGCAGCCAGTGCTCGGCCGATTTGTTGCTTATAGATAATGGGAGAAATGGTAGGGCGCAAAAGAATCACACCATCCACGTCGTCCACATGGATGCCTTCATTGAGCATATCAATGCAGTAGAGTAGCTTTAGATGATCACTGTCGTCTGCCTTAAACGCGGCAAAGGCCTTATCTGTTTCCTGATCGTCGGAATAGGCACAGTAAATGCGGGGCTCCGCATCCACACCGGAAAACCATTGAGGTGCCATAGCAATCATGTCACGCATATGGTCGAAGTTCGCACAAAAAACGATGTACTTGCCATTGCGGTTTTCCATATGCTTTTGAAAGATGGTCTCCATACCATCCGCTTTTTCCAGTGCGCGGCGCAATGCTTCCAGGTACTGCTCGGCCTCATCTCTGACAGCTTTGCTTTTTGCATAGCGCACACGTTTTTCATACTTCTCCAAATCTTTTTGATAAGAGAAGACAGACAGCACATATTTGGGCGGATTCAAAATACCCCGAACAATAGCCTCGCCAAGTGTCATTTCCGAAGCTACGTTCCCGTCGAACAGCTCATCGGACATATCCCGCTGATTATCCAGATAGCGGATCGCTGTCGCCGACAAGCCGAGCACAGGTGTATTAGGAAAGGCAGTCAGCAAATTCTGCACGCCTTGCCCCCAAATCTCTGCACCGCATCGATGAAACTCATCCAGAATAATGTAGTCTGGCTGAATTGCGGTAATTTCATCCGGTGTCATATTGATCAGCCGGGCATAAGTAAAGAAACGGATATTCTCCAAATTGCTGCCGCCGGCGTTTTGTAGATTTTCCAATTGCGTCTTAAAAATATAGCTGGAGGGAGAAAGCCAACAAATCGTCTTTTCCGGATGATCCTCACACAGCTTAAAGGCGATGAAGGATTTTCCGGTTCCGGTAGGGTGGATCACGGCAGCCTTTCCGGTGACCTGTAGCATTTGCACTGCTGCCACATACGCATCCTCATTGTGCTCAAATAGCTCGATTGCCACAGTTCTCCCCCCTAACGAACAAAGCTACTGGTTTGCCACATAATCTGCATTATGTGGTAAAAGCAGCGGAACATAACGCCATCTCATCTTTTGAATTATACTCCAAAAATCAACAAAAATCAAGCAGTACCATTATTTAGGAGAAACAGACGGAAAAAGTATATATATTTATGGGTACGACAAATACACCCCCAGTGTAGCTTTTTGCAAAGCGCAATGAGGGTGTGACTTTGCGCGCCCAAATTTTTATTCCACAGAAGTTTGGAGACTTCTGTGGTTTTCTTTTTACCACATAATGCAGATTATGTAGTTTTTCTACACGACAAGTCCCAAGCGCTCGATCTTCCGGCGGTGCTCCACACCAGTCGTTATGATATAGATGCGGGTGGTATTGATACTGCTGTGTCCCAAAATATCTGCCAGCTTTGCTATGTCCTTTTCAATGCTGTAAAATGTACGGGCAAAGAGTTTTCGTAAGTTATGCGGAAACACCTTGCTTGGCTTTACGCCGGCGGTCTCGCACAGCTTTTTCATCGCTGACCAAATATTGCTGCGGTTCAGCGGTTTTCCCGTACGCGTAACAAAGATTGTCCCGGTAGTAATGCCCTGTCGCTTGGCGTAGTTCAGCAGAATGTTTTTCAGCTTGCCTGGAACGAGGATCGTCCGGGTTTTGCTTTTGCAATCCACAGTGACCTCTCCATAGCGAATCGCTTCCACAGTAAAATACCGCAATTCAGAAACCCGGATGCCCGTCCCACAAATGGTCTGGATCACCAGATTCAGCTGCTCATTTTTCTTGGATGCAGCCAGCAACCGCAGATATTCCGCCTTAGTCAATTCTTTGTCCTCAGTACAGTAGGTTTGCTGCTGGGTTCGGATATTCTTCACCTTACACGCCGGCAAACGCAGAAAATCCAGCAGACTATTTACACTGGCAAGCATAGAGTTGATAGACCGAACTGCATAACCGCCTTCTATCAGCTGTTTCTTCCACGCGACAACCAACTCCTTGGTTATCTCGTTGCTGTTTGCGTATACGCAGAATGATTGCACATCCCGCAGGTACTTTTCCTGTGTTGCCGCACTCTTTTCCTCACGGCAAAGATAGCATGCAAATTCCTTAATTCGCTCATTTGATAATTCCATAATGCTCCCTCCTTGATTTTTGGCAATACTATTATACGCAAAATCAAGCAGCGACGGAAAAACGCAAAAAATCCGCTTGCCTGCTCTTACACAAGCTTGCGGAACAATATATAAAGGTAACACCTCCCAGTTGTAGGCAATGTTAACACAGACTACCTTTTTTATTCAACTGTCAAATCTGATGAAAATTGCGCGCATCTTTGGCTTTCTTCTGCTTTTTCCTGCGAAAAACCTCGATTATTCTTGGTTTTTCTATGTTGTCTGTCGGGCAACTTTTGTGCTATGCTCCTCATAACAATGTTCTTAGGAGTGAGCGCATATTGAAACTACTTATTGCTGTAAGCTCAGAAGTGATCTCTGATTTACTCGCATCCTCCTTATCTATGCACGATGTACATACTTGCGATACCGGCACAGATGCCCTTGCAATGCTGGAAGCGCATTGTCCTGATGCGCTAATTTTAGATCTGACGCTTCCTGTGATCGACGGGTTAACCGTTTTGCGAAAAACCGGCTTTCGGCCACATAGTATTCTGGCACTTACCAATCTTGTAACCCCGGCTGTGCTGCAGGCAGCCGCTGACACAGGTGTGCAGGATATGATTCTGCTCCCTTGCACGATCGAGCACATCATAGCGCGTCTGAACGCCCTGACAGAAAAAGCCCCCTCTACGGAAAGCTGATCCGTAAAGGGGCGCTTTTGTCACATTCTGGTTATTTCCGTGTATACATCTTTTTCGCCAATGCCTCTGCTGTTTTTGGCATAGAAGGTAATACGCGCTGTGTAGTAATATCCCGTAATGGCAGTGTCGTATGTAACATAATCAATATGCGATTGCGTGTTCTGAGCTACCATCTGCGCATAATCATCCATTGTATATGTCTTGATCTTCGTCCAGGACTGTTGGTCCGAGGATTGATAGAGGGCGATCTCGCTGACACCCAGCTCTTGCATAGAGGTCCCGACATTGGCTACTACATCAAACCAAATCTGGAACGATGTAGAGGATGTTATATAAAGATCGGTACCGTAGGAACAAAAGAAGGCGCTTGCTCTGGACTCTGCCGCACCTGCCGCTTGAGCCGGAACTGCCAAAAGCAGACCGCAAGCAAGAATTATACAGATAAAACGAATAAGCTTTTTCATTGTGTTAATTCACTCCTGTAAATGGATTTGATGATCGTGTAGATATCTTCTTTGGGAACATTGGCATTCATCAAACACTCCACACCATTCACTGTCCATGTTACAGATAAGCTTTCATCGTTTTCCACTATAAAGTGACCGACATCCCCGAACTCAAACAGCTCAACGCCCGCTTCTTCTTTCTCAATTTGAGAAGATATATCTGTAGATATTCGATATGTAATCGAAACCGCATCACTACCGCTTTCAAATTCAACAAACACACGAGTTCCGCCGGGGGCTGGTGAAGCCTTCATATCTAACAATATAAAACCCTTTGGCAGCCACATCGGCACCACAGATTCTGTTACACCCAGCTCTGTCACTTTATCGTAAAGCTGCTGCAATCCGGGGTTGTCTGTAACGAAATCATTGTTGGCATCGGGGTAACTTTTGTCCGGATCTATAAATTCAAAAATACTGTTTGTCCAGCGGAACAATCTATCGAGAATACTCTCTGCTTGTACAGTTGGAGAACTCACCATTATCACAATGCAAATCACAGCTACGGCAGCTGCGATTCCGGCAAGCCATCTGCGTTTATGTATGGACTGTTTAGATGATGTATCGTGTTTACTTAATTTCTCTTGTATTGCTAAGATTTCCGGTGTCCTTTCTACCGGAATGTCTTTTTCTCTTTCTTCCAGTTCGCGCAGGATGGGCAATACCACCTCCTCATTGGGATGCTCCTTCTGAAGCTCTGCCTGCAGAATTTGATCCAGCTCCTCTGTGGGCATTTGCTGCCATCCTTTATTTGGGCAGGTCTTATTCTCTCTCATAGCGATCCCCCTTTGTTATCTTGCATTCCTGCCAAATTTCCAAAATATATGCTATTCTGGAAATGAATTCACTGTTTGTCGGTTTGTTGGAAACAGCACGGCCGTTATAGGAAAAGTACCACTCCCAGGCCTCTCTGCTGCCGTGCCGCCAAGCCATTTTAATTGCGTCCCGTATGGCTTGCTCAACCAATTCTTCCGAGTTTAGTTTGTAATGTAGGGAAATTTCCAGGTATATGTCCTTTGCCAACGCGCGGGTGGGGTCTTTCCGTTTTAGCTCGATCGCTTTTTTGAGAAACTCAAAGCCAGCGCACTTTGTGGGCACACCAAGCTCCATTAGGGTCACAATAATCGCACCGCGAAGGTTATAATGATCCAAATGTTGCACCAACAGTAATATATGGCAAAGCGTTCTCTCTATTGTGCTTTCCATTATATTCCTCCCCTCTGTGGTTATTATGGCATAAAGGAATGTCTTTGTCCATCGAAAATTGTCGAAAAGCAATATCCCATGAGATTTTTGCTATACAATCATATTCATTTTAGGAGAGTAAATTATGGAACACAAGATTTTTGTATCTTATAAGTTTACCGATGACCAAGTCGCCAATCTCGATGGGCAAAGCAATTCTATCGTTCGAGATTACGCAGACAAACTGGAGAAGCTTCTCGGCTCCTCCAGTCGCATCTACAAAGGGGAATATATCGGCGAAAGGATTTCGGAAGAAACCCTTTTGGATAAGCTCCGCGCTCGCATTTTGGACAGTACGATGACTATCATCTTCATCTCCCCCGGTATGAAAGTCTCTGGAGCAGCAGAGCAGGATCAATGGATGCACTGGGAGGTGTCCTTCTCCCTGCGTACAACCGAGCGCAGAACGCAGAACGGGGATGCATATACCGGTGGACCCAACGCTATGTTAGCGGTCGTTCTGCCGGACACAAGCGGCTCCTACGACTATTATTTGCAGCGAAGCACCTGCTGCGACAAAGGTTGTACGATCCATCACAACCATATCCTCTTTGCTGTTATCAGGGATAATATGTTCAACCGCAAGTCACCCGACAATCGCGTCTGTGGGATTCACTCCACCATTTGGCGTGGCGACTACTCCTATATCCGCAGCGTCCGCTGGCGCGATTTTATCGAGAACCCCACAATCCACATCGACGCCGCCTACGAACGGCAGAAACATATTGAGGATTATGATATTCATGTTGCCCTTTAGTCGTTTATATAGTTGTCGCAATTGCTTGGTACAAACTGCGCAGCAGACTGTAGGCAGAAGTAGGCGCCCGTTGCATCACAGACAAAATCTCCTCTCCATATAACTCATAGGCAAAAGTGAATTCGTCACCCGTTTCATCGAATCGCTCCGGAATGATCCAAAACTTCGCACCTTTCCTGATATTGTCTTCTGCGTAATAACTCGGCAGCCCATCATTGTTTGCAAACGGTTTCCAGAAAACAGCACGACGGGTAATTGCATCCAAAGAAAGACATAGAACAAGCCGCTCCATAAGGGGAATGCATTTTGGGGCTTCGTGTATCTCCGTAGGATATGGGATGCTCGGTACTGTTGAAATGCGCGCATCCAACAGCGCATATAGGTTTTTGAGCGGATGGTCATCGGAAAAATTAGTTGACCATTCGGTGGATGTCAAAACCGAGGCTCCGTCCGAGCTGATACAGCGCAGCGAGAGCTGGGTATGCTGGTCGTCTTTGGAGTCGATTTGCAGGATGGTTGTACACCCGCGGTCATCCGTCAGCTTGAAGCTGTCAAATCCGCCGGCCTCATTCGTAGAAACGCGGATCCATTTCTTTTCGGGGTGTTTGTGAGAGGCATCCCTGATAAGCTCCTCAGTAAAAGCTTCGACGGGATTACTGTCCTTACAAGGGTTGTTGGTAAATTCCAGTGTCATAGTGAATAAACTCCTTTTTTCATTATAGTTTCCCGACGCAATGCATCGTTCTGCTATAATTAAGACAAAAAGAGTGGCTCCATAACTAAGAAATACCGCGATGAGCACAAACTCATCGCGGTATCACTTTGGATGCGAGCGGGTATTTGATGACGCCAAGAGTCTATTATATGCGTAGTACGCACAAGCAGGAATGAGAGATATCCCAAAACTGCAAGCACAGTGACGGAGGGGCTACCGCCCGCATCCATGCTCCTCGTGTCTTGTGCTACGTATATATAATGACAGAACATATCGGAAAAGTAATAAAAATGTTCTTGTTTTATGCACAATGGCGAAAAGACCCCGCTTGGAAATCGGAAATCCAAGCGGGGTTCGTCATATATAAACACACAAGACGTGTGATTTTTTGTTCGTTACCCCGGCTGATTTACCAGCCGGGGTTTTGGTAGCACGCCATTTATTCGGTGATAATGGTGCGCTGTGCAGTAAGCGTGCCTTTCTCTCCATGCTGCATCGCGGACTGCTCGGGAAACGTAGCCGTACAACTCTTGCAGCTCTGACCTGGGACCCAAACATAGGTCCACTATTGTATACCGCGATTTAGGCCCATCGAAGTAATTAAAGATCACTTGGTATCCACCCTTGATGGGAGCTTTTTCAAACACAAAATGATGCTTTCCACCATCCAAACCACCGGCAAACACACAGAGGTTACTACGGGTGGGGTGAAAACCCCAGCGAACCTGGGGTGCTGCAGATTGGATGTCGTCAGACAAGAATTGCAGCATCGCCATAGATTCTGCCTCAGTTATAGGATTATCAGGACGACTAAGAATGTAATAGCCTTCACGGATTTTCATACTGCATGCCTCCGTTCTCAAACGCCAGCCAGTAAATTCACAACAACATCCCGTGCGAATTGTAGATTGCGCTCGTTGGGATTTAAGACGCCGTAGTACTTGTCGTCGAGTTTAACGTAGGCGTTGGCTACCTGCGCCAACGGAGCGGTGACCAAATGCCCACAGATGCGACCATCCCGCAGGGATTTCAAGCCAAACGCCTGCATCAAAATGCCGCTTTCCTCGCGCCGGACACTTTGAATGTAGGACACAGTTGCACGAATTAACTCCGCAATGCGTCTACGCTCAGGGCAGTCTCTTAATTTTGCAATTCCAATGCCCAGCAAAGTCGGTTGATCCAGAATCACAGCAACCAGCTCATCCACATCAATCGCGCGGAATACATCACCCACGGTGACGTGATATTGCTCGGATTCCGAAATTTGGGGTCTAAGAGAATCCATTGCTTGTGTCAAGGATTCCGTCTTTTGCATTGTCTCTGCTACTGTCACCGCACAGATAACTCTGTGCAGTAATGCAGCCAGGTGCATATCGCAGCTGACATCACCATCCGTTTCGATGGCGGTATATACCCTTTTGCCGTGACGGCTGTAGGTGAATTCCACACCGAACTTGTCGTTGAGACTGCGGAGTGTGATGCGCGTGCCTTCTGCCAAGCCGTTTGTATAGTATGCGCTACATCCGGCTTCAGCTTTGGTGTCGCGTTTCCACGTAATGAGGGGCTCTGGACGCACAGTATCTGCAATGAGATTGTGAACAAAGCAGGCGTGCTGTTTCTTGGATACCGCTTCGCCTTCGGCACAGTTGAGGGTTAGAATGCGCTCCTTAGAATTTGATTTCATAATAATTTCTCCTTTGTGTGTAAATTTAGTTTATAAATTGCAGCGCTAAACGCTGTTGATAAAAAGAACACTGCCGGTCCGGGAATCCCGGATGAAAGGATAAGGGCCGAGACGGGCCAGACCGGCAGCTTGTCACGACAGGCAACACCTGTCTTATGAGGAAGGCATGTAGCAGTGTAGTTTATAAATGCAGATTGATTCATAGAGTCTGCGAGATAGGAGACTGGGCAGTTATCGTACTGTAGAAGGTGTTACGATAATTATAGGAGTTATGATAGGCTAAGCGTGCTACATGCCGTGGGTGTTGGAACTACTATTGTCTTAGAGTACTTACTACACTTTTATAATGACCGATATAGGATAGCAATAAAAAAGCATCTGCACATATATGAAAACAGAGGGCAATCATCCGCCCTCTGTTTTCATATATTTAGGTTTGTCCTTGGTTTTTTCAATCCGCGTCAGGTTTCCAGTCAGCGCATAGAGCTGGCTGAGGGTGTTACTGAGATGAATAATGCTATCCCGCAGATCTTGCTCTACGCTTCTGAGTGCTTCCGCCGTCGCTTTCCGCTGCGCGCATTCTTGCTCCAGTTCTTTGAGTTGACTCTTGAATGTCCATTCCTGTATGCACTCCTCTGGGGTGGGAATACGGTCATCTTCAAGAATATTCACGATATTTTCCTCCTTGGTATATATAAGATTAGGTCGGTCATACTTGGGGATAAGTTAGCTGCGCTCATCCATGTTCTGGAGGTCTTTAAGCGCATCATAAGCGGTTGCCCCTTCACTGGAGAGCATAAGCTCATCTAAAGCAGTCCGATTTTTTCCAAGGCGTATTCTGCCAAGTCGTGTGAAAAAGTTTTGGATAGGCAAAAGGATTGTTTTTATACGCTCTACGGCCGCTTCCAGATGTCGCTTTTTCTTAGTTAGTGCAGCAACCTCCTCCGCCAGCTTGTCTCGTCTCTGCGCCTCCAGTGCCGCCTGGGCTCGCATTTCCAAACACTTGCTCTTCAGTTTATGTATATCTTGCAGCGCCTGATCACGTTGGTACGTAACAAGGTCTTTTCCTGCACGGGAGGAATCGCGCGCCTCACGCTCAATTTCCAGTCCGAAATCTTGCTCGCAGATATCCGCGAATGTATCTCTGATTTCCTGCGAGAAGGTCATTTGTCGGTTGTTGCACCGCTTCGCATCGGACTCCTCGTCGGGCAACTGAATGCCAGCAGCCTTCATTCCTTGGCTGATAGATGCCTTTGTGCCGGATTTGTCAGTATATACCCAAACACATCTGAAATGCAGATGTGATCCCTCCCCATCTTCTCCAATACCCAACTCGTCTCGATGTAGTGCTATTGACAGGGGGATAAAATGGTTGGGGTACTTACTCTGGATTACGGATATCAGCTTCGTTGCTGCACATTTGAGTGTATCACTGTCAGCGTGATTATCTTTATCTCCGATGTAAATCAAATACTCATCCGGGCAACTTTGTGGAGAGCGATAGTATTGTTTCAGCGTTTTGCACCGTTCCTTATGGCGCTGTGCAATATATCGTGCATTAACAGTATCGAGTCGCTTTTTGAACAGCTTTTCATACACAACAAGTTCGTGCTCTTGAAGATTCTTGGATTTTTTGTGGTGTAGGCTACCATCATCGTGTACGTCGAATTCTACATATCTGTTGAGATGAGTGCGCGTCGGGTCGATATGCTTTGCCTTTTTTAGGTCAAAATGCCGGTCCAGGTGCCGAGCTGAAAACGCGGTGCCGTCCTTGGTGGTTCTGGCCTTATGTGTGGTGATTCTGTAAGCCATAGTGCTACCTCCTAATGTTTTACTAGTAAGAATGACAGGTATACAACTACGATACGGAGAACGAACATAAATTCCGCGTTCTCCGAATACGCCGTATTGGTTTGACGCACACATCAAACCCAGCGCTCTTATGCAGAGGGCACCACTTGTGAAGTGGACACAGTCTTGCCCAGACAGGGCCCCTTGTGCAGGGGGGCACCCGCAAGCGGGAAGGCGTCTCCGACGGCTCCTGCGCGGAGAGCTTGCCCAAAGCTTCTTGCAATGAATATGGCAAGTCTTCCGAAATGCCACATCCCTTGCTCGAAATTTGGACAAACATATGACCTTGGTACAAAATGGTCACATAGCGGAATTGTCGATCCGCGCTTTTCCGTTTTGTGTGCGATTGCAATTTCTACACTTATAAACGGTACGCTTATAATAATTGCCAGCCTCCTCCCAAAACCAACGCTGAACCGTTTCTTCAATATCCGGGTTGGCACATCCACATACAAATTGTGGTGCTTTTTCTTCCTGTGGTTTTTCCTTGTCCGGCTCTGTTTGCTCCTGCCACCAACGGTCGGCTGTTTTCCATTGAATATTAAGTGCTTGTGCACACTTTGCACGCGTTCCTTCAGGATGCTTTCTGCGCCAGGCTTGCACCGCCTTTTGCTTAGACTGGGCTTTATGTAATCGCGCTAAATGGTCTCCGCGCTTGCGATAATGACGTTTTTGTCTTGGTATTTTTAAACCGGAAAGCTTTTCGATGTATGTAATCGACCACCGTATCAGCTTTTCAGGATTCTCCGCAAACAATTGTAAGGCGGCATCTTGATGGTGATTGATAGTATCTTTCGAATAACGTTGTGCTAACATGTCTGAAAGCTGCAGTATATCCGCAGTCAGCACGGAAATATCCATAGCCGTTTTGGCTGCATAGGATGCAAGAGCTTGTAGTACACCCGGTTGCAGCACATCTATATTTTCTTGATTGTGGGTAAATCCAATGAACCAATTATATACTTCAGGTTTTAATATCCAACGTTCCTGTCCTTTTATCTCGCGTTTTTGTTCTATGCGATAGTGGTACCACGCCGGCCATAACTGCTTAGCTTCTTCCAACGACACATCGGCTTTCTGATAATGCAATCTCTGTGTCTTGGGAACCAGCATATTGATATCGTCCAGCGTATACAATTCCCCGGTACGGTATGCACAGCACAATTCATCATTCACCAGCGTCCCAACAAGTGGGTGTCGGGCATACAAGCCTCCTTGCCGTGGCTTCTTGCATGGTTGCTCGCATATTTCTTCGAATAGTTTATGTATTTCCCGGGACAGCGTGTTATGCAGCGCAGTAAGTTTTTTAAGATATTTCGCGTACATCGGGATTGGCTCCTCCAGTACATATACAAACTGCAAATCACAGCCCTCTTCAACAACAAAGGTTGGCTTCATTCTTGGAGCAATACTGCGTAAATGTCGATTAAATAAAGAGTGTAGCCTCTGCCAATCCATATTATCCGGAAAGATTACCTTAACAGAAAAAGCGTGCAGTTCCCGCGCAAGTTCCTCCTCGCCTGTTTCACCTGCATAGGTGAGGTAATTAATTCTTGCACTGTAGACATCTTCGTAATCAGGGAGATTATCCAGCTCGTCATGCAAGTATATGAATTTGTCCCGGCACAGGTGGATTAGGGCATTATATTTCCTGTCGTTCTGGACTCCGGTTTTCTGGAGCTCTCCTTCAGAGAAGATAGTCCGATAATAGTCTCTGGGCGTGACATACTTCGGATCAACATTGATGATGTAATTGTAAAAAACTGAGGATGAATTATTCATAGCGATTTCCTTTCCATATGTAATCTATTGATAATTAATGTCTTATAAACGCGTCGCCTCAGCAGCTTGTAGAGCGGTAGCGACGAGCCTAAGAGTGGGTAGCGAATAAGCGTAGGCTTATAATAGCTGATGACGGCGATGTGAACTGCGACGAGCGTGTGTTGCGGTAGCGTTCTTGGCGGGAGGAGCAGTATATAAAGGCAAATGAGTACCTTCAAAAAGTATAATGACATTTGTCTCGCTGCTTGCTTAAAAACTGTCACAACAAACGCCCAAAAAAGCCCGCACGATAGTGCAGGCTAAATACATATCTTAGGGCCCGGTGAAATGATCCTTATAGATTGTAGCGCTCGTTAATATGCTCAGATTTCTTAGCTCAACTGAACCCGAACGCATCAGGTTATGCATCACCATACCTGATGCTTTTGGGCTTGTGTATAAAAATTTGCCAGCTGTCATAGTTAAGATGTCCAAGCAATGATGGAGCTTATTCCGCAAGCAACTCGTCCTATCCAAAACATCCAATAATTTTTTGCTTATGTATAAAAATTTACTATCCGTCATTGTTAAGTTGTCTATGTGACAATCGTATTAATTTGGCAAGCAATTCGTACACCTCGCTTAAATTACTACTAAAACCATAGTGGGTTGCAAAAGTCGCAAACAGCTATAAGCGAAAAAGGCGAATATCGATTGTCATCTATCCGCGCAATTCCCATTACAGGGCAAACTACATATTTAAAAGACCAGCAAGGTCCCTGCTGGCATGAAAGGAATTAATTTTATGGGATTAGATTTGTACTTTTACAGATGCAAGAGAAAATGCTATGAGCAATTGTCGCACAACCCCAAAGCTCTATCAGCTGAGACACAAGTAGCAGATGCGCACTGGATGCAACAACAACGTTTGACTTGGGAAAAAATCAATTCGTTCAACAATACCGATGATTTTACCCTCTTTGAAGGCGATGCTGTAATTCTCGTTAATGGATGGTTACAGCATGTTGGCGCTGCATATCGTTGGCTGGTTGAACACACAGCACTAACGATGGATAATGTTTACCCAGTTAAAGTAAATCGTGACGCAATTTTTGAACTTTACAATGCGTGCAACGTGGTCACTGCTCTGAGTCTAAACGCAGATGGTAGCATTGATTCAAATATTTGTGAGCAATACTTGCCCGCCATCGACGAAGCCAACTGCGAATATTATCAATCTGCTATGGGACCGGATTATTTTGGTACAAGTTGGTACGGCGAAGAGTATCAGAAAGAGGCACAATCCGTTCTTGATACATTAACATTGCTGCTTGAAACCATAGACTTTGAAAACGAAGTCGTTCTGGTTCAAGCCAGCTGGTGACCTTAGGGCACTGCTTGGATACAGCAAGAAGCCACCTAAAATAGCCGGTAATCATACCAGGTAGCAGGCACTGATCCTGCTGCCTGGACAAAATACAACATAAGGAGAACACCAATGGAAAATTATCAATTTACCCCCAGCGATATTTACATTCCTCCAGAGCCAAATTCCAAGGAAATTGCCATCTACGGCCACACAAAAGAGGTCGTATACAAACGAAAAACATCCAACCATCTCATTATCACGGCAACAGTGAGTCATTTCCTCAGCACTTCTTGCATACGCGTCCGAGTTGAGGACGAGGATAGTTATGTGAACGCCATTAACGTGCACATGTGGGGCATCAATCACGAGCGCTACAGTGACTTGTTTGCACAAAACTATCTGGAGAGCCCAGAATTGTATTCTATTTGTGTTAACTTCGATAAATTGTGTGTACCGATGGTTGCATCCGAAGCACAAGATGTCGAGACTATTATTTCACTAAACCAAAAGGAGAGTTTTGTCTATGAATGAGCACGCATTTTCCCCTCGGTCTTTGGACCCCAAGACATTCATGACCTACGAAAAAGGTCGCACCAGAATCCGTCAAGTGATTGACTTGCCGGATAACTGTGAAGCACATGTGGAGGTTCTTCATTATTCCTGCTACAGCTTCGTAGATATCTGCATCACCAAGCAGGATATGTACCTACCTGCATTCCATGTACGCTTGAGCGGCAGCGGACATCGCCAGTCCTGCGAGGGCTTGGTGAATGAATACCTGAGAAGCCCTGCGTTCCGAGACCTTCATGCGCACTTCGATGAATTGAGCATTCCCCGTGAAAACGAGCAGTTGTTTGCTGTACTGGATGAGCATTCTACAGGAGGTGCGGTATGAGTTCCAGAGTTTCTGAATCATACATTGTCGCCATAGATACTGACGGGAAGTCACACTTCGTAGCATACGAGTATGACTATGGCAGTGGTTACTATCGCAGTGTAATCTGTCTGGGCAACCGCAAGTACGAAATCGAGTGTGACGGTTGTGGCGAATATAGTCAAGAGGAAGGTCAGAAACTGCCCCGCCTCGAAAGTGCGGACCTAACCTCGTACTTTACAGAAAACCCTACGCAAACTATGCGCAGAGCCTCTGCTTTAGCCGAATTAAAGTCACTTACCATCACGCAGTTTGTGTGCGTTACTGTATATTTGATAAGTTGGTTGGTTACCCATGTTGGCTGTACAACTATTTCTGCAACCGAGGAAACCAACAAGTCATTCGTCGTGGATGGAGTCCCGGAAGAGACCTTCGGCAAATCTGTGGAAGTTGTCGTTACCGACATCCTTGAAAAGGGCATAGACGGCTATGCTGCATATCTCGACAGCGTCAGGCAGAAATAACCCCTTGCAACTATGGGGGCGATCATCGCCCCCACCCAAATCTATTTTTCGATTACTATAGAGGAAATTATGAAAGAAAATATTTACTTAATACCTATTACCAATGGAACGTATGCCCCCTGTGTGGCAGAAGAAAAGCCTTACCACAACGCAATACTGCTGACAAGCGAGGGGTCCTATCCCACATTGCTGTCCTACGTAGAATACGATGTGTATGGGTGTGAATATTTCCATAGTGAGCAAATAAACAATCGGACAGAATTGCTCGATTTTCTGTTTGCCTGTGGAGAGATGTGCTGGGGCATTTTAAAATTGTGGGACTATGATTTAATACAAGGTATCAGTGAAGACCTTGACGATTTGTTTGGGAGAGCATATAAAACGCGGATGGACGCTATCCGTGGCGACGGCGCAGTAAATACCGCATATGCTTTCGTAAACACAACAACCTTAGATGAATACTGTGCTCACTGTAGGAGTACATCTGCCCAAAAAAGCAAGAAGCAGTGCTCTGCGTTTGATGATAAACCAAAGATACTACCCTTCCGTATTGGCTAACATCCAACCTTAAAAACAACGTAGCCAAACTGGAAAATACATACAATTGTACCTCTTTTGAATTATCTGCATACATAAGCAAAAAATAAACGAAGAAAGGAGATAGACGGGTGTGGCCGAAAAGAGAGAGATGGTAACGGAACAGTTAAAGAGAGAAGTAGCTGAGCAGACGTGGCTCAACTACTTCAATCAAACTCTTTACGAGCAGGGTATTATTACGGAAACGGAACGCAATCGGATGAGGAATGTGATTAGCAGCCGCAAACCGTCTCCTGTCGTAAAATGAATATCTTGGGCTACATCCTGACGGATGTAGCCCTTTAGAGCATATAGTCCCACGTATTATAAACGCCCTTGACTATTTCGTGTTAATTGTATATAATAAATGCACTAATGATACAACGAACTTTGGAGGTTTAAAATATGGATATACATAGCGTCCGTCTTTTATTAAAAACCAAGTCTATTTATGATATCCCCCTGCGTGTCACTTACTACGCCCGTGTTTCCTCGGAAAGTGACGAGCAACTAAATTCACTTGGCAACCAGATTGCCTACTATGAAGACCTCATTAGAAAAAACATTAATTGGATTTTTGTTCCTGGCTATATTGATGAAGGTTTGTCCGGCATTTCCACAAAGAAGCGCGAAAATTTCAACCGAATGGTAGAAGATGCCGCCCAAGATAAATTCGATCTCGTTATTACAAAAGAAATCTCCCGTTTTGCCCGTAACACCCTTGACTCTATCCAATTTACCCGCCAGCTCTTGAGCCACGGTGTTGGCGTTTTCTTCCAGAATGATAACATCAATACACTGGACGAGGATTCTGAATTGCGTCTGTCCATTATGTCCTCCATTGCGCAAGATGAATTGCGCAAGCTCTCCAGCCGTGTTAAGTTCGGCCATCAGCAGGCCATTAAAGACAAGGTTGTTTTGGGCAACAGTCGCATTTTCGGCTACAAAAAGGATGGTGGAAAACTGGTCATTGACGAAGAGCAGGCAATTATGGTACGAGAGCTCTTCACACTCTATGCTACTGGGCAGTACAGTATGAAGCAAATTGAAACCATATTCTGGGATAAGGGCTATCGCAACTATAATGGCAATAAAATATCCCACACAACTATGTCCAATACGATTGCCAACCCCAAATACAAAGGCTACTATGTAGGCAACAAAGTGCGCGTAATCGATATGTTCTCTAAGAAGCAGAAATTTCTCCCCCCCGAGGAATGGGTGATGTTTAAAGATGAAACCGGAGAAATCGTCCCTGCCATTGTTTCAGAGGAACTTTGGGAACGCGCCAATGCAGTTTTGAAAAAGCGTAGTGATGACGTTAAATCCCGTCAGGGCATATGCAATCACGCCAATTTGCTTACAGGCAAACTTCTCTGCTCCTGCTGTGGTACCGCATACTACCGTCGGGATTCCAAGGATAAAAACGGGAACAAAAACAGCAAATGGGTTTGCTCCGGTAAGATTAAAAACGGTGCTGACTCCTGTTCCTCCTTTGCCATTTACGAGGACGAAATCAAACCCATTCTTTTTGAGGTGTTTCAAGAAACCGAGGTCAATGTATCTGCACTGATTGAGGAATATATGGAGCTGTATCGTTCTCTGGACGAGGGCAATCAGCTCTCGAAGCAGCTTGAAGCACAGAAAAAGCGTAAGGACTTGGCACTGAAAAAGAAAAGCAAACTTCTTGGTTTTAATGCAATGGGCGAACTGTCCGATGCCGACTTTTTAATTATGAACCAACAGTGCACCAATGAAATTGCAGATGCCGAAGCGCAGATTGAGGAGCTTGAAAAGCAAATGTACTCTCGCGATGAGTTCCGCAAGCATATGGATACTATCAGAGCAATACTGGCGGCCGCCCGACGGGATTCCGCTAAGGGTATCATCACCACCGACTTTGTAAGCAAGTATATTGATAAAATTTTAGTAACACCGGAAAGTGATGGCACAATGCGCTTGACCATTAAGATTTTTACCGGCGAAACGACGGAAAAATACCTGAAAAATCTCAAAATTCGTGCGGGTCAAATCATTAATGATGCTGACTGCCGCCCCGAAAGTGTAGACGACACAACGGTTTCCTACGAAGAAGTTCGTACGGGTCACACGTTCAAGAAGATGATCGAAGCTTACGAGCAGAACATGCAGTAATTCCCCGCAAAAAGCACCCTCCAGCCGGAGGGTGCTTCCTTTTATAGATTTTCTGCCTCGCTGAGCCAAAGAGCGCTGCAGGCATCGCTGGGCATCTTCCAGTCCGTCCGAGGACTAAAGGACACCGCGCCCACCTTGGGACCGTCAGGCATACAGGAGCGCTTAAACTGCTGGGTAAAGAAGCGGCGGTAGAATGTCACCAGCCATTTTTTCACCGTTGCGCTGTCGAAGGTATCAGAAAATGCGCGGCAAGCCAGCGTATAGACCTTTTTCGGTGTAAGGCCGTAGCGCACCGCATAATAAAGGAAGAAATCGTGGAGAGCGTAGGGGCCAACCAAATCCTCGGTCTGCTGGGCAATCTTGCCACTGGCATCGGGAGGCAGTAATTCAGGACTGATAGGCGTATCCAAAATATCTAAAAGAACATCCTTTACGGCCGCAAATTGCTCGCTTTCTGCCAGCATTTCAATGACAAAACGGATAAGCGTCTTAGGCACAGAGGCGTTGACGCCGTACATACTCATATGGTCGCCGTTATAGGTGCACCAACCCAGCGCCAGCTCGCTTAAATCGCCTGTTCCGACTACCATACCGCCGCAGAGACCTGCATAATCCATCAGCACTTGGGTCCGTTCCCGGGCCTGAGAGTTTTCATAGGTGGCATCCAGCTTATTGGGGTCTTGACCGATATCGGCAAAATGGAGCTTTACCGCTTCCCGGATGGGAATTTCCTTGCTGGTCACGCCCAATTTCTTCATCAGTGTCAGGGCATTTTGATAGGTGCGGTCTGTGGTGCCGAAGCAGGGCATCGTAATGCCGTGGACATCGGCGGCAGATTTACCAATCCGCGCCATCGCTTCTACCGCTACCAACAGCGCCAAAGTGGAATCCAGTCCGCCGGAAACACCAATAACCGCTTTGCCGCCCACAGTACGCAGTCTTTGGGCAAGTCCGCGCACCTGAATTTCAAAGACTTCACGGCAGCGCTCCTGCCGAGCGCTCTTGGTGGACGGCACGAAGGGAAGCTTGGTCAGTTCATACCGGGAACCGTCACTTCTGGGTGCGCCACCGCAGCAGATGATACGGCAAGGCTGTGCCGCCACACCTGCGTGGCCGTTTTTCTGCCGCAGACAGCGCAGTTTGCCCAAATCGCTGTCGCAAACCAGCATATAACCGGCATCGATAAGATGCTTGTTTTCCATCAGAACCTTGCCCTTTTCCGCCACAATGCTGTGCCCGGAAAAGACCGTATCCTGGGTGGACTCGGTATAACCGGAAGATACCAATACATAAGTGCAGCAGTTAGCTGCAGATTGGCTTCGTACCAGTTCCTGCCGGCGGGCGCGCTTGCCCACCAGCTCATTGGATGCGGAAAGGTTTAGAATCACCTCGGCGCCGGCAGCAACCAATCTTGCAGAGGGAGACACAGGCCGCCACAAATCCTCGCAAATTTCCACGCCAAAGATTGTGCCATCTTCCAAAGAGAACAGCAGATCGCTGCCCAACGGCACTTCCTGCCCGGCGCAACGCATAGAGGTCACAAGCAGCTTGGATGCGGTGGCAAACCAGCGGCTTTCCCCCATTTCGCCCGCCAGATAGGTTTTGGGCACAATGCCTCGAATATTACCGTTAGAAATGACCGCCGCACAGTTATACAGCAGACCCCCCAGGCGCAAAGGAACACCCACTATAACCGTCAGCGCCGGGTATTTTTTGGTATAGGCGGCAATTTTAGAGATTCCCTCCTCCGCAGCCCGAAGGAGCGCTTCCTGCAAAAACAAATCGCCGCAGGTATAGCCGGTCACCGCCAGTTCCGGAAACAGCACAAGATCGCTGCCCGCTTCCTCGGCTTTGTCCAGCCAAGCGCAAATATCTTCTGTATTTTTTGCCGGGTCGCCCACCCGTACCTCCGGTACGACGCAGGCAATGCGAATAAAGTCCAGCATAGGTTTTCCTCCCTATTGCAATCAATATAGCTTTATCATACCACATTTTCCGAAAAATGCAACAAAATGTCCCGAGCTTTCACCCGGGACATTTCCATTACTCGTGATTGCCGCAATTTCCGGAGCAACCTGCACAGTTTCCGCTGCACTTGGCCCCATCCGGACAACCAATACATTTTACACCTTTCTTTTTCGCTCTTACGATATACGTAATGGCACCGCCTAATATAAACAGAAGAATAAGACCGGCAATTATATCATCCGCCATAGCTTGTTGCTCCTTTCGAAATTATTTACGCGCGCCTGCATATTCCTTCCGTGACTTTGCGTTGGAACGGATGGAAAGGACCCCAACGACTGCAATAATGCCAACCACCGCAATGAGGCCTGCTGCAAAGCCTTCTCCCACTGTCGATGTAGTAATGACTGTACCGATTTGGTATACGAGGAAGGACAGAACGTACGCAACGGCAAACTGCAAGCCAATACCCGCAAAGAGCCACTTCTTGCTCTTGATCTCCGAGTTCATAGCGCCGATGGCCGCAAAACAAGGCGGGGTGAACAGGTTGAAGATCAGGTACGCAAGACCGGCAGCCGCCGTAATTCCCAAAACCGCTTCACCATTGCCGGTTTGGAGTAGTTCAAAGTCCTCGTTAACTGCAAGGGCGGTAAAGACCGCGCCCAAAGTACCGACCACCTCTTCCTTTGCAATAAAGCCGGTAACTGCAGCAGCCGCAAGCTGCCACACACCAAAGCCCAAGGGAATCAGGAGGACAGCAAAAGGGGTTGCCAAATCATGGAGAATGGACTCCGTAGCTTCCACCTCTTGCAACGACCAAGAGTAATTAAGCATAATAGTCACAGCCGAATTGCACAGGAGAATAATCGTGCCGGCCTTCACTATGTAGGACCAGCCACGAGCGCACATCGACTTAAAAGCATTCCAGAAGGAAGGGGCTTTATACTCAGGAAGTTCAATAATAAAGAAAGACTTTCTGTACTTATAACCGGAAATCCACCGTATGAGCAGCGCGCCAAAAAACACAAGCGCAATGCCAAAAAAATACATAACCGGCGCGACCCAGTTGGATTCCGGGAAGAAAAGACCGGCAAACAATGCGATCACAGGGATTTTTGCACCGCAGGGAATAAAAGGCGTCAGCATTGCAGTTGCTCTGCGCTCCCTCTCATCCCGAATGGTGCGGCAGGCCATAACGCCGGGAATAGAGCAGCCGGTACCAACTACCAGAGGAATGACAGACTTGCCGGACAGCCCCACCCTTTTGAAAATGGGGTCAAGCACCACAGAAACACGGGCCATATAGCCGCAGTCTTCCAGCAGCGCCAGCAAAAAGTACATCACCATAACCAGCGGCAAAAAGCCGACCACTGCGCCAACGCCGCCGATGATGCCGTCTACAATCACGGTCTGAATGATAGGCGCTGTTCCCTCCAAAAGACCGCCGACCCACTGGCCAAACATCTCGATATAGGTCACAAGACCGGGAATGACCAGGCCGGATTCAAACTCATAGCCTTCTGCCAGCCAAACACCGGGGCCTACCTGCGAAATCCAGAATACCAGCCACATAACCACAGCAAAGATGGGAATACCTGCCCACTTATTGGTAAGTACTTCATCGATTTTATCTTGGAAATTCCGGTCCTTTGTCAGCGTTTTGCGCGTCTCTACTTTCTTTACCACGCCATTTACAAAAGCGAAGCGCTTCTTATCTGCTTCCACAACTGCGGCTTTACTGGAAAGATCCACATTGCCCTGATGATAAGGCGCGGTCTGCGTCTTGCCGATTACCGCCACCGCCGCAGCAACGACTTCCTTCAGGCCGTCGGAAGTGGTAGAAACCGTCTCGACGACAGGACAGCCCAGTTTTTCAGACAAAGCGGCCGCGTTAATCTTATTCTCTTTTTTCTTATTTACGTCGGTCTTATTCAGCGCAACCACTACCGGAATACCCAGTTCCAAAAGCTGGGTGGTAAAGAACAGGCTGCGACTCAAGTTGGTAGCATCCACGATGTTAATGATGGCATCGGGATTTTCCTCTTTTACATAGCCGCTGGTGATGCTCTCCTCCGAGGTAAAAGGCGACATAGAGTAAGCGCCGGGCAGGTCAACCGCAATCAGCTCCTCCCGACCGTTCCAGTAAGTCTTTTTGACAGGTGCCATTTTCTTATCTACTGTAACGCCTGCCCAGTTGCCGACTTTTTCACTCCTGCCGGTTAGGGCATTGTACATCGTAGTTTTTCCGCTGTTGGGATTGCCCGTTAAAGCAATACGCATTTTTTCTTCCTCCTATACATTCCTATCTATGGTTATTTTACGGCCTGCGCTGTGAAAATATGTAGTTACCCTATGCTAACTCCCGTCCAAAAACCATTGGCAGTCTGCCTCCGGTATCTTTTTCAGATTCGGATTGCTTCTGCCAATTGGTTGTCGATATTGTACCGGCCGTCCTTGATGGACACCACACAGCCGCTTCTGCGGTGCGCGATCACCGTAATAGGCTCACCGGCATAACACCCCAGGGAGAATAGGAAGCTGTTAAGCTCTTCGTCATCGGTCTCGATAGCGGAAATGATGTATTCCTTCCCCTCTTGGGCATATCTCAGATCCATAGCTTCCTCCTTTTCTAAGTTAGCCAAAACTAACCATTAGCCAAAATATCCGGTTAGCCTCAGCTAACCTTAAAATATTATATACAGTCTTCCTCTCTTTGTCAATAACTATTTGCAAATTTTCCCAAATATTCCAGAACAGCATCAGTCGGGATGTTCCCATCCCGGCTGATTTTTTCCGTGTTAAATTGCTTCCTTTTCCTTTTTATGTGCCAAGGTGCGGATACCGTAATATGCGCCATAGAGGATCAGGCAAACCACAAACATACCGCTAACCACCACAAAAGGCAGCGCTTCATCCGGCAAAAACGGCACAATGCTTGTCTCGATAAAGAACCAATTATATCCCCCATCGTAGACCGTATTGCCGAACCACGCCCAAAAGAAGATCATTAAAATGCCACAAAGCTCCTTCCAGCACTTCTTAATATCCGGCTTCACCGCACCGTAGACCATATTCAATACGCCCCAGCAAAACAAAAAGCCGTGATACATAAAGGTTTGGAATATCAAGTAGCAAAACGGCGGCTGACCGCCCAGTGCCGTACCGGGATAGCACATCCAAACCAAGCTGGATGCGACAGAAAGAAACGCTACCGGTGTGCGGATTGCCACCAGCTTCTTATTAAACTGCACAAAGGGCACCATAACCGCCATAATCGTGCAGATATTAAAGGGCAGCTTATAGGTACTAATCCCGTTATAGCTGTCCGACAGCGGCATAATAAAAAAATCCGCCACATAAAGACCAATCACAGCATAGGCCACGATCCGCAGGGTCTTTTCCCTGCTTTCCTTCTTTTTGATAAACACAGCCAGCAATGCAGTACCGCCAAAGACAAGGAATAAGTAGAAAAAATGCCAAATATTAAACAGGCTGATCTGCATACCGGAAATGTTTTCGCTGAATAACCAGGCAAAAAACGCTTTCATATTCACATCTCTCTTCTCTTTCTTTTTCTGCGCGGGGGATAATTGGATTATAGCACACTTTTATATAAAAGCAAGACCACCGGTCATCCCGGTGGTCCTAAATTCTATTTTTTGCCAAACAGCTTTGCGAAAATATTGCCGGGCTTGGGCTTGTTCTCTGCAAGCAACTCGGTTGTCAGCTCCTGAAGCTGCGTAGGCGCATTTTCTAAAGTGGCAAGCACCCATTTTTCCACACTACGGCCGCAATCCTCGCCCAGCGCCCGCAGAAGCGCTGCCATTCCCTCTCTATCCTGGCAGATAACAGGAATCAGAGACGGCTCTGCGGCGCAGGCCCACATCAGATACTGGAGTATCCGCTCGCCTGCTGCCGCGCTTGCTGCCGCAGTCAGTTTCGCGCCTGTGAGCTTGGGGTCTTCAATGGCCTTTGCGTGGGAATAACGGTTCTTTGCCTGCAAATACAACTCCTGGGACAGGAATTTCCTATCCTTGAGGGCATTACCGCACAGGCACCAGAGAATCCCCTGCTCCGGGGTCTGGATTTCCCAGCTGAGCCGTGTGTGCAGAATATAATCCGCCATTGCACTGTAATCCATATCTTCCTGAAGAAGCGCCCACAGCGTTCGGAACGTATAGCCCGCGTCCGCATTTTCTACCGCATCGATAAGCTGACGCAGCGTGGCGATTGCCTTATACTGCGCGCTGTCACGGAGGTAAGGATGACCCTTGGCATACTGGGAAATTACCTGCAAGCCTTCCTTATGGAGCTTTACAGAGTAAATGTCATTTATCCGCTTCATAACGCCGGTATAAATGTACTTATCCCGCAGAATTTCCCAGGTTGCAATACAGCCGGAGGCAAACTCTGTCCGCAGGCATTCCTCTATCTCCATCCACTGATAGAGATTTGCTTTTTCCGCCTCTGCGCCAAAAAGCGGTTCTACCGCCAGTGTCAGCAGTCCATCGGTTTTCTCGCCGGGCACTGTCTTTGCAATATAAACGAGCATCTCTGCCTTTTCTGCAATCTTTTTCGCAGAAAGCAGGGATACATATTCTTCGTGAATTTTCCGGGTGCTCCACGCGCCAAAGGCGAGGGTCACCACAAGATCCCGGCAAAAGCCAGGTTCCGCGCAAAGAAGCGGCATCAATTTGTGCTCTTTTTTCTTATAGTCTGCGGAAAGCAGGTCGGTAATCCTGCCCGCAATATGCTCCCGAACCTTCTCATCTTCCGCTTCCATCTGGGCATTGATCCGGGTCACCAACGCCGCTGTCAGCCTATCACACTCCGGAAGCATCTCAAAAATGGTCTCGTACAGACGGGTCTTCTGTCTTGCCGTCAAAACGCCGTAATTGTCCGCCACAATAGCAAGAATCTTATCCTGAATCGCCACTGTGCGGATAGTCAGCATCAGTTTTTCAAAAATGGCATCCCGGGCATTTTCCGGCTCAGCCGCAAAATGCAGGGCGAAGAAATCCAATATCTGAGACTGCAGGAAACCGCCGTAATACACACGGCAAAGGTCAGCGGTAATAACCGCCTGAATATCTGCATCCTCGCCGTCGTAATTGTTCTTTAGGAAGGTAAACAGCTTATCCCGCATCACATCGGTGTGGATCAGCTCCAGCACCACGTTCATAACCATCCGTTTAGCAGAAGGCATCTCTGCACTGTACAGCTTAGATACCTTTGCAAAAATGGTCTTGGGTATCGCCACGTGCTTCCGGGGGTATCTTTCCAGGCACTTATAGGCGTTACGTCTGGACTCTTCGCCCAACGCTGCCCGGTATTTTTCATAGCTGGAAAGGAACGTAAGTACATCTTCATCCGTAGGCAGAGTCTTTTCCTGGTCGTAAAGACCGCTGGCGCCGCCAAAGAGGAAGACCAAATCAGACAGTGTTTTGGGGTTCAGCTTTTCCAGTTCCGGGACGGCATCTACCGCCTTATCCACAAACCGCAAAAACTCGCCCCGAATGGAGGCATCCTCCAAAAGGGAGTAGAAAAAGCTCACCGGAATCTTGGCGACCACATCCGCCGCCGGCATACCGGTGACCAAATCTGTGCCAAAGTCTACAAAAACGCCCTTGCTGAGCGCCGATTCCGGGCAATCCGCGCAAACACACTTAATCTTCACGTGACCGTACTGCATAGGATCGGTCACATAAGTAACAAAGGAAATACTCTTACGCAGATGATAGGGCACTACGCTGGTTGCCATATTCATCATCTTCAGCGCTTCCAAAGGCGCTTCCTCATCCTTGCAGGGAAGCTTAAAATAGACAGTCTTGCCCTTGCCGCACAGCGCGGAAAGAATGGCAAACAGGAACGCCTTTACCGTACTGGGATCGTAGCGCTCTGTAAGGAACTTGGGGTCCTCCGCAGCGCAGGGGACGTACTCTTTTTCCGGATAATCCCCCGTTGCCGCTTGGTTGGCGAGGTCAAACGCGCCCGCATTGGAAACAAACATCTCCGGATTCAGCAGCGCATTTGCGCTGCCGGAGAAAACGGACAGCATCTCTTCTTTCGAGAGGATCAGGCTGTGGCAAAGGTACGCACTGCGCTCACCGGTGTAGTCCTTTGGCAGGTAAGAAATGCAGCTTTGTACCAACGCCCCGGATTTCAGGCAGCTTTGGCTGTAAACCGCCGGCATTTTCCCGGTGCGGACAGCCTCCGCATCCTGCTTTGTCAGCTTATTTTCATAGACGGCAGAAAGCTCACGCTCCACAAAATCCCGGCTGAGGCCCTGAGAATGGGCAAAGGTATCAAAGCCGTCGGAACGGTTATATAAGCTTCCTCTGGCAGGCACGCGGGAATAAAAATGCTGCTTTGCCATATTGCTCCTCCTAAATGATTATTCTGCGTTCAGGTACATCAGTTCCTGAATGCTGGTAACGCCTTTGATTACCAGGCTGCGGCAGGAATTCCAAAGGGTATTCATACCGTTATCTGCCGCCAGCTTGCGCAAAACGTCCAAATTGCGCTCATTCATAGCCGCGCTCTTCATTGCCTCGTTCATATACATAACCTCGTGGACCGCAATTCTGCCCTTATAGCCGGTATTGTTACAGAACTGACAGCCCTGCGGACGGGCGATGGAGATCGGCTCGGTAAGACCAAGGATTTCCATTTCCTTGGTATTGGTGCGGCCTTTCTTCTTACAGGCCGGGCACAGACGCTTTACAAGACGCTGGGCAATAACACCCACCAATGCGTCAGCAACCAAGTAATTGTCAATACCCATATCCTGCAAACGAAGAATTGCGCCGGGCGCATCGTTGGTGTGGAGGGTACTGAACACGATGTGACCGGTAATAGCGCTTCGGACAGCAATTTCCGCTGTCTCCTCATCACGAATCTCACCGATCATAATGATGTCCGGGTCCTGACGGAGAATGGACCGCAGCGCTGCCGCAAAAGTCATATTTGCCTTGGTGTTAACCTGTGTCTGGTTGATGCCCGCCATCGTAAATTCTACAGGGTCCTCAACGGTTACAATGTTAACCGTTGAGTTGTTCACTTCTTTCAGGAAGGAGTAAAGGGTGGTGGACTTGCCACAGCCCGTAGGACCGGTCAGCAGGATGATGCCGTGGGGACGGGCCAGCATTTTATCAACCACTGCATTTTCTTCATCTGTAAAGCCCAAGTCCGCCCGGGTGAAATTGAAGGATGTCTTATCCAGTACACGGATAACAAACTTCTCACCAAAGACAGTAGGCAGTGTGGACACACGGAAGTCATATTCCTTGCCGCCCACGTTCATATTGATACGGCCGTCCTGCGGCACACGGCGCTCCGCAATGTTCAGACCGGACATAATTTTCAGACGGGCGCAGATGGCAGAGTATGCCTCGATGGGGAACTCTGCCCGGTCCTGCAGGTCGCCGTCAATACGGTACCGGACGCGTACAATCTTCTCAAAAGGCTCAATGTGAATATCACTTGCCCGATAAGGAATGGCCTCGCGAATAACCGAGTCAACCAGACGGACAGCCGGATTATTAATAACATCGCCCTCGCTGGCGCCGGTTACGCCGCCGTTTTGCAGGGCGCTTACCTGCTGTTCTTCCTTCTCCGTATTCAGGTCGCTCAGCGCGGCAGAAGTGGAGACTACTGCGGAAACAGAGTCAACATACCGCTCGATCTGTACGGCAGGCGCCAAAATATATTGGCACTTGCAGGCAAGCTGCGCGGAAATAGCAGACATTGCGTGACAGCTCAGCGGTCTGGCGCAGGCTACCAGCAGCACGCTGTTTTTGTCGTAGCTGATAGGGACAACCTTATGCTTTTTCATAAAATCGAAAGTAAAGAGATCAAACAGTTCCTCATTGATCTCCAGCATATCGATCTCTACGCTGGGCATACAGTAGTACTCTGCCAGCGCCTCCAGGTCGGTATTATCCGTGATGATTTCCTTTGTCATCAGATAATCACGGATGCTGATATTCAAGCGGGTAGCTTCTTCCAGAAAGGTTTGGGCATCCTTACGCTTGACGAGCTTTTTATAAATATAAAATTGGAGCAGCTCGAAATTTGTATTCATATTGTGTTACCTCTTGTTATACGTTCAGTCCTGTCATAATGGAGAGGATAGGAGAATAGACCGCCAGGAACAGTGTAATAATGACGGCACCCATAATCAGCAGCATAATAGGCTGCAGCTTGTTGGTCAGCGAGTTGACGGAGATTTCCACCTGATCGTCAAAGAACTTGCAGGAACGGGTCAGCACATCGTCCAGCGCATTGGTCTTTTCACCGATGGTGATCATCTGCACCATCATAGGTGGGAACAGCTTGTAGCTCTCAAAGGCGTTGGTCAACGACATACCGCCGCGCACCGCCTCTGCCGCCTCGTGGAAGCGTTTCGATAAGTACCGGTTGCCAATAACAATTTCTGTCGCGTTAAGGGCTTCGTTAAGGTCAAGGCCGCTGGTCAGCAGCAGCGCAAAGGCTCTTGCAAAACGGGAGGTTATGGTGTTAATTTGAATGGTTTTAATAACCGGAATGGTCAGCTTGCAAACGTCGAAGAAATACTTGCCCTTTTCTGTGCGGTTAACGAGCATCACCGCAAGTACCGCGCCCAGAATCACCAGCAGAAGAATCTGCCAGTAATTTAGCAGAAAATCGGAAATGGCATAAATCGCCGCCGTCAGTCCCTCCGGCTCCACATTCAGCTTTGCCAAGGTATCCCGGAAGGTAGGCACGACCACCGCCAGCATCAGCACAACGATACCCACCGTCATACCCATCAACATCATAGGATAAGAAAGCGCGCTCTTAATCTTCCGGCGGTTTTCGGATTCGGTTTCGTAGTACTCGGCCAAAGAGTTCAGCACCGCATCCAGGTGTCCTGAAAGCTCACCGACCTTAATCATACTGCGGAAGAAATCCGGGAACACATTTTTGTGCTTCTCCAGCGCCTCCGACAGGAGTATGCCACTTTCTACGTCCTCGTAAATCACGGAGATGACGTTCTTAAAGTAACTGGTATAGGGCTGATTCTTCAGAATATCCAGACAGTCCAGAATAGGAATGTGGGTATTGAGCATAATGGCGTACTGCCGGCAGAAACCGGTCAGCTCTTTAATGGTAACCGTCTGCTCAAAGCTAAAGAAAGAGCCGGAGGTGCCGCTGTTGTAAGGTTTTGCAGAAATCAGGAACAGGCTTTGCTTTGCCAGCTGTTCAGCCAAATCCGCCTCATCCTTTGCAATGAAAACGCCCTTAATTTTGTGTTTTTGCAGGTCAACTGCCGTATATTTGTATTTTTGCACAGAGGATCATTCTCCCTTCTGAATCATCAAATTAAAAGACCGATATACCAGGAAATCACCGCATTGCCAAAGAACAGCGCCGTCAGCGTACCCACCACAAGGTAAGGGCCAAAGGGGTATTCCTTCCGCTTATCGGCATTGGTGACCCGATTGGAAATCACCATAACCAACGCGCCGGCTACGGATGCCATAAGAATGGCAAATAAGAATCTCTGCCATCCAAGGAGTAAGCCGGCCGCTGCAGCGTATTTCACATCGCCGAAGCCAAGTCCCTCTTGCTTCAGTACCGCCAGCGCGCCATAATAAATCGCTAAAAACGCCACGCTGCCAACCACGGCGCCAATCAGGTGGTCATACCACACGCCCGCCACCTGCGTCACCGCGGCAATCACACCGGCGGCGGCCACAAGGATGGTGAACCGGTTATAAATGAGCATATGCTCCAAATCGATAAAGAAAATGCAGATGAGCGCCGAGCAGGCCACCGCCACCGCGCAGGCATAGACGGGACTTGTCTCCCAGTACAGGGCGACCGCCAAAAGCCACAGAATGGCATTGACGATTTCCACAATCATATACCGGGGCGAAATATGGCTCTTGCACTTGCGGCACTTGCCGCCCAGCACCAAATAGGACAGCACGGGAATATTATCGTACCAACGCAGGCTGTAATTGCATTTTGTGCAATGGGAGCCGGGTTTAGAGAGATTCATCTCGTTGGGCAGGCGGTAGATTACCACATTGAGAAAACTGCCCACGCACAGGCCCAGTATTCCGGAAAGTATGTATACACAAAGCATCGTAAATTCCTGTGGACCCATATTTTCTCTCCTTATTTTTTATTAGAAGTTATTAAGTTTGCCGAACTGGCGAAGCTGGAAGCCGCCAAACAGCTCCAAGTCTTTTGCATCAGCGGCCTGATCGCTGTAACCGTTGCCCGCCAGCAGGGGCACAAATTTTACGCGATGGCCTTCCTCTTCGCTATTTAAACGAGGGAAGAGGAAATCGTATTCCTTGGACATATTAACATAAACCATATCAATAGCGCCCTGAGAAGTAATGGCCGGGTTGCCGCTAAGTATATCCAGCGTCCATTTCAGTATGATCCGGAAATTCTCATAAACAAAGCCTTCCCGGTCAGTAGGCAGCTCCCGCTGCATAAACTTGGGAAGCTTTCTGCCTGTACGCTTGCCGTTACCGGCAGCGGAAACAAAGAGGGCCTCTTCCTCCTCATCTTCTTCGTCCTCCGACGGTATGGCATCCGGGTCAGCCAAAACCTCCTCGCCCATCATAGTGATGTGCTTGGCCTTTGCTTTTTCGTTGGCGTTAAGCACCAAAAGCTCGCCGCTGCTGTGGTCAAACAGCAGATCCTCAGAAACCAAACGGGACTTATAGAGCATTGCCTCGCCAAAGGGCAGACGGTACGCGCCGATAACGCGGCCTTTGTTCACAAAAGCATACCGGCAATAGCTTTCCTTCACATCAAGAAGCAAATATGTACCGTTTCTCAGTCTGCCGTTAAGCGCCATTGCGCCGCTGGCCATAGCATTTGCCGCAGAGGTAACGGACTGAATACCCACCTGATTTGCGGCGCATACCTCCTGCAGCTTTTCCAGAATATCCTTACGGATACCTACCACGCCAAAGGTAGAGAACTGCTTATTTTGATTTAAAGGGAATGTGCGGTAACGCAGTTCCTTCTTGCACTTATAGTTGGCGCCAATAGCAACCTCCAAGGAGTTTTCCATTGCCCGGCGATTGATAGTAGGCACGTTGATGGTGTCCATCAAAAATGCATCGTCCGACAGCACGATGGCAACCTTTGCAAGAGAAACAGAGGGGTTTCTCTGCTGATAATTCTTGATAGCCTTGTCCAGCTTTTGATAGAACTCCTCGCAGAAGGGACGGCAGCGGTAATTTACCACCTGCTGGGCCTCCCGTCTGTCACCCAAATCTACATAAAAGCTGAAAGTTTCCGCATCTGTATCAATGCCGATGACGGCAGTTATGGCACTTTCAAACATTTTTGCCCAAACTCCTCTCATTTCTTACTCCATTCCGCAATTTTATATGCGTTGTTTGTGTTGCTCCATTCAATAACAATTTGCAACACCGCTGTATCGCAAGACTCTGTTTCAGGCACAAAATCCAGCACTTTCATTCTATATACATTCCTATCAACAGCAATAACCGTTAATACATACGCACTGCTTGCATTACATACGGTACATTTGCCATCTACACCAAATACATGTCCATTTGCCGCTGTTTTTTCAATCGTTGTATCACCGCAAACACTGCAGCTAAAAGTTTTTTCTCCAGCAACCGTGCAGGAAGGATCTTTCGTTTTCTCGCCATCGCCCCAGTCGTGGTTAATCATTGGAATTGGAGCATTATCCGTATTGTTGCATTCCGAACAAGTTCGGGTCTGTTCCCCTTCTTCTGTGCAAGTTGCGGCTTTGCTTTCACTCCAATCGCTCCACTTGTGTGGCGGAATAATATCCGTTTCAAATTCTTCACACCCGCTGTTACTGCAAGTGCGTTTTTTCGTCCCTTCATTGTCACAATCGGCTTCAGCAACCGTTTCCCACTCATTCCAACTATGCGGCAGAATAGGAGTGGCCTTTTCCTCGAATCCGTCACAATCATTGTTTGTACAGTAGCGTCTCTCCGTGCCCTTGCCACTGCAAGTAGCGGGTGTGTTTACTGTCCAATCGTCCCAGTTGTGTTCTGCTCGCACAGTAACTTCTGTATGGCAGTTGTCACACTCTCCAGTGACGAAGCGCTTGCAGTTCATTCCCTCTACGCTATGCCCTGTTTTCGGTACTATATTTTCTTTCTTTGTTTTACCACACAGAGTGCAGGTATGGGGCGTATATCCATCTTCTTCACAAGTCGGGGCAACAGATTCGCCCTCTATCCAATTATGTCTTTCGATAGGGGTTGTCTCTATTGTAACCCCTTCATAGTCTTTAGGCAGCCAATCTGTACCCATTTCGCCCTTCAAAACAGCATTAACAAAATCCTCGCCAAGCTGTTCCAATAAGGTATCCTGCTCAATGCCAAGCTCTGCTTTGGCTTTGTGGGTATTTTGCAGCAACGCGGTAGTCAGTACAATGGTGGTAATAAAGATGCTGAATACCATCATCATAATGGCAAGCTCAATGGCCGCTCCCCGCCGGTCAAGTAATTTCTTTTTCATTCGGTAATACCTCCTTCGTTGGAGGAGTAGGGAAATACAAAGTGATAGATCTCCTTGTTATCATTCTCATAAACAGCAACAAAATCAAAGCCGATAATTTCTTTCGTTTCGCTTTCTGTTTCTTCCGGTTTCAAAGTAATCGTAATCGTATACCCGCCCTTATCCAAAACAAGCTTATTTTCCTCTGTTTCCTCGAAAGCAAGCCCACCGTCAACGGCAGTTTTGTTCAAGCAAGCGAAAAAGATATCCTTATCCCCCTTTGCAAAGCGGAAGCACTCAATGGTATTTTCCGCCTGATTGCGGACGTCCATTGCCACGATGGTCTTATTCTCCACCTGTATGGAGCTAAAAATTATTGTAAGCGTCGCAACACTGATAATACCGATGACTACGAGGGCAATCACAGCTTCTGCCAGTGCCACGCCCTTACGGGATTTCATATTCTCTTTCATAGGATCGCCCTCCTTTCAAAATAGTTAGCGGTTATTATTCACCTATTTGACCGCCGTTGTCGGGTATTTCACCGTTTCCATTATTGGCATTGTTATCGGTACTTTCATTCGTGCCGCCCACAATCTCGCCCACCCGGGGATAAACGCAGAATGTATAGGTCTGATCTTTCGTAACAATACCATTGCGGTACTCATAAGTGACTGTACAGTAATAAAGGTTTGCCGAATCATCGCTATTGGGCACTGCATCAAATTCCAATCCTACAATGGATTTCAGCTGATAGAGCACCGCATCACCTACGCCCGGAAATGTCACGTTCAATGTATGACCGGAAAACATTACGCTTCCCTGTGTAATTGGGTCATTACTCGTTGCCGTTATCTTGGCCTTATCATCGGTAATCGTAATGTCATTCTTCAGGTTTTGGGTAACCCCCAAAACCCAGCTCTCCACAATGGCTTCCACGATTTCCAAATCGCCCATCGCATCCAGCTTCGTAGCAGCGGCTGTGCCGCGTCCGCTGGCCATCGTAGCAAAGGAGGTCACCGACAGGGACACAATGGCCACCACCGCCATAACGATACACATCTCCGCAAGCGTTGCGCCTTTTTTCTTATTTCTTTTCATTTGGTGACCCTCCTTCCCTGAATT
>JAZQUL010000071.1:0-12049 GCA_045631285.1 Faecousia sp. | reverse complement strand
TTTCTTTTATGGTGGAGCCGAGGGGAGTCGAACCCCTGTCCGAAAGCAACTTGGAAGGATTTTCTCCGGGCGCAGTTTGTTATTTACATTCCCTCATCCTATCGGGAACAAACACCCTATAGGAATTAGTAGCTTCATTATGCATGGTGCACGCAAAGCTTAGTGCACGCACGGTCTCCACTCAGATCACACCCGAGCCCGGCTCGTGGACCTTCCGGGGCGGATGGGCGCCTAATTAGGCAGCCAGAGCAACAGAATTGTTGTCAGTTAAATTTAAAAGTTACCCGTTTTAACGTGGCCAGGCGCCACGGCCCGCTTATCCAGCCTCACTACCCCCGTCGAAACCGGTACGGCCCCATATTTGAGGTAAGAAGTAATAGTGAAGAGGGAATAGGTGGTGGGATGCGATGCATCCCACCGCTGTATTTTAGAATCTGCCGTAGGGGTCGTTCAGCTTCTTGGGTTCGGGATAGGACTGCCCATGGGTGTCAACGGTGATGGAAGCGATCTTCTGCTCGGCAATGGGGCGATCCTGCATACCGGTGCGGGTAGAGGCGATGGCATCCACCACATCCATACCGGCTGTAACCTTGCCGAAAGCGGCATACTGACCGTCCAAGTGCTTGGCATCCTGATGCATGATAAAGAACTGGCTGCCGGCAGAGTTGGGGGACTGGCTTCTTGCCATAGACAGAACGCCTCTCTTGTGGCGCAGGTCGTTCTTCACACCGTTGAAGAAGAACTCACCCTTGATGCAGTAGCCGGGGCCGCCCATACCGGTGCCGTCGGGGCAGCCGCCCTGGATCATAAAGCCGGGGATGACACGGTGGAAGATCAGGCCGTCATAGTAATTATGATTCGCCAGATCAATAAAGTTATACACGCTCTGGGGTGCAATCTCGGGATACAGCTCGCCCTCGATGACGCCGCCGTTTTCCATAGTGATCTTAAATGTAGGATTCATATTAGTACCTCTCTTTCATTGCTCTTTCTATCTGACGCTTTGCGTCCTTTTCAGCGGCGCTCTGCCGCTTATCGTACAGCTTTTTGCCCTTACACAGACCAATCTTCACCTTCACGAGGCTGCCCTTTAGATAAACAGACAGCGGGATGATAGAATAACCGTCCTGCTTAACCTTGCCGTACAGCCGCATAATTTCCCGCTTGTGCATCAGCAGTCTGCGGACACGGCGGGGGTCGGGATTAAAACGGTTTCCGTGGTCGTAAGGGGAAATGTGCATTTGGTTGAGAAGAAGCTGGCCGTCCTTAATGCCGCACCAAGCGTCCTTCAAATTCAGGGTACCCTGACGGATGGATTTGACCTCTGTGCCGCTCAGCTCGATACCGGCCTCAAATTCTTCTTCTACAAAATATTCGTGCCGGGCTTCCCGGTTTGTTGCCATAATTTTAACGCTTTGCTTTTCCAAAGGTCTCACCTCCTGACGGAAAGTATTATACCACGACTGTCAAGCTACGCAAACAGGAAGTTTTTGAATTCTTCTGTGGAATAAAAGCTGAAATCGCAGAGTTTTTCCATTTCCTGACAGATATTGGGGAATGCTTTTCGACCCCAGCCGGCAAAGGCGATGGGTGTTCCGGCACTGCGCGCCATTTCCACAGCGAATTTCATATCGTCTACCACTAAGATTTCTTCAGGGGAGAAACCGTACCGCCCCTTGATTTCCTCCAAAGCATAGGGGTTGGGCTTGCGCTTTTCCTCCGGTAAATCCCAGCCGAAAACAACATCGGCTTCCAAACCGAAATGTTTCAGATAATCCCGGCGGATGTTGTCCTCAGAGGACATAGAGGAAACGCAGATAATTCCGCCGGCCTCCCGGTAGGCGTGGAGCAGCTCCCGGATACCGGGGAAAGCATCGGGACTGTGGTCTTTTATATATGCCTTCCAAAATAGGTATTCCTGATTAAGTTCTTCCTCTGTAAGAGAAAAGCGGGTCTTGCACATTCCAATAAACGTCATTTGACAGCAATCGCTGATATAGTCTTCAAGGGAAATAGTCATACCGGGGCGGTACTGCTCCAGAAAACGGCAAAAACAAGGGTAATTTACGGTTGTTTCACTTTGTACCACGGTATCGTCGTGGTCCAGTACAAGGCATTTGTATTTTAACACAGTTGTTCACCTCATCTGCTATTATACCAAATTTTCTGTTTCTCCGCAACCGAAAATTTCCTCTTGATAATTGCGAACAAATGTACTATAATTGCTTTAAAAGGAGGGGAGCGGATGAAAACGATGCAGAGACCCATAGATGTAATCGCAATGTGCAGCGCCAATGGAGATATTCGCCCCCTTCGCCTGCGGATGGAGGATGAGAGCCATCAGCTTCTGCGGGTGGATATTGCGGAGGTTGTGAATTGCCGGGAAATATGTTATGCCGGGATTGAAGCCAAGGTGTTTCTTTGCCGGGCGCAGGTAGAGGAGCGCAATTGGCTCTTTGAGCTGAAATATACGATACGAAGCCATAGCTGGCAGTTTATGAGGATGGTGTACGGATGAGACCGGTTATTTTTCACGTGGATGCCAACAGCGCGTTTTTGTCCTGGTCGGCAGTCTACCGTCTGCGGGTACTGGGGGAGGAGACGGATTTGCGGGAAATTCCGGCGGTGGTTGGCGGGGAGCGGGAATCCCGGCACGGAATCGTCCTTGCCCGAAGCCAGCCGGCGAAAAAACTGGGGATCAAGACCGGAGAGCCGGTTTATCAGGCATTGCAAAAATGCCCGGACTTAGTAATTGTGCCGCCGGATTACAGCCTTTATGTGGAGGCTTCCCGGCACTTTGTAGAGGTGCTTCGCAGGTTTAGTCCCAAGGTGGAGCAGTACTCCATTGACGAGGCGTGGGTGGATATGACCGGCACGGAGCGGCTTTTTGGCGCGCCCCGGCTGGCGGCGGAAAAAATGCGGGAGACCATTTATAATGAATTGGGCTTCACGGTCAATATCGGAATTTCCACAAATAAGCTGCTGTCAAAAGTGGCAGGGGATTTTGAAAAGCCTAATAAAGTCCACACTCTGTTTCCGGAGGAGATGGCGGAAAAAATGTGGCCGCTGCCGGTGCGGGATCTGTTTCTGGTGGGCGCGGCTACGGAGCGGAAATTAAAGCGGCTGGGAATTCTTACCATCGGTGACCTTGCCAGGTCGGATGTAAAGTTTTTACGAAGTCGTTTCGGAAAACCGGGGGAGACCCTGTGGCACTTTGCCAACGGACGAAATACCGATGCAGTCAACCCTGTAGCACCGCTGAATAAAGGCTATGGCAACTCGGTCACAACGTCACAGGATGTGATAGACCGGGAGACCGGGCGGCAGGTGCTATTGAGTCTTTGCGAGACGGTAGCCTCCCGGATGCGAAAGGACGAGCAGTGGGGAAGCTGTGTATCTGTCCATTTCCGCACGGCAGATTTTAACCATTATTCCCACCAATGTCAGCTTCCCGGCGCCACCAATATCACCCGGGAAATATTTTTGGCGGCCTGCCGGCTGTTTGACGAAGGCTGGGATGGGGTTACACCGCTGCGGCAGCTTGGGGTGCAGGTCACAGGTCTTTCTGCTGAGGCCTATCAGCAGTACGACCTTTTCTCCGGGGAGACACCCCAAAAGTACGAAAAACGGCTTGCGCTGGATGAAACGGTGGATGCTCTCCGGGATAAGTACGGAGAGACGGTGATCCGCCGGGCGAAGTTTACGGACAGTCCTGAGAGTCATATGGCAGGCGGCTTGGATAAAGCAAGGCGGACAGGTGTTACGAAGCCTGTTCCACCGGAATTTGATGCTGGAAAAATCGGAAAAGAGGATGTATAATAAGGAAAAGAGAAATACGGCGAACTTGCCTCTCCCTTTGGGAGAGGTGGCCGAGCGTAGCGAGGACGGAGAGGGCAAATATGACCATACCAAAAGACAACAGTAAATTGGAAAATGCCCGACGGCTTCGCAGGGAGATGACACCCCATGAGCGTAAGCTCTGGTATCTTTTTCTCCGCAAATACCCGGTGAAGATTTACAAGCAGCGGATCATCGGAAGATTTATCGTAGACTTTTATTGTGCTTCTGCGAAGTTGGTGATTGAATTGGATGGCTCTCAGCATTATGAACCGCAGGGGATGGCCTATGATTCTGAACGTTCCGCTTTTCTGACAGCGCTTGGATTAGAGGTTTTGCGTTTCTCCAACCGAGATATCGACAGGGAATTTCGTAGTGTATGCGAACAAATTGATCTTATAATTCAAAAACGGCTGCAAGACCCTCTCAGTCAGCTGCGCTGACAGCTCTCCCAAAGGGAGAGCCAAGGGGAGTAGATTTTATTCTTCCAAAATCGCAAACGAGGATGTATAATGAGTGGAAAGGAGGCGGGGGAATGTCTGTCGTAAAGTTTTATCGGGGCGATTCCAATGCGCCCAAAACCACCCAAGGCGCCCATTTAGGCGCCAATGCTATCATTACCTGCGGCGATAAGCTGCTGCTTGAAAAGCGGCGGGACTGCGATTTGTGGGGCTTAGTGGGCGGCGGTGTGAAAAATTACGAAACGCCGCTCCAGGCCATCGTTCGGGAAACTTACGAGGAATTGGGTATCCGTGTAGATAAAGAAGCTTTTCAAAAGTTGGGTGTCTACGGGGAGCCGGGACGAATTGCCGCCTACTGCGACGGCAGTATTTGGCGGATGGTGATCGTGGTATTCCGCTTGGAGCTGCCCGAGGGACAGGAGCTTCGTATCAGCGAGGAATCCCGGGACCTGCGCTTTTTCACCCGAGAGGAACTCAAGGATGTTCCCATCGTCATCACCCACAGCGACATCGTGGAGGATCATTTCCTGCATAAGTAATAGAAGATGCGCGTCATTGCGAGGAGCCAAAGGCGACGTGGCAATCCGTAACGAAAAAACATCGTTTTTAACCGAAATTCCCATAAAACCCAACAATTTAAGGAACGGATTCCCACGGCTTGCGGGCAAGCCTCGGAATGACGTGGTTTTTTGACGGCCTCCGATGCCCGGGAAAATCCCGGGCATTTTTCTGTATATACGGAAAAATGGCGAAAATATACTTGAATATTCATAAATACTGTGATAATATACACTTTGACGGTGCAGTATCCTAGTCAGACCGATCACCTCCCAGGTAGGGCCTAAAAATCCTATGAAGGGCATATCGATGAAGTCCCTTGTGTCTGCTTTTTACGCCCAGTTTAGGGTGGATGCTGGGGGTTAAGGTTCCCGGGCGCACGCCAATGGCATGGCGTATACGACCCGGTTACCGTGGAGACCTGGTGTTGTGCGACGACGGTAAAGCTTCAGCTTTTGCTGAAACGCCGATCGCGTACGAGCCTGGTATGAACCTGCAAGGCGGTGCACAGAATCGTGTGCTGTGTGCAGTGTAGCCTGCCTTGAGTGAGTATGCGGGGAAAAAGGAGCCGCCGGAATAGGGCTGATGGCCAGAGCCGATTCCGGAATTGCCTTTGGAAACCATCCTTGCAAAAGAGGCTAAGGGGTGAATCGCGCTGCAGTGGAAAACACCTAGGCTGTCGTAATTGGGCAGACAGGGGATTACAGTACGGACTCAGTGGCAATCGGGTACTCACTCCGGCAACAAGTGAGCGCGCGGATTAAACGGAAACGGCCTGCACGGCAACGGCAGGTTCTGCACGGTGAAAAACAACCCGACCTAAGCCGTAAGATTTATCCTGTCTGCTGCCGTCATTTATTAAAAGATTAAGAGGGATCAAACGTGTCAAAATCCGAGTCAGACAGTAGAAAAAAAGGAAAACAAACCAGAACAAAGTGGATTATTACCATCTTTTTGCTGACCATCGCAATTTCCGCCGTGATTTCTTTCTGCTCTTCCCAGTTGATGGAATCCAGTACGATGGCGGTGGCGTTCATAATCCTGCTTATCATTGTGCTGATCGGCATTATGTTTGATATTATCGGTGTTGCAGTCACCTCTGCAGACGAAAAACCCTTCCATTCTATGGCTGCCCGGAAAGTCATCGGCGCCCAGGAGGCAATTCGGCTTCTGCGGAAAGCGGATAAGGTCAGCAGTATTTGCTGCGATGTCATTGGTGATATTTGCGGCGTTGTATCCGGCAGCGCGTCTGCTGCCATTGTGACGCAGATCCTTGCAAATTTTGATTTTTCCATACCCCAGCTGATTACCTTGGGTATGTCTGCTTTGGTGGCAGGCTTGACTGTTGGCGGCAAGGCCATCGGTAAAGGCTTTGCCATCGGCTCCAGCACAGCCATCGTGCATCTTGTGGGCAAGGTGGTCTGGAGCTTTTCCCACATATTTGAGAAAAAAGATAGGTAGGTATTACTTGTGAGTATTTTGGAGAACATCCGCTGTCATCGGGATCTAGCAGTTCTTACAGATCCCCAGCGGGAGACCCTTTGCGCTGAGCTGCGGGCGTTCCTTGTGGAAAATGTGTCCCGCACAGGTGGTCATGTTGCTTCCAATTTGGGTGTTGTAGAGCTGACGGTGGCTTTGGAAACCGTTTTTGATACTGCTAAGGACCGTCTGGTGTTTGACGTAGGTCATCAGTCTTATATCCATAAGCTGCTGACCGGCCGCCAGGCGGATTTTTCCATGCTGCGGCAATACGGCGGCATTGCCGGATTCCCGAAACCGACGGAAAGCGGCAGCGATGCGTTTACAGCCGGTCACGCCTCCAGTTCTGTATCCATTGCTTTGGGTATGGCCCGGGCAAGGACACTGCAAAAGCAGGATTACAACGTGATTGCCCTGATTGGGGATGGCGCGGCCACCGGCGGTCTTGCTTTTGAGGGACTGAACGATGCGGCAGACAGCAAAGAGCCGCTGATTGTGATTCTTAACGACAATGAGCTGTCCATTGATAAGAATGTGGGCGGCCTGGCAAAGCATCTTTCGGATCTTCGTACCCGGGATAATTATTTAGGCTTTAAACAGCGTTATCGCCGCTTTATGCTGCGGATTCCCGGTGGTAAAGGGATTTATCGGTTTACCCATAACCTGAAAGAACGCCTACGCCGGATGCTGCTGCCTACCACGATTTTTGAAAATATGGGCTTTGCCTATTTTGGACCGGTGGATGGCCACGATTTGCCCAAGCTTATTTCCCTTCTTCGCCGGGCGAAGGAAATGCACTCTCCCGTAGTGCTTCACGTAGTGACCCAAAAGGGAAGGGGTTACGCCCCTGCGGAGGAGCATCCGAAATTATTCCACGGCATTGGAAAGTTTGATGCGGTCACCGGTGAACCGCTGAAAAAATCTGCACCCACTTTTTCTGAGGCCTTTGGAGAAACGATGGTGGAGCTGGCGGAGAAAAATGACCGGGTTTGCGCCATTACGGCCGCAATGCCCGGCGGTACCGGCCTTTTGGACTTCAAAGCAAAGTATCCCGAGCGGCTTTTTGACGTGGGGATTGCGGAGGGACACGCAGTCTCTATGGCAGGCGGCCTTGCAAAGCAGGGGATGATTCCCGTCTTTGCGGTCTATTCCACCTTCTTGCAAAGAAGCTATGATATGCTGCTGCAGGATATTGGTCTGCAAAAGCTTCACGCTGTTTTTGCCGTGGACCGGGCAGGTCTTGTGGGCGAGGATGGAGAAACCCACCACGGTGTTTTTGATGTAGGGTACCTGCGGCACTGTCCCGGTATGCAAATTCTTTGTCCTGCTTCTCGGCAGGAGCTGCGCCAAATGCTGACTTGGGCTGTGGAAGAGCAAAATGGCCCGGTGGCAATCCGCTACCCCAGAGGCGGTGACCGCAGGTTTACGGATTCTGCTTGGGAGAAAGGCCCGGTCTGCGTCCACGGGGAAGGTGAAGATGCTGTTCTCATTACCTACGGTGTGCTGACCGATAATGTGTTACAGGCACGGGATATGCTGCAGAAAAAGGGCATTTCCGTTACGGTTTTGCGGCTTTTATCCCTCGCACCTTTGCCGGTGGAGGAAATTCGGCCCTATATTTCCACGGATGTGCCGGTGTGTATTTTGGAAGAAACCATGGCATCTTGCGGCGTGGGTGACGCTCTGGCGCAAGCCCTTCCCGGATGCCGTGTATATGAGAAAAATCTTGGCGAGCAATATGTGCCCCACGGAGACTTGCAGACCTTATATCGTCATTGCGGTCTGGACGGGGAAAGTATTGCAAATTTTGTGCAGGAGGTGTGCAGCCTTGAAGGTTAAAAAAAGATTGGATGTTTTGCTGACGGAGCAGGGGCATGCAGACTCCCGCGCTAAGGCCCAGGCCATCATTATGAGCGGTCTTGTCTATGTGAACGGACAGAAGGCAGATAAGCCCGGTATGTCCTTTGAAGAGCCGGTGCAGTTGGAAGTTCGCGGCGCTGCCTGCCCCTATGTGAGCCGCGGCGGCTTGAAGCTGGAAAAGGCACTCCGGGATTTCGGTGTCGATCCTACCGGATATGTTTGCAGCGATTCCGGCGCATCCACCGGTGGCTTTACGGACTGTTTATTGCAGCAGGGCGCCAAGAAGGTCTTTGCCATTGACGTTGGTTACGGTCAGTTGGACTGGAAAATCCGTTCCGATCCCCGTGTTGTGGTAATGGAGCGAACCAATGTGCGTTATGTGACCCCGGAGGAGTTGGGCGAGCCACTGGATCTTTCTGTTGTGGATGTGAGCTTTATCTCTCTGCGGATTGTATTGCCCGTCATTAAGACATTCTTAAAGCCCACCGGTCAGGTGCTTTGCCTTATCAAGCCCCAGTTTGAAGCGGGGAAGGAGAAGGTAGGCAAAAAGGGTGTTGTCCGTGACCCGGCAGTCCACAAGGAAGTGTTGGAGGATTTCATCGCCCTGACGAAAGAGATCGGCTTTACCATTTTGGGAATGACCTTCTCCCCGGTAAAAGGCCCGGAGGGAAATATCGAATTTTTAGCCCATTTGACATTAGATGAAAAGACCGGTATCGAGCCGGATACGGAGCTGCTTGTTGATAGCGCCCATAATACGCTGAAGGGGTGAACCTATGAAAAAAATAATCCTTACCCCCAATCCCTACCGGGATAAAAATTTTGGCGCAGTTCGTACTGCCCGGGATATTCTGCAAAATGCGGGATTTGACGTAAAAATCTGCCTGCCTTTCGAATTGGAGCGCACTTCCGATTTGCCCCGGGATATCCGATTCCACAGGCTGGAGCGGGAGCTTCCCGGCGCATTTATGGTGGTTTGCTTTGGCGGTGACGGGACGATCCTCCATATGGCAAAAGCGGCGACCCGGCAGGGTGTGCCGATTTTGGGCGTGAATATGGGAACATTGGGCTTTATGGCAGAACTGGAAAACAGCGAGCTTTCTATGCTGGGAAAACTGGCCACCGGGGAATATACGCTGGATGAGCGTATGATGCTGGATGTGACAGTCTATCGGGACAGGGATATTATCTTCCACGATATTTGCCTTAACGATGTGGTGGTGACCAAGGGCGCTGTGGCGCGGATTGTGCATCTGAATGTCCGCTGTGACGATATTCAGGCGATGGAGTGTAACGGTGACGGCATTATTATCGCCACACCTACCGGCTCTACGGCTTATAATCTCTCTGCCGGCGGCCCGGTGGTGGAGCCGGAGGCGGCCAATATACTCGTTACCCCTATCTGCGCCCACGATATGGTCAGTCGCAGCATTGTGGCATCTGATAAACGGGTAATCTCGGTAGAACTGACCCAAAATACCCGCCGCAGCGCGTATCTTTCCGTAGACGGCGGCAAAGCGCTTCGAATCAATGCAGGGGATATTACCACGGTAAAGCGTTCCCCGATGGCCACAAAGCTGGTGCGGCTCAAAGAGCGCAGCTTCTACGATGTAATCAACCAAAAATTTAGAAACAGTTGAGGTAATTGCCGTGAAAAGTAAGAGACAGGCAAAAATAATGGAGATTATTACCACCCGCAATGTGGAGACCCAGGAGCAGCTTCTGGAGGCTTTGCAGGCAGAGGGTTTTAACAGCACCCAGGCAACCATTTCCCGGGACATTAAGGAGCTTCGTATTGTAAAGGAACTGTCGAATCTTGGTACTTACCGCTATGCAGCTTCCTCTGGGGAAATCGGTAATTCCTTTACCGCCAGGCTCAATAAAATTTTCCGGGAATGTGTCATCAGCTATGACTACGCCCAGAATATCATCGTAATCCGTACGCTGCCGGGCCTTGCTTCTGCGGCAGGCTCTGCGATTGACGCAATGAGTCTGAGCACCGTCGTTGGTTCTATTTCTGGCGATGATACGGTGATGATTGTTATGCGGGATACCAATGCGGCCGCAGCATTTTGCGGTGAGATCAAGAATTTGATTGGCTAAGCCGGAGGAAAAAACGTATGCTGCGTGTGCTGCATATTGAGAATATTGCTGTCATCGAGCGGGCGGAGATTGCCTTCGATAAGGGATTTAATGTACTCACCGGTGAGACCGGCGCAGGCAAATCCATTGTAATCGATGCCCTTTCAGCCATTATTGGTGAACGGGCGTATCGGGATATGATCCGCACCGGTACGGAAAAAGCCTCTGTGCAGGCGGTGTTTTCCGATGTACCCGAACTGACCTGGTTCGGGGATAACGGCGTGCCTTACGAGGCGGAGACTGTCATACAGCGTGAAATCTTCTTGGACGGCAGAAATGTCTGCCGTGTTAACGGAAGCTTGGTGTCCGTTTCTGTTTTACGGAAGCTGGGAAGCCAGCTCATTGACATTCACGGTCAGCACGATAGCGCATCCCTTTTTGATGAAGGAAGCCACTTGCAGTTCTTAGATGATTTTGCCGCAAATGAGGAACTTCGCGGGGCCTATCGGGAAAAATACGATGCGGTGACAACTCTTTGCCGGGAGATTGATAGGATTTCTATGGACGAGGGTGAAAAGCTTCGCCGTATGGAAACGCTCCGTTACCAAATTGCGGAGATTGAAAAGGCAGAGCTGTCCGTCGGTGAGGATACAGCTTTAGAGGAACGGCGAAAGCTGCTGCAAAACAGCGAAAAGCTCAGCGACGGTATGCAGTCCGCTGTGCAGGCCCTTTACGGAACAGACGACGCCGATGGCGCGGTAGCTCTTTTGCAGGAAGCTGGCAGAGAGCTTGCCCGGCTTACCCGATATACGGATGCCTATGCCACTATGCAGGAAAAGCTGAATGACCTTATGTATCAGGTGCAGGACGTGGCGGAAGCGCTTTGGGACGCCAAAGATAGCCTAAGCTACTCGCCCCAAGAGCTTGACAGAATCGAGGAACGGCTGGATACTATCCACAGACTGCGAAAGAAATACGGCGCCACCTGCGAGGATATTCTCGCGTATTTGGAAAAGGCGAAGACAGAGCTGGATGAGATTGAATTTGCCGACGATCATTTGGAAAAACTGAAAAAGAAGCTGCAAAAGGCAGAGGCGGAAGCTTGGGCGGCAGCCGACCGACTGACCGAAAACAGACGGGACAAAGCGAAGGCAATGGCTGGGGCAATTTGCTTGGAGCTTGCCCAGTTGGATATGCCAAAAGTGCAGTTTTCCTGCGAATTTGAAAAATTGGAGCTGACGCCGACAGGCGCAGATGGCGTAGCCTTTTATATGTCTGCCAACGCAGGCGAAGCCCTAAAGCCTATGAGCAAGGTGGCTTCCGGCGGCGAGCTGGCAAGAATTATGCTGGCAATGAAAAATGTGCAGGCGGAAAAGGACCGAGTGGATACCCTGATCTTTGACGAGGTAGATACCGGTGTTTCCGGACGTGCGGCGCAGAAGGTGGCGGAAAAGCTGCGCGCTGTGGCAAAACATAAGCAGGTTTTGTGTGTGACCCATCTGCCGCAGCTTGCGGCGCTGGCCGATACCCATCTGCTGATCGCAAAGGCAGAGCGGGGCGGTCGCACCTATACGACAGTCACACCGCTTGACAAACCTGGCAGAACAAAAGAGCTTGCCCGTATCATTGGCGGTGCGAATATTACAGAAACAACGCTTAAGAGTGCTGAGGAAATGCTCCATACTTGACAAACGAAAGAATTTTCGTTAACATATCCACATATGAACACAGTGATGGGATGAAGTAAGCACACCCCAAGTCGGAGGCCAAGC
>JAZQUL010000070.1:0-10281 GCA_045631285.1 Faecousia sp. | reverse complement strand
CCGATGTGGGCGGTGTCGGGACGGATCTTGGGGTTGTTACAGCCAACCATAGCCACAGCACCACGGAGGACACAGGAGTGGAAGTCGGAGGCCAAGCGGTCTTAGGAAGACAAGACCTGATAACAACTCCTTGGCTCACAGAACGACATGGCTACGATCCGACTTCCGATGTGGGCGGTGTCGGGACGGATCTTGGGGTTGTTACAGCCAACCATAGCCACAGCACCACGGAGGACACCGGAGTGGACACACTCGATCAGAGGCTTGGTGGTGCCGAACTCGTCGAGCTGGGAGTTGGCAACGCCATCCAGAACCTTCTTGATGGCTTCGACGGAGTAGCCGACTCTTGCCTTCTGCTTCTGGTTGGGGATATGTACCAGCTCGGGGTTACGGTTCTTGAAGTTTTCAATTGCCATCTTCACGATTGCCTTTGCACTGACGTCAGCAGTCTCAGCAGAGAACTGAATGAACTCAGAGTCAGGAATCCGGGCAACGGGAGAGGTGGTGACAAACTTGGTGTGGAAGCACTTAGAGAGGGGGCCAAGCGCAGGGAAGATACACTGCACGTCCACGACGATGGCTTCGCAAGCGCCGGTGAGAACAACGTTCTCCTGGTTCAGGTAGTTACCTGCCATGGGGATACCGTGACGCATGGTAACTTCGTTGGAGGTACAGCAAACACCGGAGACGGTGATGCCCTTTGCGCCCATACTCTTTGCGTATGCGATCATCTCGGGATCGTTGGCAAAGTAAACGATCATCTCGGAAAGGGAGGGATCGTGGCCGTGGACAACGATGTTAACATTTTCCTTCTCCATAACACCGATGTTTGCCTCGGTGTCGATGGGGCGGGGAGTGCCGAACATAACATCAGAGAACTCGGTACCCATCATAGAGCCGCCCCAGCCGTCGGAAAGACCTGCGCGGAGAGACTGACGGATCAGCGCCTCAGCCAGAGAGGAGCAACCCATATGGGTCATATGCATAGACTGGGAAACTTCCCGGTCGATTGCGCGGGGACGAATGTCAGCCGCATCCCACAGCTCCTGGGTGTGAGCGGGAGCACGCTCAGTAAACTTCTGGGTGCCGAAGGGCTTGCCGTACTCCATCAGGCCGACTTCAGCCATCTCGTGAGCCAGGTCGTAAATGTCCTTGCCCTCGGTCTCAACGCCCCATTCCTTTGCGATGCGAATCAGCTTCTCAGGGTCTTTTACCTGATAGTTGCCGCCCTCGCGGGTCTGGTGCAGGGTGTGCATAATTTCACGGCCGTGGTCGGAGTGCGTAGCTGCACCGCCGGCGGTGAAGATCAGATAGTTACGTGCAACGATGCCGTGCACATCGCAGCCACAGATACCTCTGGGGCTCTTGGGGGTGATACGGCAGGGACCCATAGAGCAGATACGGCAGCAGGTGCCTGCTTCGCCGAAGCCGCAGTGGGGTGTCTGGTCCTTGACGCGCTTCTGCCAAGTGTCAGCGCCAACCTTGTTTGCAGTTTCCAGCAACGCATTGGTAGCAGCTTCCATCTCTTCGACAGTCGTTGTGAATGCCCAATCCTTCAATGTGATTTCCTCCTGTATTTTAAATTCTCGTACTTGTGCAAGGATATAGTAAGTACATAGTATATCAGTTTTATTCTAACGCCAATTAACCGAAAAGTCAATTGTCATTTGCCTATAAAACACCACTTTTCGCAAATCCCCCCACGGGGGATTCCCAAAGCGAGTGGTTGTAGGGGTCGGCGCCTCGACGACCCGAAATAAAATCGACGCTCGATGCGTCGATTTTATTAAAACAGATACGCATACGGGGCGTCGAAGGCCCCGCCCCCTACAAACGCGCGGATGAAAGTTATTGCAGGGACGGTTGACATCTTTTTCCTAAGGGTTTATAATAAGTACATTGTTACTGATTGCGGAGTTTGGGCAAAGAATTGCTATCTTGGAGGCCAAGGCGGCAGTTCGGCACCAAAGGCATCAAGTGGTTCCGTGGCAAAGAAAAATCCGCCGCAAAGAACGCTTCGGGTGCATAGGGTCATAGAAAGACGCATCACTTCTTCCCGCAGTCATCAAATACTTAGAAAGAAGTGATTATTTTGGCAAAAATCAAAGAGTTTCTGGAGAGGAAAGACATTGTCTTTTCCCCGAAGCGCTACGGCATCGATGCCCTCGGCGCAATGGCGCAGGGTCTGTTTTGCTCCCTGCTGGTCGGCACCATCGTAAAAACCTTAGGACAGCAAGTCGGTCTGCAATTCCTTGTGGATGTGGGCGACTTCGCCTCGGCTATGTCCGGCGCGGCAATGGCAATCGCCATCGGCTATGCCCTGAAAGCCCCGGCATTGGCGCTTTTCTCGCTGGCAACTGTCGGTTATGCCGCCAACTCCCTCGGTGGCGCAGGTGGCCCGCTGGCAGTTCTGCTCATTGCCATCGTTGCGGCAGAATGCGGCAAAGCCGTCTCCAAAGAGACAAAAATCGACATTTTGGTGACCCCCATCGTCACAATACTCGTGGGCGTGGGTCTTGCGGCGCTGATTGCAAAGCCAATCGGTGATGCCGCGCTGGCTGTGGGCAGCTTTATTAAGCAGGCAACGGTGCTGCAGCCCTTCCTTATGGGCATTATCGTGTCTGTCTCGGTAGGTATTGCCCTGACGCTGCCCATTTCCTCTGCTGCTATCTGTCACGCATTTTTGCTCACCGGTCTTGCTGGCGGCGCGGCCGTCGCAGGCTGCTGCGCCCAAATGGTCGGCTTTGCGGTTATGAGCTTCCGGGAAAACCGCTGGGGCGGTTTGGTGGCCCAAGGTATCGGCACAAGTATGCTCCAAATGCCCAATATCGTAAAAAACCCCAAAATTTGGATTCCGCCCATCTTGGCCTCCGCCATCACCGGGCCTTTGGCGACCTGCCTCTTTAAATTAGAAATGAACGGCGCGCCGGTTTCCTCCGGTATGGGCACCTGCGGCTTTGTGGGACAGATCGGTGTCATCACCGGCTGGGCAAACAAAACCGTCACGGCTATGGACTGGGCAGGTCTCCTGCTGATTTGCTTTGTACTCCCCGCCGTCCTCACCTGGCTTATCTCCCTCCCCCTTCGCAAATGGGGCTGGATTAAAGAGAATGACCTGAAATTGGACTTGTAGACACATCATTCCACCCCCCTTGTATAACCACTTTAGAAAAAATGTTAATTTAATCTTGTATGTAATAAGCAAACGCGGCACCTATAGTAGATGCCGCGTTTATCTTCGTATTAGGTGCGCAACACCAAACAATGTCATAAGCGTTAAATTAGGTTGAAATCCCTATCCATTTGTGTTACAATGGGACAATGATGGTATTATAGTTTTCCTGGAGGGGATTGAAATGACCAAGCAAATTCACATAAGAGTCGAGAGCGAGGTCTATAAAGCTTTAACCGAATACTCCGCCGACAAAAACCAATCTATGCAGGTTTGTATTTCAAGCGCCATCAAACAGATGTTGGGCAAAGCAAAAGACGCCCCAGTATGCAAAGAAGCACAATACAGTTTTATCGATCTTTTTGCCGGTATTGGAGGGATGCATATCGCATACGCTTCCGCTGGAGCCCGCTGCGTATACGCCAATGAATGGAACAAATACAGTCAGCAAACCTATTATGCCAACTTCGGTATTCAGCCTGACGATGATATTACTAAAGTTGTAGCAGAAGACATTCCCGACCATGATATTCTTGTGGCCGGTTTTCCCTGTCAACCTTTTTCCATTGCGGGTGTATCCAAAAAACAAAGCTTAGGGCGTGCTACAGGCTTTGAAGACAAAACACAAGGAACACTCTTCTTTGATGTTTGTAGAATTTTGAAAGCAAAGCGCCCCAAGGCCTTTATGCTTGAAAACGTCAAAAACCTGTGCAGTCATGATCGCGGTCGCACATTCAAAGTTATCTTAGAATCTCTTGCTGAACTAAATTATAAAGTGTTTTTTCAGATTCTGGACGGGAAAGACTATGTGCCGCAGCATCGTGAGCGCATCGTTATAATCGGTTTTGATATGGAACGCTATGGTGAGAACATTAATTTCGAGTTTGCATTGGAACCAAGCAAGCGACAACCGGTTATGAAAGATATTCTTGAAACCGACGTCAGCGACAAATATACACTTTCTGATAAGTTGTGGGTTTATCTGCAAAACTATGCCGCCAAACACAAGGCCGCAGGAAATGGTTTTGGTTACGGTATTGCGCCTCTTGACGGAATCAGCAGAACAATCAGCGCCCGCTATTACAAAGACGGCTCAGAAATTCTGATTGCACAGGAAGGAAAAAACCCCCGGAGATTGACCCCCAGAGAGTGTGCGAGGCTGCAGGGATTCCCTGACAGTTTCAAAATTCCCGTATCTGACACACAAGCATATAAACAGTTTGGCAACTCTGTTGTCGTCCCTCTTATGGCCGAAATTGCGAAACTCGTTGTTGCAAAATTAGAAGAATTAGATGATGCAACGGTCTTATCCGAGGTTGAAGGGATGGTAGTCTAAATGACAGAAGAACACGCTAATCAAGCTATACAATCCGTTTTGAACAGCCAACAAGCATACTGCAAGTTTCTGTCTGCAAATGATTCCGGCGCAACCGGTGGACATCAAAGCGGCATCCTGATCTCTAAAGCAGCCAAGGAAATGATATTTGCACAGGAACTTGAAAGTGAAAATATACTGAAGCGAACAGTTGAAATCCAGTGGCAAAATGACATTCGCACAGAAAGCAGTTTTACATACTACAGCAGTAAGAACGAGCTTCGTATTACAAAATTTGGTCGCAGTTTCCCCTTTCTGAATCCTGAGCAAACCGGCGCTCTATTTGTGCTGACTCGGCAGGATGTAGACCAGTATAGTGCGTTTTTTCTTGAAACCGAAGAAGACATTGAGCAATTCCTGAGCGCCTTTGGTATCAGCCCAACGGAAACCAATCGTCTTATCGACACAGGAAATGTGCTACCCGAAACGCAAGAACACATCGCTATTCAGGAATTTATTCACACATTGACGGTAGATTTTCCGCTATCTGATGTTATGTCCGCCGCAGCAAGAGACATCCAAAATAGAGTCTATAGACACCTTGAGTATATTCGCACAAATCCTGACCGCAAAATCATCGATTGGACAAATACTGAATTTGCCCTATTCCGAGCAATAGAACACGCACGCTATGGTGATAAAATTTCTCGCGGTTTCGCCACAGTGGATGAGTTTATCACAATGGCTAATATGGTACTAAATCGCCGCAAGAGCAGAGCCGGGAAGAGTCTTGAACACCATTTGTCTGCCATTTTTGATGGGAACGGCATTATGTATACTCCACAGGCTGTGACAGAGGGAAATAAAAAGCCAGATTTCCTTTTTCCCTCACAGACAGCATATCATAATGCCGCATTTCCTACAGAGAAGCTGATTTCCTTAGCTGCAAAGACAACCTGTAAAGACCGCTGGCGTCAGATTCTCAACGAAGCAGATCGTTTGAGAGATATGCCTAAATATCTGTGTACGCTTCAACAGGGCATTTCACCAACACAAATGGATGAGATGCAGGCAGAAAATGTCATCCTTGTTGTTCCTAAGCCTTATATCAAGAGCTATCCCGAAGATCGGCAAGAGCGCATTTGGTCTGTGTCCAAGTTTATTGGTTTTGTCAAGGAGAAGGAAAATCTTTAACAGCAGCTATCGTTCGCAAGAATACCGTTATTGCACTATGTCTGCGGTGCCTTTTCCCCATCTTCGCAAATGGGGCTGGATTAAAGAGAACGATCTAAAATTGGATTTATAAAAAAAAGAGGAGGCGCATAGCCTCCTCTTTTTACGGAATAAATTTGACATCCGGGGGTTGGGATGGTAGAATGATAAAGATAAACATACTTTGGAGGAAACGGTATGCAGTACCTTTTTATGGCTTTATTTACAGGCGCCATTGTGGGACTTGACCAGTGGACGAAGTTTTTGACCGTGAAGAACATCCCCCTTTTCGGTCATATGGATGCCATCCCCGGTCTTTTCAGCCTGACATACACCAAAAACACCGGCGGCGCCTGGTCTATGATGGAGGGTATGATTTGGCTGTTTGCGCTGATTTTTGCCCTGTTTACCGCAGGTCTTATTTGGGAATTTGTGACCAAGAAACTGGGACTTACCACCTTTGAACGTTGGTGTGTCGTTGCTATCTTTGGCGGTGGTCTTGGCAATATGATTGACCGGCTGCGTCTTGGTTATGTGGTGGATATGATACGACTGGATTTTATGGACTTCCCCATTTTCAACGTAGCTGACTGCTTTATTACCTGCGGTTGTATTGCCCTGCTAATCCATCTTGTATTTTTCAACAAGGCTTTTTGGAAGGATAACAAATGATTTATCTTGCAGATTTGGACGGAGAGCGGCTGGATGCCTTTCTGGCCCGCAGTGTGGAGAATTTAAGCCGCAGCGGCGCCCAAAAGCTGATTGAAGAAGGCTGCGTGCTGCTGGGCGGTAAGCCGGGCAAGAAAAACGACCGTTTAACTGCCGGGCAAGAAATTTCCGTCACCATTCCCGAACCGAAAGAAATGGACATTGCCCCCCGGGAAATGACGCTGGATATTGTCTATGAGGACGAGGATTTGCTGGTTATCAATAAGCCCAAGGGCTTGGTTGTCCACCCGGCGGCAGGTCATCAGGATGACACCTTGGTAAATGGTTTGATGTTCGCCCTTGGTGACCAGCTTTCCGGCATCAATGGCGAGCTGCGCCCCGGCATCGTCCACCGCATCGACAAGGACACCTCCGGCCTTTTGGCTGTGGCAAAAAACGATTTTGCCCACGTGATTTTGGCTTCCCAACTGAAAGACCATACGATGGCGCGGACCTACGAAGCGGTAGTCTGCGGCAATATGAAGGAAGACAGCGGTACTGTGGATGCCCCCATCAGCCGCCACCCCACTGACCGAAAGAAAATGTGCATTGCTGCCCGGGATGGCAGAAACGCCGTCACCCATTGGGAGGTAGTAAAGCGGTATCGCGGTTATACCCACATCCGCTGCCATTTAGAGACCGGCCGTACCCACCAAATCCGCGTCCATATGGCGTCCATCGGTCACCCCATCGTGGGCGACAGCGTTTACGGACGAAAAAAGCCGGAATTAGGGCAGGATAGTCAGGTGCTTCACGCGGGTATCCTCTGCTTCCGTCACCCCCGGGATGCGCGCCCGGTAATCGTAAAGGCAGAACTTCCTGAATATTTTCAGGGCGTTTTGGATATTTTAGAAAAGCGGTTCTCTTTGGAACTGTAAGAAAGGACTACGGATTTGTTCTCTGACGTACTCTTAACGGTGGATTTTGACCGCACCCTCACAGGCATAGACGGAAAAATCCCCACCCGAAATATAGAAGCCATCCATTATTTTATGGAAAACGGCGGCACATTTACAGTCAATACCGGAAGAAGCGTTAACACTTTCAAGGCCCATCTCGGCAAGGTGCCAGTAAACGCCCCCCTGCTGCTTTACAACGGCAGTGCCGCCTGGGAAGACGGACAACTTGTAAACTGCCACGAAATCGACCTGCCCGTATGGGAGACGCTGGACTGGGTCAAAGAAACCTTTCCGGATGTGACCTTGGAGGTGCAGGCAGTAGATACACACTATTTTATCCATCACCATCCCGGCGCCGTACCTTATTACAACACAATGGGTTGGGATTTTAAGGTGGCAGAACACGGGCAGGATTTAGGCCCCTTTTTGAAATTCGCCATCTTTGGGGAAACCTCTACCGATACAGTGGCGGGCTTTTATCTGGGAACGGAAGAAGAATTTGACTACTTTCACCGTATTGAGCAGGCCATTCTGGCGCGCTACGGAGATAAAGTAGACACTTTCCTCGCCGCGCCGAAGATTTTGGACGTGCAGCCCAAGGGCGTTTCCAAAATTCGGGCAGCCCGGGAGTTGCAAGAAAAATTAGGGAAGAAAATTCTTGTGTGCGTAGGCGATGCGGAGAACGACCTCGTTATGCTGCAGGGCGCGGATTATGCCTTTTGCCCTGCTGACGGTGTAATTGCCGACAGGTTCCCCAATGTCTGTCCCTGCAGTGACGGGGCGGTTGCAGATGTGATTTATGAAAAAATCCCAGACATTCTGCAAAGAAAGCCTTGACATACTGGGTTTCTTATGCTAAAATTCTATGGCTGAATAGGATTTGCGGGTGTAGTTCAATGGTAGAACACCAGCCTTCCAAGCTGGATACGCGGGTCCGATTCCCGTCACCCGCTCCATAGATGCGCCAGTAGCTCAGCAGGATAGAGCAACTGCCTTCTAAGCAGTAGGTCGGGGGTTCGAGTCCCTCCTGGCGTGCCACATCTACTGAGCAGAACAAGGTTTTTTCGTTGTTTGAGTTTAGGAAATTTCTTAGGACTCGAACATCTAAAATGCAATATGCCAGTGGCATATTGCTGCCACCAGTGCAAACACTGGTGGCTACATTGATTAAACGAGTCCGTCCAGTCTCCTCCCCCATTCAACTCCCACCCGAAAGGGTGGCGTTTTTATTTGGTATCGGTATTCAGACAAGGACTCGAAGATCTAAATGCAGCAATCAAACAGCCTGTGTGGTTTCCTAAGCCGCGCGGGCTGAATTTTTTTTGCAAATTAATATTTCAGAAACAAAACTTGAATGTTTTGGAATAAATCTACCGGTAGAATGATGCCATCAAAACAAAGCAAAGGAGATTATTGTTATGGCAAAGTTTGCAGATCATATGGAGAAGATTGCAGGCGGTGTGACCGAAGGTTACAAAAAGATCGAAGACGGTGTTGTGGGCGCCTACCAAAAGGTAGAGGATGCCTTCGTAAACACCTTCATAGCAAAGGAAGGCGAAACCGTGGAGGATGCCAAAAAGCGCATCGAAATTGACCGCAGATAAATGAATTTATAAAACAGGAAAGAGGTAATAAATATGAGTAGTAACGATCAGGAATTTCTGGTGCAGAAGATCCGCACCCAGTACACCGAAAAGCAGCATACCGAGCTGGATGCGCTGAAAGAACTGGATGCAAAGGTCAAGCGCCCCGCCAATGTGTTTGCCTACACCTACGGCAGCGTTAGTGCCGTTGTTATGGGCACAGGTATGAGCCTTGTCATGACCGAGATCGGCGCGATCATCGGCCTTGCAAGCGCCATGGTCCCCGGCATTGTCATCGGCGTTGCGGGTATGGGTATGGCACTGAGCACTTACCCCATCTACAAGAAGATGCTCAGCGCCCGCAAGAAAAAATACGCACCTGAGATTCTGAAGCTCAGCGAAAAACTGCTGGAGAAATAAAAAACGGAGCTTTCGCTCCGTTTTTTTATGACCGGGACAAAACGCAAACAAAACTTTAACATTTGCCTGCTATGATGTATAATAGAAAATCATAAAATGCGGAGGAAAGCCATATGTTTCAGATTTTGGTCGTGGAAGATGATAAGGATCTTAACCGCACGGTCTGTGCGTTTTTAAATGCCAGCGGCTATCAGGCCACCGGCTGCCTGGATGCAAACGATGCCTATGACGCGATGTATGCCCGCGTGTTTGACCTGATCGTGTCGGACATAATGATGCCCGGCATCGACGGCTTTGAATTTGCCAAGACCGTCCGTAGCCTGAACGAGAATATCCCCATCCTGTTTATGACCGCAAGAGATGACTTCGCCTCCAAGCAGCGAGGCTTCCGCATCGGTGTGGATGATTATATGGTTAAACCCATTGACCTGGATGAGCTTTTCCTGCGGATCGGCGCTTTGCTGCGCCGGGCAAAAATCGCCACCTCACGAAAGCTGGAAGTGGGCAGCTTCACCATGGACGCAGACGAGCATATCGCTATGCTGGGCGATGTGGAAATCAGCCTGACTAACCGGGAGTTTAACATCCTTTATAAGCTCCTTTCCTACCCCAAGAAAACTTTCACCCGCCAGCAGCTCATGGATGAATTCTGGGATGCAGACACGGAAACCGCGCCCCGCGCGGTGGATGTGTATATGACCAAACTTCGCGCCAAACTGTCTGATTGCGAAGACTTTGAGATTAAGACCGTTCACGGTCTGGGCTACGAGGCGGTGATCAAATGAAAAAGCGGCGTTTTCGCAGTATGCTGAAAGCCATCAATAATTATGTGGTGTTTTTTCTGACGGTGGCTTTTGCGGTATCCTGCTGTATGATGCTTTTTGTACGCACTTTAGCTGACAGCATGGGTCTTGTTTTCAACGAGGAAAACATCGGCGCTGCCGCAAAGGTGACTTTTCTGAATGTGCTGCT
>JAZQUL010000069.1:0-17371 GCA_045631285.1 Faecousia sp. | reverse complement strand
GAGCCAGGATCAAACTCTCAAAAAATGGTATCTAAAACTCTTTCGAGTCTCAAATCAGTTTTTTGAATAATTTGCTCTTAGCAATTTATTACTCAAGAATTTCGTTGGCTGTTTCTTTCGCTTACGCTTAAACAATCCATTTATTTGTTGTTCAAGGTGTTCTTGTTCGTCTTTGCGTTATTCAATTTACAAGGTACATCCTGCCGCCCTCCCGTCGCTTGCGCTCCGTTCATCAGACAGCTTGCATATGATAACATCGAATTATCTGTTTGTCAAGCATTTTTTTACAAAAATCTAAAAAATTTTTGAGGCCTCTTTCGAGGCCCCAAAAAGCTGGATTTCTCGCTATCCGATATCATCGATCAGACCGTAGTCGCCGTCGTGTCTACGGTATACAACTGCAAAGGATTCCCCATTGTCTATATCGCGGAATGCAAAGAAATTGTGCTCGAGCAGGTTCATCTGGAGGACTGCTTCCTCCCGGGTCATAGGCTTAAAGTAGAATTGCTTGATACGAACGATACGCAGTTCATCTTCCCTTTCATCAGGGACGAAGGAGGTTTCTTCTGCTGTGCGGGTGAAGGCATCCTGACGGAGACGGCGAGCCAGGCGGGTTTTGTTCTTGCGAATCTGACCTTCGATGGTACCAACAGCGGCGTCAATGGTGGCGAACATATCGGATGTGCTCTCTCGGGCACGAAACCATGTACCTGCACCGTGAACGGTGAGTTCCACATTATTGCGGTTCTTCTCAACAGAAAATACGATAAGTGCTTCCGCATCCTCCTCAAAAAACCGTGCCAGTTTCATTACCTTCTTCTCTGCGTATGCGTGCACATTCTTGGGAAGTTTTACTTTCTTTTCACTGAACTGAAATTTCATAAGCGGCAGCTCCTTTCGTATTCACCGGTCATCCGGTGTACTATCACTATACCGCGATTTTTAAAAAACGACAAGGGGGCCAGCAACAAAAAATCCGCCAACCGTCAGAAATTTTTTGACGGTTGGCGTTATTATTTCAGGCATCTTCCTGCTCTTCTGCGGACAGAAGTTCTGCAATCACCATATTGTAAACCTGTTCCGCCTTCTGCTCAAACAGTCTGCTGAGGCGGATTGCCTGCCGGCGGTTAGGCGCCATCAGTTCCAGATTCATTAGATTGCCGGTTTCGTCATCCAGCGTCATCATCACCGTGGCGCAGCCATCCTCCCGGGGAAGTATCCGGGTTTTCACATAGCTGCTGCGGCGAAGCCGGCAGTTAAAACGGATAATGGCGTTTTCCGCTGACTGCCTGACGGTAAAAGCAATGGAGTCCTCAGTCAGCGCGCCGTCCTGACGACCCTTTTCGGAAATCTCATATTTATCATCTTTCTCCGTCAAATGACCGGAGGCTACCATTTCCGGCAGCGCTGTGCAAACATCGAAATAACTCAGGCACTCATCCTGATAACAGACCTCATAAATCTCCTGACAGTTCATCGGATAGTTTGCCCGGGCCATTACATATAAAATAAGTACCTTTACATCCATCATATCGTGGATAAAGCCAAGTCTCTGCATAGAAATCACCTCTTATCATTTATTATATCGTATCTGTGAAAAAAATCAAGCACCACCGGGCAGGCAATTACATAATTTGGGTTGAAAGGGTGATTGTATGAAGGATTTTGCCATTTACTGTCCGGCGCGGAATCAGGCGTTGGACTACGCCATAAAGAACCTCCCTGTCCTCCCCGCTCCGGGAGAACAAATCACACATTTGCTTCTTCCCGTTCCCTCTTTTGCAGACGATGGCGCTATTCGGGGCGGTGGAGACTTGGAAACCGTTCTGTCCGTGCTCCCACGGGATGTGACCGTGATAGGCGGAAACTTGCGGCACCCGGCGCTTTCCGGTTATCGGACTATGGACCTTCTGCAGGATGCCTTTTATGTCTCGGAAAATGCAGACATCACCGCCCGGTGCGCCCTAAAGCTCCTTTCCGACTGTCTCCCCTGTACCCTGAAAGGCTGTCCTGTGCTGGTTCTTGGTTGGGGGCGGATTGGCAAATGTCTTGCCCGTTTGCTCCGGGCAAACGATGCCCGCGTCACCGTATACGCCCGAAAGGAAACCGACCGGGCGATGCTAAATGCTTTGGGTTACACCACCCAGGACACCCCAAACCCGAAGGGCTTCCGCGCCGTTATCAACACCGCGCCCGCCCCCGTACTGCCCGACTGTCCTGACGGTATCTTCAAAATGGAGCTGTCCTCCGTGATGGGCATTGGAGGAAAGGATGTGCTGTGGGCGCGAGGTCTTCCTGCTATCCACGCCCCGGAAAGTTCCGGACAGCTCATTGCCGATACCGCCCGCCGACTTATCCAAAAGGAGGAACCCTTATGACCGTCGGTTTTGCCCTTTGCGGCTCTTTTTGCACCTTCGCTTCGGTTTTTCCCGTTATGGAAAACTTAGCAAAAAGCCACACCGTTATCCCCATCTTCTCTCAAACTGCCGCTACCACCGACAGCCGCTTTGGTCTTGCCAAGGAACACCTTGCCCGGGCAGAAACCATATGTGGCAGAAAGCCCATTCTAACCATCGAGGCCGCTGAGCCAATCGGTCCAAAAAAACTATTGGATGTACTCATTATCGCTCCCTGCACCGGAAATACTCTGGCAAAACTCTCTCACGGCATCGCCGACACCCCGGTAACCATGGCGGCAAAAAGCCACCTGCGAAACGGCCGCCCGGTACTGGTTGCCGTATCGACAAACGATGCGCTCTGTGGGGCGGCAGAAAATATCGGCAAGCTTCTCGCCCGGAAAAACTACTATTTCGTCCCCTTTGGGCAGGACGACCCACTGCAAAAACCCACCAGTATGGTAGCCAAATTCGAGAAAATCCCCGAAGCCCTAACCCTCGCCGCCGAGGGCAGACAGCTCCAGCCCATCCTAATATAGTCATTGACCAGCGCTTTCCTCCGTGGTATAATATTCCAAACCACATAAGGAGAAAGAATAAATGAAGATCAAACGATTTTTAGTGCTTACCCTTGCGCTGGTTGCGATAATATTACTCTTCTCCGGCTGCAGTGAAGTGACAATGGATATTATTACGCTGCCGTTACACGGTCCCATCTATCGCAGTTACTACTGGTTTGCCCTTCGGGACGGCGATGGCTGCTCCAAGGAAGAAGCGATCGAAAAGGTCGGTTTACCGGAAATAGCTTACGATACCGAAGAAAATCATTACTGCCGGTGGGACGGATGCCCAAGCGGTCATTCCTATACCGATGCTGAATTTAGGGAGATCCTGCTCCGTGACGATGTGGTCTTTTGGCACACTGAGTATTCAAGCGAATATGGTCCTTACTTCTTCCGTGTAGAATTTGGCGAAAACGGAAAAGTAATCGAAGCCACATTTGAACCCGCCCCCGGCGGCTAAACCCATAAAACACACCCCCACGGATTCATTCGTCCGTGGGGGTGATTGATTATTTACTATCCAAAAAATCGTCGGCGTTATAATTGGTCACTTTAGAGTGCTGGCAGTTCTTGCAGGTGGGCTGACCGAAGAACGCGATCTGCACCTTTGCCTTCCACGCGCCTCTGGAAATTGCACTTGTGCGGACATAGCTGTCCTTGATATTGCCGCCGGTAATGTTACTCATCTGCTCGCTATCACCGCAAAGAATAATACCGCAGTGGTAAGCGTTTCCGTGTTTGATGGACTTAATCTTTTCCAAATCGTCATCGGATATGGAGAACAGCGCGCCGGCCTTGCCAAGTACCTGCTTCACAAATTTCTCAACCTGCGCCTCTGTCAGATAATTGTACTGGGTCAGCCTGGAAACTGTAAAGGAAGTGTTCGTTGCCTTATTGTTCAGGAAGATGCCCATACCAACAACGCCATCTCTCTCAAACTGGATGGTTTTCACATTGGTCAGTTTAAACTTGGCGCTGTCGTGGACATAGATATTGGCAACATTGCCGCCGCAGAGTGTAGAATTTTGGATGGTGACACTGCCGCCATTTACCCGGAGGGGCTGACGGAAGCCGGAAATATAAGAATTGTTGATGGTAGCGGCGCTTGTCTCCACACCGGAAACGAAGGTGCCAAGTTCTGCGCCATCGCTTTGCAGCACGGCAATCTTTGTGCCGTAGGACGGACCCTCGATGACCACATCCTGTAGCATACCGCCGACCACGGCAAGGAAGTATCCACCGTTAGACTTGATTGTAAAGGTGGGTACAGAAATCTTCACCAAGTTGCCGTAAACCGTCTGCGCTCCAATGCTCTTGGAATAGTAACCCGCGCCGGTGTGCAGTGCGCCCAGGTTTGTCTTAGGCACACTAAAGCCCTTCAGCACAGCAATCGATACGCCATCGGGAACTGCCTTCCAAGCGGCCGCATCCTCTACGTTATAGGCGCCCTGTATCACCTTCACGGGCAAGGTTACCGCCTTGGCTGCGGCATAGGTTAGAGAAATGTCGCAGCTTGTGACATTTGCGGGAATGGCAATCTTTTGGGAAGCCCAGTTGCTGTTTGCCGGGAATGTCTTTTGTGAGAGAACGGTATTGCCGTTCTTGATGGTGATAACAATATTCTGCTTGGCATCCAAGGTCTTGCCGGACAGAAGCCGGAAGAGAGTGCTAAGCTTAATGCTGCCATTGGTGCCCACAGTGTAGGTAAAGCCGTACCGGGACTTGGTGTTGGCAGCGTAAGCAATGGCAAAGGCAGGCTGCAGCCGGTCATCCGTCAGATTGAGGGTAACGCGCAGGCTCTTATCGCCGGATGTCACATCGAAAACCACCTTCTGATCCTTAGTGACACCACTCTTAACTTTGATCTTCCCGCCGGTATACTCGATGATATTCTGGTATTCTGCCGGGATGGTAACGGCAAAAGATGCGGTAACAGAAACAGGAGAATCGTTGCTTGTAAAGCCGTTCGTATAGGCATAGATCGGTGCGAAACTCCAAGCAGAGCCTTCCGTATAGGTCAGCTTTACGCTGGGGCTGCTGCCGGTAGCCGACGTACTGCCTAGCTTGACACCGGAAACAGAAGAGAACGCAACGGTCTTTACCGTATAGGTAAAGCTCTCGCCCGCTACACTTAGCTTAATAACCGTGCCGTTTGTCAGGCTCTCCACCGTCAGCGTCCGTACACCGGTGGCTGCGGTCTGTCCGCCTACCGTCCATACCGCTTTCCCCACATTGGGGAAACGCTCGCTATTGATGGTGAGCGTAATTTTTCCGGCATAGTCTGCGGAAACGTAGATATTACCGCCCGACAGCTTAGTCATCGTTTTGCCGGAGGAATTTTCATCGCTCATAGATACCGCCGGGGGTTTTGCCGGAGGCTCTGTGGGCGGCAATTCATCTCCGATATGGACATAACTCAGGCAAACCCAGCCCTTCTCTGTTCTGCCCCAGGGAACACCGTTAACGGTGGTTTCCTCATAAATGAATATTTCCGCGCCGTAAGTATACGTGCCAACACTTTCGCCGGAGGTACCTGCACTCTTGCGGATATTGAGCTGCTCTGCCGTAACAAAAGCCCGCTGGGGCGGCGCCGTAGGCGGCTCCGTCGGCTGCTCGGCAGGGTCAGTAGGCGTCTGCGAGCCGAGCAGAGAAACAGGCAATTTTAGTACAGAGGGCGCATCGGTGTAGAAAAAGACAAAAAGCGCCGTCAGCATACAAATCAGCAAGAAGCATTTACTTATTTTAATTACCACATTTGCATTCACGGCACGCATTCTCCTCAAAAAATAATGGGACCGGATAGTCTCCAAGTCCCATTATATCGTACAATTTATCCAAAAGTCAACGGCAATTATAAAAACTTTTCATATTATTTCGACACGTTTTTCACAACTTTCCAGCGCTTTTGGGCGGTGGGTAATAATAATGTAAGCCGTGTCATTTTTTTGCGCGTTAATGTTGCCAAGAATCTGGGCTTCCGTCTCTTCATCCAAAGCAGAAGTGGCCTCATCCAAAATCACAATGGGGGCTTTGCGGAGCATTGCCCGGGCAATGGCGATCCGTTGCGCCTGCCCCTCGGAAATGCCGGTGGCTTTTTCCCCAATGGGCGTATCTAACCCCTGAGGCAGCTTTTCCACAAAGTCCTTGGCGCAGGCCATCTCCAGCGCAGACCACAACATCTCGTCCGTTGCATCCGGCTCTGCCATAATTAGGTTTTCCCGGATAGTACCCTTGAAAAGGGTATTGCCTTGGGGTACATAGCTGAAATATTTGCGGGTTGCCGCAGAAACGGGTACGCCGCCAATGGTAAGGCTTCCCTCCTGGGGGACAGCAAAACCAAGAAGCAATTTAATAAGGGTGGTCTTGCCGGCGCCGGACTGACCGGTCACCGCTACCTTTTCGCCCGGGGCAACCGTAAAGGAAAAGTCCCGGAAAATCTGTTCGTTATCGTAGGCAAAGGTTATATTTTTGCCTTCGAGGATCACCGAACCGGAGACGGAAAGGCCATCTGCTTTCTCATCCTTCTCCAAGTCCTCTATCTCCATAATACGGGGAACGGAAGCAAGAACCGCAATCAATCTGCGGGCCATCTCCCCCAAGGAAAGTACCGGTGTTTGCACTTGACCGACCAAGGCAAGGAAAGCCGTCATCGTGCCGTACGTGATTTGACCGTCTGCAATCTGCACCACCCCGGCAAGGAACGCCAGCGTCGTTCCCATCGTAAAGGTGACGTGAACCATCGCCCGGCTCACCGTCTGGAGACGGCGCAATTTTACTGTCCAGCCCATCCGTTCATCCCGGAGACTTTCCAGTTTCTTTTCGCTCTCTTCTTCCCCGGAAAAGGCTTTGATAACCTCCATATTCCGCAGGCTCTCCTGCAAAAAGACCCGATATGCGCCTTCGCTCTTTTGGAAATTTTCCTGGGCGCGGCGCATTTTGCCGCTGAGGAGCAAAAACGTCCCTGCGCCAATGGGGGCAATCAGCAGAACCGCCAGCGCAAGACCGGCATCATAATAATAAAGGAGCAAAAAGGCGGAAATCAGCTTCACCAGTGTGCCTACACCGTTTATGAGAATGTGCAAAATGCCGCCGGTGACCATTTCAATGTCGCTGGTGAGCCGGGTCAGTACATCCTCACTGTGGAATTTCCGCAACGCCTGCATTCGTGTACGCAGCAGCCTTTGATAGACGGCAGTACGAATAGAGAAGCAGCACTTTTCGTTGAAGGTAATCATCCACATCTGCACAAAGAGATTGATGACCACCGTCAGCGCAGTCGCGCCCAGCATAATGGCGATGCCCCAAGAAAGCGACAGTCCCTCGGTGGCCCGGTCTACAAGGCACTTATTGACCACCACCGACACCACACCCAAAAGGGAAACCGCGCATTGCAGCAGCAAAAGACCGAATATCTGCCATCTCTGGGGCTTAAACTGGGAAAGCAGCCACCGAAGATGCTTAGGCTCTATTCTGTTTTTTTGCAGGTTTTTCTTCATTTTACCACCCAAAAAGCATACTTTTTTATTATAGTACCAGTTTCCCCCAAAAAAGTCAACCGTAGCTACTTTCGACATTTTACCCAATACATTGACAATTGGACAAAATACATGTATAATGGACACAGCTTCGATTAGGAGATATATTATGGATTTCTTTTCAATTGCTGAAATAGCCGAAATGAGCGGACAAAGTCAAAAAACCATCCGTCGGCATATTGCCGCCGGAAAACTCAAGGCAGATAAAATTGGCAGCTGTTACCGCATTACAAAAGAGAGTTATGAAAAATGGCTTATCTCGGACTTAGATCCTGAAAAGGACAGTATTTTTAACCAAACAGTTATGGAAGGGTACAGTCCAGATCATGTAAACTGGATTGATATTGCCGATAGTTGGGTATACGATGGTTGGTCGAACACCAATTACCGCAATGGTCTTAATTTTATTGATTTGTTTTCAGGGGCAGGCGGTCTCAGTTGCGGTTTAACAATGGCAGGTTTTACACCTGTCGGCTCTGTTGAGATAATGCCGGAGGCCGTTGCTACGTATAAGTACAATTTTGTGGAGCAGAAAGGCTTCAACGAAAATGTTCAGACTAGAGATATTCGCGAAGCTTCCGTTAAGCAAGAACTGTACGACTCTGTTGCAGGCAAACATATCCACCTGATTGTCGGAGGTTTCCCCTGTCAGGGCTTCAGTATGGCAGGGCATCGCGTTGTAACAGACCCACGCAACAGCCTGTACTTAGAAATGCTTGAAATCGTTAAGCATATCCAACCGGATTTTGTTGTGATGGAGAATGTTGAAGGACTTCGTTCAATGCTTGATGGTAAGGTTGAAGCAAAGATTATCAGCGATTACAAAGAAGCCGGGTATGACATAAATGTAACGGTTCTCAATAGCGCAGACTATGGTGTTCCGCAGATCCGAAAAAGAGTTATTTTTATCGGCAACCGCCACGGGCTGACAAACTATCACCCCAAGCCTCTCTACTCCCCGGATAATTACGTGACCTTGGGTGAAGGTATCAAACGGTTTATGGCTATCCCGGAAAACAAGCAGGTCAATCACATTTTCACCAGACATTCCGAAAAAATGATGGCGCAGATCGCAGCGGTTCCCGAAGGCCAAAGCCTATACGGCAATTATTCTGATGCGTGGAAAAAATCTCCGTGGGACAAACCTTCCTGCACAGTCAAGGAAAACCACGGCGGCGTAAACATTCATCCGAAGCTCCCCCGTGTTTTAACACCAAGAGAATTGGCCGCTCTGCAATCCTTCCCCGACGATTTTATTTTCCAAGGCTCCAAAAAATGGCAATTGGTTCAGATCGGTAATGCCGTTCCTTGTCTCTTAGGTAAGGCGATTGGTATTGCACTTATGAAAGCTATAAAAAAACACAGAGAGGATTGACCCCTCTGTGTTTTTATCTTTTTCTTGTAAAACTAATACTGGGATTAAAAGAGTATTCATAAATTTGCAAGTCATTAACTGAAAACTCTCTAACGTAGTTGTTGATAGCATTTTCTATCCGTTCCTGACACTGCTTCTTAGCCCAATGCGTTTCGCCGTTGACAAAGTCATAACTATCAAAACAGATTAGTATTGGCTGGACAACATTGGCTCCAATAGCTAATGTTTCATTCACCCACTTGCTGTAAAGCAAGCATCGCCGTATATGATCTTCATCAATTTTTCCCTTTTGTAGTTCAAGCACGAATATTTTATTAACGCACATACCATCATCAGATTGAAGCACTACATAATCCATTTCAGACTGCTCAATGCTATACGGCAAATAATTACTGTACCATACTACCTTTTCAACATCAATTCCTATTTGACTAAAAATCGATGCATTTCTTGCAGACATTTCTTGATTGAGAACTGTTTCCAGTATCTTCTCGTAATGCACGTTATTATCATTAATAAAGCTAATATCATTAGGATGAATTGCCGAAGGAGAATCTGGTCTAACTGGGATTCCACTTTTCGTATAATCAATTTCTATTGGTCTTGAAATATTTACAATGTGTGTAGGATCGAATTCATAAAACTGATATGTTTCATTTTTTCCGATTAGTAGTGTTATCAAGTTTTTGATTTCATCAGGAGATAGTGGCGATGTACCTCTTGATTTACCTGCCACTTTCTTGCCAATTATCGTCCACATTTCATTTCTAATATATGGACAATTAAGAACATCATACTCGTCTAAAGGTTTTTCAAAGTCATACGCCTTCTCAATATGTATCTTAAATGGAGCATTATCATCGGCGGTAGTACACTCATAATATGGTTTTGATATTGCCCTATACACCCCATATATGCGGCTCTTTTGACCATTGCCACTTGTTTCCCACAAGAAAATATAATCCCCAATTTCGATTTGAAGCATATCCGCCATTATATCTGCTAATGTTTTTACCCATAGTGCGCCTTGGAGATTTGGGGTTATTATAGAGGCAATTTGAGAATCTATGGTTGTCCGTATTGTATCCTGATTTACAACAAACATTCTTCCTTTCATCGGTCATTCCTCCTACGTATTCTTTCTATTTATCTTCGTTCAGTTTCTTATTGAGTTCTTCTTTCCACTTAAGCATATCATACCAGCCGCAACCAACACAACCTTGTTCTGCAGCTTTACCTTTTGTTGGGATAGTTTTATCCCATTCTTCATTTCCCGAATAATAATACTTAATACCGAAAGGATATCCTCGTTTTCCAGTTCGAATACATTCACTGCACCACTGCTTCTTCTGCATATTTGTTTGTGCATTTAGAAGTTGAAATTTTTCCATTATTTCTTGTGCAGTCATATCGACATCATTTGCTACCGCAGTATCAGAATCCCATCTGTCTTCAGGAAATTTATGATCTGGAATATGGGATGCCACATTTGGGTTCTTTATGCCTGTATAGGCATCCCTATAGTCAAAGACCTCGCAAATCTTTTTCTTTAATCTTGATGGAATTGTTTCCGTAGAATATTCATTATTCATCATTACCGGGGTTAATGTATACCTAGCTTTCCGCTGTCCGCATTTCGCACATTGTACACCCCTCTGTGTTACAATGATATATCCTCTATCTCTAAGGTTCTGTACATTTTTCTGAGGATTCGGATTGTAATTATCGCCGTTAGAGAAACAAGCACTGCAAACTGATCCCTTGTTAATAATCTCTATAAGCAATTCATCGGTCATTGTTTTCTTGTCTACTAATTTCTCAAGTTGCTCACTCTTCCAAACAGCCACCTTGCAACTTGACAGTTGCTCTGCGCACCCATCCAAATATGTCCATAGCTCATCTGTAGGACTATCCAAATCAAATTGCAATTCCGGTCTTCTTCGTGGAAGAGACACAGGAACGAAGAAGGTGTCGCCTTCTACTCGTAATCCAACATAAACATCATGATAAACGTTTATTGTTTTTAGTTTTCCACTGCCATCTATTAAGTAATCATATTTTCCCATATCCATTACTCTCCCTACGCTATTCTTTTTCAACAAATAGCAAATATGTCTCTATCTCAAGTGCATCTGCTATCTTTTGAATATTATCCAAGGAAATACTGCGGCGGAAGCACTCAATATCACTGATATACGTTCTATGCAGGCCGCAAAGCTCTGCAAATTTCTCTTGGGAAAGCTTCTTTTGCGTTCTGTATTTGCGGACATTCGTACCAAATACTTTAATAATATCCATTGTTCCCACCTCTTTCGTATGCTTATATTTTATTAATTAGAAGACAATAAGTCTACATACAATAAGTGTATGTAGACTTTAGCATAAAAGTCAACGCGGTAACTGTTGCAAAGCTGCAGAATCTGTGATATAGTTGGACATAGTAATTTTTAGGAGGTGGCGCTGTGCGTATTCAGGAGTCCGGTGAAATGTACTTGGAGGCAATCTATGTCCTCTCTCAGAAACAGGTCGGTGTTCACGCCATCGACATTTCCCAGCATTTAGGCTATTCAAAGCCCAGCGTCAGCCGGGCTATGGGCATCCTAAGAAGAGGTGGCTATATCACCGTGGACGAACTGAGCCACATCCACCTGACAGAGGAAGGCCAGGCCGTGGCGGAAAAGATTTACGAGCGCCACGACATTTTATCGAAAATGCTCATTTCCTTGGGCGTTCCTGAGGAAACCGCCATCGAGGATGCCTGCCGTTTGGAACACGCCATCAGCGACGAATCCTTTGCGGCTATTAAGAACCACTTTGCAATTATGGGGAAATAACCCCCTTTTATTGCACAATAAACCCCTTTTATTTATGTTTTTTGGAGGCACTTATGTTTCATTCCGGTCCCCATTAGTATTTTCCGGGAAATCATAATACATTAAAATTTTACGGAGGATACTATGTCTAATTTAGTAGAAGAAATCAGCCGGCGGCGGACATTCGCCATCATCTCCCACCCCGACGCCGGTAAAACCACCCTGACCGAAAAATTCCTGCTCTACGGCGGCGCCATCGCCCAGGCAGGCGTGGTCAAGGGCAAGAAAAACTCCCGCGCTGCCACCTCCGACTGGATGGAGATCGAAAAGCAGCGTGGTATTTCCGTCACCTCGTCTGTTATGCAGTTCCAGTACGAGGGCTTCTGCATCAACATTCTGGACACCCCCGGTCACCAGGACTTTTCCGAGGACACCTACCGCACCCTGATGGCTGCCGATGCCGCCGTCATGGTCATCGACGGCGCTAAGGGCGTGGAGCCTCAGACCCGGAAGCTCTTTAAGGTCTGCGCTATGCGGCATATTCCCATTTTCACCTTTGTGAACAAAATGGACCGGGAGACCAAAGACCCCTTTGACCTTCTCGACGAGGTGGAGCGGGAACTGGGCATCGAGACTTATGCGATGAACTGGCCCATCGGCTCCGGCAAGGACTTTATAGGCGTTTATGACCGGGAAAAGAGCCAATTACTGTTCTTTTCCGGCTTAAATGGCAAATCCAAGGCCGCCAAGCAGGAGATTGACCTCTATGACCCTGTGGTCGCAGAGTATTTGGACTCTGCCGCTAAGCACCAGCAGCTTATCGATGATGTGGAGCTGCTGTCTGCCGGCCGGGAGATGGATATGGAGGCCGTGCGCCACGGTCAGCTCTCCCCCGTTTTCTTCGGCTCTGCGCTGACAAACTTCGGCATTGAGCCTTTCCTGGAAAACTTCCTGAAGCTGACACCCCCTCCCCTGTCCCGTGTTTCTGATCAGGGCGAGGTGGACACCTTTGACCCCGATTTCTCCGCCTTTGTGTTCAAAATTCAGGCAAATATGAACAAAGCCCATCGTGACCGCCTTGCCTTTATGCGTATCTGCTCCGGCAAGTTCCAGAGAGATACGGAATATTACCATATGCAGGGCGGCAGAAAGATGCGTCTTTCCCAGCCGCAACAGCTAATGGCCGCCGAACGTGAAATCGTGGAAGAAGCCTACGCCGGTGACGTCATCGGTGTCTTTGACCCGGGCATTTTCTCCATTGGTGACACCATTACCGTCCCCGGAAAGAAATTCCTCTATTCCGGCATTCCCACCTTTGCCCCCGAGCATTTCTGCCGTGTGTCCGCTAAGGATTCTATGAAGCGGAAGCAATTTGTCAAGGGCACCGAGCAGATCGCCCAGGAGGGCGCTATCCAAATTTTTAAAGTTCCCAACTCCGGTATGGAAGAGGTTATCGTAGGCGTTGTGGGTACGCTGCAGTTTGAAGTGTTCCAGTACCGTATGAAAAATGAGTACGGTGTGGATTTGCGGATGGAGATGCTCCCCTATGAGGAAATCCGCCTCATCGATAACTGCCCCGTGGATTACAGCGACCTGAATCTCGGCTCCGATGCGGAGCTTTTGGAAGACTACCGCGGTAGAAAGCTGCTTGTCTTTAACAGCTTCTGGGCCATCGACTTTACCTGCCGCCGCAACCCCGGCCTGACATTAAAGGAAATCGTGGTCGCCGAAGGATAACGCAATTGACAATTATCAATTATCAACTAAAAAGAGCAAGTGCAGACCGCACTTGCTCTTTTTTATTACTTTGCTGGGATTTTATTCGGGTTTTCCTCATTCATCTTAGCCCGGATCTTCTTTACAAGTCTCTTTGCATCGTCCTTTAAGCCGCCGGCTTTGATATGCTTCGCATACCAAACAACATCCTTCTTAAAGCGCTTTGCATCGAACACCATACAAAGACCGAAAGCAAGGGGTGTCACCAAAATGAATGCCGGGAAGATCATCCAGAACCAGGGCCAGTATTTAACCTCCCCCACCGCCAGGCCGTAGCCCTCGCAGGACACCGGCAGCTTCTTAAACCAGCTTGGGCAGAAAATATCAAACACCGCGCCGATAGGGTCCATAGACCCGTCACCGTTCAGGGGGCCCCAGATGTAAGATGTATTCTTATAATTTGGAACAGCGCTCCCCGCATCCCGAAGCGGAATAAAGCCCAGCTCGCTCTGGAATACCTGATTAAGGATAATAAACAGCATAAGCAGCAGAATGCCTACCGGGGCGACCCAAACACGCTTATAAGACAAGGTGTGCCGCTTCCACAGTACCATCAGAAGCGGTACGGCCATAATCATCCAGTGGTGATAGTAAAAGCGCATAATGTCCCAAAATTCCGCCATTTGGGAAGCCGCATCTCCCTTTGCGATAGGCTCTTGGGGATAAAATAAAACAATCAATCCGCTGATGACGCCCACATAGAACATATAGTCCTTTAAGTACTTGTTTTTCGTTAAAAAGGAAAACGGGAACAGCGCGATATTTGCGCCGCAGATATTAACGAACCAAGAATCGCGCCAGCCGCGGCTTGTAATGACCAGCTCACCGTTTACGTATTCCCCATAGGGTGGAATGAAAACCTTCAAAAAATGAAGCGCAAGGCCAACCACCAGTAAGGAAAACAGCACTACATTCTGGGTGAAGGGCCGCGCCCTTCGAAAAGCAAAGTAAAGACCAACAAGGGCGAATACTTGCAGAATCATCCAAAAAAAGTACCAGAAATTGAACATTTCAATGACCATAGGAATACCTCACTCTCCGCTTTGTTAGCAATGTATTTCCCACATATTAACATATTATTAAAAGAAAATCAATATCTCTTAATAATATGTTAATAAAAGAGCAAGCACAGTCTTGTGCTTGCTCTTTCTTTATTACTTTGTAGGCTCTACGTGCCAAATTTCGCTTGCGTACTGGGCGATGGTGCGGTCGGAGGAGAACTTTGCGCCGCTTGCCACGTTCATAAGGCACTTGCGGCCAAAGCCGATCCGGTCTGCATAATCCCGGTTTGCACGGAGCTTGGCATCCAAATAAGACTGGTAATCCAGAAGCAGGAAGTAGTGGTCAGCCTTATGCCAATGGGTTCCGTCCAGCAGGGCGTGGAACAGCTCCCGCTGACCGTCATCGGTGGGAACAGTACCGTCCACCAAGGTGTTGATCGCTCTGCGAAGGTAAGGATTGCTGTCGTAAATGCCCCGGGCATAGTAGCTGTCCTTCGCATTGTTGATTTCTTCCACAGTGGCGCCGAAGATATAGTTATTCTCGAGGCCGGCTTCCTTAACGATTTCCACGTTTGCGCCATCCAAAGTGCCCAAGGTCACCGCGCCACCCAGCATCAGCTTCATATTGCCGGTGCCGGAGGCTTCCGTGCCTGCGGGAGAAATCTGCTCAGACACATCTGCTGCCGGGATGATATGCTCGGCATAGGAGCAGTTATAGTTCTGAACAAAGACCACCTTCAGCTTTTCGTGGACATCGGGGTCGTTGTTAATCATCCGGGAAATCCGGTTAATATAGCGGATAACCGCCTTAGCCCGTGCATAGCCGGGGGCAGACTTTGCACCAAAGAGGTAAACAGTGGGCTGGAAGTCAGGCAGCTCGCCGTTTTTCAGCCGGAAATAAATATCCACAATGGAAAGGGCGTTGAGCAGCTGGCGCTTATACTCGTGGAGACGCTTGACCTGCACATCGAACATAAAGTCCGGATTCAAAATCAGGTTTTCCTGCCTGTGAAGCACCGCGCAAAGCTGCTCCTTCTTCTGCCGCTTGATGGCATTGAACTGGCGCACCAAATCGTCATCAATCAGGGGCTTCAGCCGGTTCAGCTCGCTAAGGTCTTTCAGGAAATCACTGCCAATGCGGTACTTGATAAGCTGGCTCAGCTCCGGGTTACAAAGGCCCATCCAACGACGGGGAGTCACGCCGTTGGTCTTATTCTGGAAGCGGTCGGGATAGGCAGCGTACCAGTCCTTAAAGACATCGTTTTTCAGAATTTCGGTGTGGATTTCTGCCACGCCGTTAATATAGCTGGCAGCATAAATGCTGAGGTTTGCCATATGGGCGGTATTGTCCCGCACGATAAAGAGGTGGGGATTTTCGCTCTTGAGGCGGTTGTCGATTCGCAGAATGATCTCTACAATTTCCGGTACAACGCTGCGCATCAGCTCCAGATCCCATTTTTCCAGCGCCTCGCCCATAACGGTATGGTTGGTATAGCAGAAGGTCTTCTGGGCAACCCGGAAGCTCTGCTCAAAGTCCATACCCTCCAGCATCAGCAGGCGAATCAGTTCGGGGATGGACATTGCCGGGTGGGTATCGTTCAGCTGGACGCAGTAGAACTCAGCAAAGCGGGACATATCGGTGCCGTGGACAGACTTATAGACCCGCAGCATATCCTGCAGAGATGCAGAGGACAGCACATACTGCTGCTTGATACGCAGGCGCTTGCCCTCCCAAGTGGAGTCGTTGGGGTAAAGTACGCGGGTAATATCCTCCGCCTTATTCTTCTGGGTCAGGGCGCGCAGATAGTCCTGATCGTTAAAGGCGTTGAAGTCCAGTTCTTCCTCCGCTTCACACTGCCACAGACGCAGCGTTCCCACATTGTCGGTGCCGTAGCCAATGACAGGCACGTCATAAGGCACAGCCACCACGGTATGATCCGGGAACTGGATCTTTACCGCGTGGTTATAGCGGCGGTAGGACCAGGGATCACCGAATTTTGCCCAGTCGTCAGCCGCTTCCCGCTGGCTGCCATAATCGTCAAAACTCTGCTTGAAGAGACCGAAGCGATACCGCAGGCCATAACCGGACAGCGGAATGTTGGTGCTGGCAGCAGAGTCCAGAAAGCAGGCGGCCAGACGGCCCAAACCGCCGTTGCCCAGCGCCGCATCCTCAATATCCTCCAAAATGGCAAGGTCCACGCCCCGCTCTTGGAAAAGCTTCTTCATCTCCTCCAAAATACCCATATTATAAAGGTTACTGTAAACCAGTCGACCGATCAGGTACTCCGCAGAAATATAATAAGCCTTCCGCTTGTAAAGACGGGCAGCCTTACTCTGACTCCAGTTATCCGCCAGCGCCATCATCACCGCAGTACCCAGCGCGTTATGCAGCTGCTGGGCAGAAGCTTCCCGAAGAGAAACGTCCTCGGTGTACTTTAGCTGACCTTCGGTCCATTTGAGTATTTCCTGACAATTATACGCCATTTTTTTGCTCCTATCTGATACGCGGCCTTCGCCGCTGGAATATCAATATTATATGAAAATAAGTATATCCGGTGCAGTGAAGAACAACACCGCATCGGACATTTTTTCCCCAAGTTAGATTAATATGTTTTTGTCTGTTTGTCAAGAGAAATTGCAGAAAACGGCAAACATTGACAATAAAACGCCCCACGGATGTGGGGCGTTTATGTAAGAAATTAAGCTTCCAGATTGATGCCGGTCTCAATGCCGAATACATGGCAGTTGTTGCCGCCGAATACCAGCTTCACAGTCACGCCGGCGTGCAGCTCCTGAACCTCCGCAAAGGTCATATTGGAAATATCAACAATGGCTACGATGTCCTTGTTGCCAACAGTCATATGCAGGTGGATGGAGGAACCCATCATTTCGTGCACAGAGATGACGCCTTC
>JAZQUL010000068.1:0-3893 GCA_045631285.1 Faecousia sp. | reverse complement strand
ACGCAACTGGACAATATGCACGGAAGCTTTCCTTCGGATTGCCCCCACAGAGAGCGACTGGGCTATACGGGCGACGGACAAGCGGCATCTGCCGGAGGTATGCTTCTTCTGGACTCCAAGAAATTCTATGAAAAATGGATTCAGGACATATTGGATTGTCAGGACCCGTCTAGTGGGCATGTTCAGCATACGGCGCCGTTTATGGGCGGCGGCGGTGGGCCCGGTGGCTGGGGCTGCGCGATAGCTATCGTTCCCTGGAACTATTATCAGACCTTCGGAGACGTTGCAATATTAGAAAAATGCTATCCTGCGATTTGCAGATGGGCAGCATACTTGCTAAGCAGAAGCGAGAACGGCTTGCTCGTCCGCGAAGAAGAAGGCGGCTGGTGTCTTGGCGAATGGTGTACACCTGAAAAGCTTGCACTGCCTGTGCCTTTCGTGAATACTTGCTTCTTCATTCATACACTGGAAATTATGATTCGAATGGCAAATGTTCTCCGTCGTCCGTCGGAGGAGAAGGCGCAGTATACCCAATGGATTGAAACTATGCGTAAAGCATTGCGCGATAATTACTACAATGAAGAAACACACGAATACTGTAATAATTATCAGGGCGCGCACGCCTATGCGGCCTGGGTTGGACTTGCAGATCAATCGATGATTGCAGCGATGGCGGAAAAATACCGTCAGAGCCGTAGATTTGATACGGGTTTTTTGGGTACAAAAATTCTCTGCGAGGTGCTGTTCGCCAACGGGTATGGCGATGTGGTCAATGGCATTATGGAAAATGACTGTATGGGAACGTACCTCTATATGAAGAGAAACGGTGCTACAACCATATGGGAATATTGGCACGGCGGCTCCAATAACCATCCTATGTTTGGAGGCAGTGTTGTAGGAGTTGTGAACTACCTGCTGGGTATTCGTCCCCAGGACGACAGTTCGACCTATCAAAATCTTTTGATAGCGCCGGTGACACCCCAGAGTATGAATTATGCATCCGGCAGCATAACAACGCCTTGGGGCAGGGTTGAATCGGGCTGGAAAAGAGAGGATACCCACATTGCGTTCCATATGACTATCCCGACTGGTGTTCGGGCTGTGTTCCGCTATGGTGAAAAAGAGCTATTGCTCAGCGCAGGCTCGCAAAAAATAATCATTTAGCGACTAAGCTGAATACTAGTTTGATTTCAGTGAGTTTCTATCATATAAACCCGCTGCAAATTGCGAGAGATTCGTGATTTGCAGCGGGTTTTTAATGCATCGCAAAGCAAACTGTCTGTAAACAGAACAATTGGATTGCCGGACAGTGCGCGCATCGAAAAGGGCTTGTACGCATATATTTTAAAAATGAAATTTCTAAAATAATTCGAAATTTTTGAACTTGAATAGCGCCCAAATAATGTTAAACTAGACATGTGAAAGAATGCGCGCACGCTGAAATTTGTTCTTGGATAAAATGCCGGATCGAGGCGTATGCGACTGACAGCTTCTTTTCACTTAAACTGAGAAAACAACCATATCAACGAAATGGAGGAGCGTAACGTGCACGGAAGTTATAAATTTCGCCAGGAAATGCTGCAGATACATCGTCCGGATGTTCTGGATACTACGTATGCGCCTAAGCCAGATGAGATCGGTATTGATGAAAGCTGGAGCATTGTTATTGCTAAGGATTGCGGACGTGTTTTGCTGAATGCTGCACAAGATCTTCAGGACTATCTGCTGACATCTTTGAATGTTTCTGTGGCAATCAAACGACGGATGGACCTTACCAATGTGCCGCCCAAAACATTATTGATTGCTACCTATGAGCGAATGGGTGTGGAGTGGGAAGGAGAGAAAATCCCTGCTTCGTACCGCATTACCGTGAAAGAGGACGCTGTTGTGGTTTGCGGCACCGATGAACGGGGCTGCGCGCAGGGCTGCTATCGGATTGAGGACCAGATGAACGTGATCCGGGCGTCGTATTTGACTTGCGGCTGCGTATCCTATGCGCCGGAATTTTCACCGCGAATGGTACACTCCGGTTATCAGATGGACAGATTCCCCAATGAGCATTTGTCAGCCATTGCCCATGCGGGTATGGATGCGATTCTCCTCTTTGTCAGCGGTGTAAATAAGACCCCCACTGGGTATATGGATTTCAATGAGCTGATTTACCGGGCAGAAAAGTACGGTCTGGATGTATACGCTTATAGTTATTTCCACAGTACTTTCCACCCGGATGACCCCCGGTCGGAAGAGGAATTTGAAGCTACTTACGGCGCGCTGTTCAGAGAGTGCCCCGGTTTTAAGGGCGTTGTTCTTGTGGGCGAGTCTGTTGAATTCCCCAGCAAAGATCCCCGGGCATCGAAATTGACCCACGCCACCAATGTTGTGGATGGCATTCCCACAGGTAAGCCCACCGCAGGTTGGTTCCCGTGCAATGACTACTATCTCTGGCTCAATAGTATGAAGCGGGTTGTCCGCAAGTATCGTCCGGATGCGGATATCGTATTTTGGACTTACAACTGGGGATATGCGCCTGAAAAAGAGCGTCTTGAATTGATTGATTCCCTCCCCACGGACATTTCTTTGATGGCAACTTTTGAAATGTTCGAGGAAAAACTTGTAGATGGTGTGAGAACACGCGCTTGTGACTATACCGCATCTTTTGCCGAGGCCGGCTCTTACTTTATAAGTGAGGCGAAGCGGGCAAAGGAAAGAGGCATTCGGCTGTATACACAGGCTAATAGCGCGGGACGGACATGGGACTTTGGCGTGATACCTTACGAGCCGTGCCCTTACCAATGGGCAAAGCGTTATCGCGCTATGCTTGAAGCGAAGGATAAGTACGGTCTGTGTGGCGTTATGGAATCTCACCATTTTGGCTTCTGGCCTTCGTTTATCAGCAAATTGGAAAAGCGAATGTTTACTTCTCCCCGTGCTGAGGGCGACAATGCTATCCGTGAGTTGGCAAGAGAGCTGTACGGAGATGCCTGTATGGAACGCGCCTTGGAGGCTTGGCAAAAAATCAGTGACGGTATGAACTACTACATTTGCACGAACGAGGACCAATATGGCCCGTTCCGTGTAGGTCCTGCCTATCCGCTGGTGTATCAGGTAGATGTCAAGATTCCCACTGTTCCGTATGCACATTTCCCCGGAAACGCGATCTGCATTACGGATTACGCTTGCGGTAAGGTGTTCTCCTACATCGCCTTTGGCCAAATTAAAACTGCCCGCATCCAACAGCGGCATCCGGAAGAGGCAAAGTGCCTTGAGAAGATGGAAAGACTGTTTGGCGAAGGCAGAGAAATTCTGGAAGAAATTGCCCCGCTGCTGCCGGAGGTTCAGAAGCAGGAATGCTTACGTCTTTGCAATCTGGTTCATTTTATGGAGCATTGCGCCCGAACAACCATTCACGTAAAACAATGGGCAGTCCTGCGCGCAAAGTGCGGTAGTGAAACAGACAGCAGAAAAATACTGGATATGCACCGTCAAATGGTTGCCATAGGCGAAGCGGAAATCAAAAATGCACAGGAGACAATCCCTCTGGTGCAAAAAGATTCCTGCCTGGGTTGGGAGCCGTCGATGGAATATATCGGCAGCGAATATCATCTGAATTGGAAGATCCGTCAGGTGCGGCAAGTCCTGGACAATGAGATTCCCCGCTACAATTGGGACATTCAGTACATCTTAGACAAGGATAAAAAATACGAATCGCTTTGATAAGCACAATAATGTGCAATATATCTCATCATTATGTAATCCCGGCATATGGTATCTACTCCACCAATATAGGTATCATTTGTCAAATTAAAGGAGGATAAAGCCGTTATGACTCACGGTGCGGCATAGTGGAGACATGTCGTAAAGCCTACGCTGTTATACCCGGCGCAGGTGAGAGC
>JAZQUL010000067.1:0-3936 GCA_045631285.1 Faecousia sp. | reverse complement strand
CACCAGTGCAAACACTGGTGGCTACCTTGATTAATGAGTCCCGTACGGGTCACCAAGAAAAAGCTCACTGCAAAAGCAGTGAGCTTTTTCAATGAAGCGCGCCTATGGCGCACGAAGAAATGAAGCAGGGCTTCGCCCTATGAAGTGCGCCTCGACGGCGCGTGAGGGGTTTTGCGCGCTTTGCTTCATGTTTGCAACGCAAACACTTCACACGAGCGTAAGCGAGTGCTTCATATCGCTTTGCGATACTTCATTGAAATCTCAACGATATTCTGCTATACTAAATAAAAGGCGGTGATTAGATGCGGAATGACAAACTATCTATTCAGTCTATGGAGTTCTCTGTATCCATTATTAACCTTGTAAAAGTCCTCAAAGAAAAGCGAGAGACTATCATTTCCAATCAAATCGGTAGAAGCGGCACATCCATCGGCGCGAATATCCGGGAAGCCCAATACGCCCACGGCAAAGCAGATTTTATCGCAAAGCTGCAGATCGCCCTGAAAGAAGCCAATGAAACCGGATATTGGTTAGAATTACTTTTTAAGACCGAATATATCACCGCGGCAGAATACAAAGCACTTGATGCATCTTGCACAAGTATCCGCGTTATGCTCATTTCCTCCATAAACACCGCAAAGGAGAATAGCTATGTTGAAAAGTGAATTTTATAAAACTTGGCTTGCCCATTTTGCAAACGGCATTTCAAAAGAGGACTTAGAACGATATGTGATCTCTACCGGTAATCTTATTTGGCATATCTTTTCCTGGGAACTGCTTAATGAGAAAAAGTATTTGAAAGGCTCCAAGGCAAGGGCAGCATATGATAGGATTGACAAGTGCGGCGCGATGTATATTGAATGGTTTCGTGATGAAGAAACACTTGGCCTACCTCAGGAATTACACACCGCCAAAGCGCTGGACAATATGACAGAGGTCTATGTGGTCGCTTCTGACTTTTCCTGGACTTATATTAGAACACACGAAGAAACGTGCGGTCCTTATTTTATGAAGCTTTGAAAAACTGCTCCCCTGATTGAAGGAGAGCAGGTTTTATTTATAGCTTCTTCTGTCTGAGGACGCCTTCGTAAAGGCCGTCCTTGCAGTAGCCGGCAGGTGTGTAGCCACGGCTGGCATAGTAATGCTCCAGCGTCTTGTTGCCGATAGCAGAGTCAAGACGCATATAGGCTTTTCCCTGCGCCGCGGTGTACGCTTCCGCCTTTTGCAGGAAAATGCTGGCTGTCCCCTTTTCCTCCGGGTCGGATGCCAAATGGTGCAGATAATACGCCGATTCCGGCTCAGGCCAGCGCTCGTCCTCGTGGAGTAGTGCGCCTACGGAGACGATCTTCCCCGTCTCATCTGTCAAAACGAACAGCTCTTCCTTTTGCCGGCGCATTTCGTAGTAGCAAAGCGGATACCGTTGGTCGTACTTTGTTACATTCCATTGGCGGATACCTACCGTGTCCATCCACGCAACCCGCCGCATAATGAGGGCGAATACCTCCGGAATTTCTTTCGCAGTCGCCTGCCTGAAAATATAGTTTTTTTCCATGATCTTTCCTTCTTGGTGTTTTTCTATATCCTATCATATCCCGCCAAAAAAGGAAAGCATAAATATGTCTGCTCAAAACGCAGAAAGCAGTTTTTGCAGAATATCCTGCACTTTCGCATCGTCTTTTTTATCCCCTACGACCCGAAGCTGATAGAACACATTGCCATCGACCCAGTATGCCTCTTGATCGTACCAATCGCCGTTATAATAGCCTAAATTATTGGCTCTGTCTTCCGTTATGACAAGCACACTGTTTCCTGAAGCTGTGACCGCTTCTGCCTGCGCATAGGTTGCATAGCCTTTTGTAATGCTTCCGATTGTAAATGTTCTATCGTCCACGCAAACCATTGCCGTCAAAGTAATACGGATATTTTCGCAGCAATATCCGGAGGTGATGCTGATGCGGTCAAGCTTTCGCTCTGTCCCATGGGGCGCATAAACAGTCGCCTTTATATGCTGCACGGGAAAATCTGCATTCTGACTCTCCCCTCCGAAATACCCGGTTTTTGTGATCCATTCCACATTTTCCAGTGGGTTATCAATCTTTACGCCTATCACTTCTTCACAAGCACGCCAAGTATCCGTATCAATATTAAAGATCCCCGGAATAAGGCTGGACGCCATCTGTTCGGACGAAGTCAGCTTATCGTAGTACGCCCAGTTTGCTGCGATCTTTTCCGCAAGGAGCTTGTCCGATTTGGTAAAATCGGTTTTCTGTACAGATACTTCCAACGTAAGCTTGGACTCGTTTCCTTCGGAGGATATTTCTGCAACACGAACGCCGGTGGATATATCCCCGTCTTTTATGTTGGCAGGCTGATCTGTCATCAGGCAGCCGGCAGCGGTAAGGCAGATGAGTACCGATACCGCCATCACCCAAGGCAGAGGCTTTTTCCATTTTGCAAGGTTTTTGATCCTGCCCGTGGGATTTCCCTCGCCGAAGGCCAGCGGTGTCACCGAGAGGATCCTGCGCCCCGTTGCCAAATTCAGTAAGCTGGCGGAGTAATCGGCGCGGATATGTCCACCCATTTTCCGAATAACACGCTCGTCACAGCTCATCTCCATATCCTTGCAGAAAAGAATATAGGCGACCCAAACCAGCGGATTGAACCAATGGAGCGCCAGTGCTATATAAGCGACCAGCTTTATAATATGATCGAGTCTGTGGATATGCTGCTGCTCGTGGGCGATGATATAGCCTCTTTCCTCCTCGCCCAATGCAGAAGGAAGATAGATTTTCGGTTGCCATATGCCTAAAACAAAGGGCGAATCGATATGATCGGCAAGATAGATATTCTCCCCAAGGGGCAGCGCGCCAATCAGCTTCTTTCGCAGCTTTCTATAGGTCACTGCGCTGTAAATGACCAGACCTGCAATGCCCACAAGCCACACATACTGCCCAAAGAGGATCCAAACCTCGCCCCAAGAGGCGGTGACGGTCTTAGGAAGTCCGCCCTCCCCTATTTCGCTGGTATGGATATGCTGCACACCGAGACCGCCGTTTAACGCATCCCCTACCGCCTGATAAGCCGCCATTCCTGCATCCCATATGCTGATCGGCTGATCCTGCAAGGTATAATCCGCAGAAACCGACTCCATATGGGGTACAAGACTGATGGGTGCTTCAATGGAGATGGGGCAAAGAAGCCGCAATAGCACAACACTCCATAGCGCATAAGAAAAGATCTTCGGTGCAGACTTTAGCAGCAGCCGTATGAGGATAACCGCCAAAATAACTGCGCTTGCCTGTAAGGACATATCCAGAATTTCCATAAAGATACGGTCTAACATGCCATCACCCCCGCATCGCTTCAATAACTTTTGTCAGTTCCTTGATTTCCGCATCGGTCAGCTTTTTCCGGCTGCCGAAGGCCGCCAAAAAGGCAGGCAAAGAACCGGCAAAGGTCTCGTCAACAAACTTCTCGCTTTGCAGCGCGTGAAATTCCTCCTTGGAAATCAGCGATGTAACCATACCGCTATTGTTCTGGAAAATGCCGCGCTCACAGAGTCTTTTGAGGATCGTATATGTTGTGGATTTTTTCCACGACAGCTCCTTTTCTGCCAATTCTGCCAAAACCCGGGAATGCAGCGGCTCATTTTGCCAAATAATGTCTGCAAAGCGGGCTTCCACTTCTCCTAATTTCACTTCGATCATAGCATAACCTCCATTCTACTGTTAGTAGACCCGCTTTTATTCTACAATCAGTAGAACAGAATGTCAAGAGGTAATTTTACTGTCTTTTCATCTGCCGCAGGAAGAGATACACCGCCAAGGTGAGCAATGCGATACCGTAGCCCAAAACATACCAAATGTGCGGGAAAATGCCGCCATACTCCCCCAACAGGACCGCCCGCTGCAGCTCCACCGCGTGGACAAAGGGAAG
>JAZQUL010000066.1:0-10957 GCA_045631285.1 Faecousia sp. | reverse complement strand
GGCACCAGCGGCAGTACCTGCCAAATGCTCTGCCCGGCTTTCACCAAAAAATCCACAAAGGCCTTTGCCTTTTCACCTATGCTTCCCACACCATAGGGCGAAGGCAGCGCAGTAACCGGCAGCAATATACCGGCGTAACGTTCTTTCATTCCTCTGTCCCCTTTTCGCACTTCCCATTTTGATACATTTTAACATAGGAAAAGAAGCAAAATCAAGCATTTAATCGGCTTTATCCACACTCCACACCACATATAGAATCCAACGAAAACGCCAAACTGACCGGCCTGTGATTTTTTATACCGGCAGGCTTTACTTTTGGGAACTGACGTGATAGAATGGTGATGCCACATAAACCGAATAATAACTATTGACTAGGGAAACATACCTTGTAAAAAGGTGTTTCCCTCATTTCCCTATGTCAATAGTTGGATGGTTTGTGTGGCAACAACCGGGGAAGGCACTTTTTTGGCACACCCTCCGGGGTGTGCTTTTTTATTGGTGACAGGTATGAAAAAAATCTTTTGTTTCGTCTGCATTATTGTTTTATCGCTTTGTCCATATTCTGTTCCGGAGTCGGAGCCAACGGAACCGGAGCAGACCGCAAATTACACCCACGGCATTTATGAATTGACTTTCCACGCAAAAATCGTCTCCAACGACCACGTAGGAAACGATTGGACAATTACCTACAAACACAACGGCAGGACTATCAAAAGCGGCCATAAGGTTCTGTTATCGTTGGAAATTTTTATGTTTGAGACCATTGAAGTTAAAATTGAGGAGAAAGACAAGCTGGACGATATAGCCACCGGAACGATGAAGGTGGCAATCTGTGACGGCGGTTCCGGAAAAACCACAATCACTGTCACAGAAAACGGCGGGCCATATACAGGCCGTGAGGCAGTTTGGGAAATTACCTGCACCGTAAAACTGGTTGGCAAACAAGGACACCGCCCGGTGGGCGGTGTCCTTTATTTCTCTCTTTCCATTTTAAGTTCCAAGCCTTTTTCTTTAAGAAACTCTCCGTAATAAAGCTTTTCGGCTTGTTTTCGCGCAGAAACCGCTTCTTCAAACTGTTCAAATGTACCAAGATTTATTATTTTGCCCTTAAATCTAAGCCGCGCCCTCCACTTGCCGCTGCGCTTTTCCAGATAGACACCACGGGCACCGCTTGTATTGGCTGCCGTGGGTTTCATATCTATTATCTTTGTTATCTGCGTGCCATCCACAAAGCCTGCAGATAGCCTTGCAATATCGGTAACATATTTGCACGCGCATTCAGGACACATACTTTTATTGGAATTTGTGAGCATATCCGTTGCCTTGTAAGTAATTTTGCCGCATTCACATCTGCACTCCCACATCGGCGTTGTTCGCTTTCCTCTGGGATTTCTCTTGTCGTAGCGTCCAAGAACTTCTAATTTCCCAAAGGTTTTTCCCGTTAGGTCAGGTGATTTTTTGCAGCCGCAGCTTGTTGTGTGGCCGTTATTTAAATTTGCTGTTGTTGCGACACAAGTACCGCCGCAATCGCACCGGCAAAGCCATTGACGCTGTCCATTGGGAGTGGATTCCACTTGTGCAACAACTTCTAACCTGTCAAATCTCTGTCCTAGCAGACTTTCATATTTTCTCAAGTTTCTCTCCTATATTCACTCTGATGGTTCTCTCTTTAAAAAATGCACCTAAAAACAAAAAGTGCGGCTACCGAAGTAACCGCACAAAAAACGCAAACTCCGATAGTCGCCAAACCATTTCAATACATAGAGCACTTCTGCGTTCATACTGATGGAATTTGCATTTTTATCAAATTCAAAGTATGAACACAAAAAGGGCATAATATCCCTAGGGGCAAAAATACTCTACAAACGTTGTATTAAATTGGTTTGGCGTACTTAGTATACCACAAACTTGCAAATAATTCAACAAAAAAGTAAAATTTCGAAACAAATTCGGGATTTTGCGTTATTCCGGTTCAGGCGGGTGCTGCAGGTCATCTGTTGCCGGATTGTTGAGCACTTTGCCCTCCGCATCAAAACGGGATCCGTGACAGGGGCAGTCCCAGGAGTGTTCCGCCGCGTTCCAATGGAGCGCGCAGCCGAGATGCGGGCATCGGGGCTTTGTGGGGCGCAGTAAATTGGCGATGGACTCCACACCATTTAAGAAAAGCTGCTTATGCAGCATACTCCGGGCCGGAGAAAGCAGGCTCTCATAAGGGTTTTCTCTATTCTGTACCAAGTCTGTCAGCAGTTTTGCCGCCAGCATTGAAGTGGTCATCCCCCATTTTTGAAAACCAGTGGCCACATATAGGTTGGGCGTTCCTTTGCTGTATTGCCCGATATAGGGCATTGCATCTAAGGTCATACAGTCCTGGGTGGCCCAACGGGTCGCAATTTTGGCGTCCGGATAGTACTTTTTCGCTGCCCGTTCCGGCAAGTCCCAGCCCATCCCCTGTTTGCCTGTTCGGTGTCCGCCACCGCCCAGCAGCAGCCACTGTCCTGCGCTGCGAAGTGAAAGGCCGTTTTCCGCGCAATCCAAGTACATTCCCTCTAAAGACGCGGCATTTTCCAGCGCGATTACATAGGATCGCTGCTGGTACAGCTTCAGAAAATAGGCACCGTGCTTATTGATAAGCGGAAAATGGGTGGCAATAATCATCTTTTCCGCTGTGATTTTGCCGTTCGGTGTCTCTACCCAATTGTCCCCAAATGCAAGCGCCTTCGTGTTTTCGTAGATTTTAAGGTCACGGGCAATGTGGGCTGCAAATTTCAGGGGATGAAACTGCCCCTGGTTTTCAAATTTCAGCGCCCCGGATACAGGAAAGGGCAGCGGCAGTTTCTTCTCCCACGAATAAGGGATGCCCAATTTTTCATAGGCAGCCATTTCCTTTTCCAATTTTTCTGCGCCGTCCGTTTGGTAAATATAATTACTTTGGGGCGTAAAATCGCAATTTGCCCCTTCCGCTAATTGCCGAAAAGCAGACAGCGCCTCCTGGTTTGCCCGGAAGTATTGCTTTGCCCGTTCCTTACCTAAGGTCTGAAGCAGCTTGTCGTAAATAAGACCGTGCTGGGAGGTTAGCTTGGCAGTTGTTCTGCCGCTGACACCCTGCATAATCTGATTTTCTTCGATCAGCGCGCAGTCCACCCCGACCTGCGTAAGTTCATAGGCGCACAAAAGCCCCGCCAGACCGCCGCCTACAACTAGCACATCCGTGCGGATATCTTCCTTTAATCTGGGAAAAGCGGGTATAGAAACGCCCTTTTGCCAAATAGAATCCATTTTCATCACCGCTGTTAGTATGTACAAAAAAAGGAAAAGCCATCCCAAGCGGGATGGCTTTTGGGTCATAATTTTCCGATCAAGTCCTTGTAAAATACAACGCACTGACCGATATTTTCGATACTGATATTTTCATCTGCATTGTGGATAGTGGAGAATTGCTTTTTGCTTAGGTCGATAGGCGCAAACCGCAGGATATTTGATGCCACATCCGTCAGCCGCCGGGCATCGGTGCCGGCAGTCAGCAGGAAGGGCGCCACCGCCACGTCCGGGAAATTCTCGTGAAGCAAGCCTTCCACCAATTTATATGCCTCGCCCTCAAAATCGGTGGGCGCGCAGTAATCCCGCTCCAGTTCTTCGATGGTGACACCATATTTTTCGCCAATGGTCTTGATTTTTTCCAAGCCTGCGTACAGGTCCTCCTCCCGGATACAGCGCAGGAACATCGTTGTTTCTGCGGTCTTCGCCCGAATTTGCGGTGTCCGGGAATCTCCGGCAGTTACTGTCGTAAAGGAAAGGCCTGTGGAGAGCATAGCGCTGGCGGCAGGAATGCCCATCATAATCTTTTTAATAAGGGGCGCAAAAAGATTAACATTTCCAAAAAGGACATTCATCGGGAACGCCATATACGGCACGTGCCGTTCAAAAGTTGCCCGTACCTCAGGGTAGAATTTCCCCTTAAAGATTTTGTTTCGTTTGTCGCTGACTTCGGCAACGAAGCGGCTGAGCCGCTCAATGGCGCTGTCGCTAATGCCACTAAAGCCCCCGTGTCCCTTCATTGCGCTCTCTGCCTTGCACCGGAACAGATGGCGGCTCTTCTCGTGGACGGCCACCACCGCGCTTTTACAGCTTACGCCCGGAATCTGTCCCTCGGTGATGGCGCCGCCCTCGTCCAAGACAAGGTCAAAACGGATGCCGTTCTCCTTAAAATAAGCAGCCGCCAGCACCATACCGTCGCCGCCCACCTCCTCGTTATTGGAGGAACCGATGTAGAGATTGATGCCCGCAAAGTCATAGCCCTCCGTCAGCAGTTCTTCTGCCGCCTGCAATTCCGCAAAAAGGGGCGTTTTGGTATCGATCGTACCTCTGCCGTAGAGAAATCCCTCCTTTTCTGCCGGCTGGAACGGGTCGGTCTGCCAATCCTCGCTCCCATCCACCACGTCGTGGTGGGACATCAGCAGAATATTTTTCCTGGCATCCTTGCCTTCAATGATATAGAAAAAGCAGCCACCGCCAAAGGTCAGCTTCTTTGCCTTTGCGGCAATGTTGGGGAACAGTTCTTCGATGACCCCATAAAACCGCCTGAATTCCGCGTCGTATGTGCCCTCGTGGGTCCAAACTGTCTTACAGGCAATCATTTGGGACAGTTTCCGGGCATAGGCCGCATTTACTTCCGGACTGACGCCCTTGCGCTTTTGTAATGTCTCTTTCATAAACGCCTCCAGGTTTTTGATAGGTATATTTTACTGCTAATCAAAGGCATCGTCAATTCTTATTGCAAAAATAATGCTGTTATGATAAACTGGGTTTAGGAAAAGGCTTTAGGAAAGGGGCTTTCATATGCCAAACGATATTATAAGCAACGTCCTTGCCGCATTGTTTTTGGGACTTTGGCTGCTGGCCGCGATTCGTTTTCTTTCCAAGTACATAAGAAGCAAGTACGGCTCTATAAAAACTGTCCGTGCCGTTGTTGTGGACAAACATACCATCGAGCATTTTTCAAAATACAAAGGAAACGGCAAAAGTGTAGAGTATATCGTTGTCTTTTCCTTTGATGGCAGGAAAAAGGCCTTTACCGTTTCCGAATTTTCCTATGGCGGTTACAGATTAAAAGAAGAGGGCAAACTCACCTACCGCGGTGACCGACTCATCTCCTTCAAGTAAACATAAAAAGCAGGGGCATATGCCCCTGCTTTTTACACACTACCGCAACTGGCTTGCTTCACGAATTGCACCGGCTACTTTCTCCGCGCAGACAGCGATGCCGTCCTCTGTTAAATGGATATGGTCGTCTTCACGGATATAGCGATTAATGTCTGTGGCCACCACAGAGTGCAGATCGTTGATAAGAACGCCCAACTCCTGCAATTTTGGCACAACTGCGGCATTATATTCCCGGATTCGCTCCGTAGTCAAATCAGGATGGGTGATACGCACCGGTGTGGTAGTGGCGAAAATCACCGTTTTATAATTTGTCAACAGATACCGGGCAATTCGCACCATGGTTTCGCAGTATTCTTCGATAGAAGATACCGGCATAGGATCCGGGCGGTTGCACATAGCATCCCACAAGCCGTTGTTCCAATGGACAATATCCGTGCCTTCCATTTCCTCTTTCCAATCATAAAGAGAGCGATAAGTGAATTTTGCAAACCGGCAATTCACATCCGGACGAAGCACCTGGTATTCGTTGCCCAACACCTCGGACAGAATCGTGCCGTAGCCGATGTGCATAATGGAATCACCTAATAAATAAACCTTGCACATAGTATTATCTCCTTTATCTTGTAATTCGATAGTCATTATCTCTCCAATATGATATGCCATTTGTCGCCAAATTGGCCAATGCCCTTGGCTTCCATCCGCAGGGTATATGTACCGGGCGCGGACAGTGTCAGCCATTCGGTAGTGGCATCTGCCAAATGGGCGGTTTCTGCTGTAATGGGCGCGGAGATTTTCTCTTTACCGGTAGCTGTCAGCCAAACACCACCAAAGGAGTCTCCATCCGGTTTGAGCCAAGTAGCAAACTGGATATTGCCAACGTTGGCGCGGAGGCGAATGCTATTGGCACAAATGCGCGCGCCATCCTTTGCCTGTATTCTTTCTCCGTTTTCCAAGACAATTTCCAAATAATTAAACTCGGCGTTCAAGTATTTGGGTGGATTGTTTCCCGTCAGCGGAACATTGCCCACCGCCACCATCGGCATCGTTGCAGAGGTCGTTCCTGTACCCGGCGTGCGGAAGGCAATTTTCTTTCCCTTTGCCAACGCTTCCGCCACCGCCAAGGACGCCTCGCCCCGGACTTCCCCTGTCATACGGTTGTAATTAAAGTCCACAGGCAGTTCCTTGTCGCCGGGCTTCTCATCGCCCCAAAGGAAATGCCCCCAGTAGGACGCGTATTGTTCATCATCCAGCGTCACATAGTAATCCGGTTCTTTCTTTTGGACAGGCTCTTTAAACCACTTACCCAATTCCTGATACTCTTTCGCCCAAGGCAGCAGTTGCCCATCCTGGGCGCAGCATCCGCACCAGCTTAATTCGCTATAACGCAGGCCTCCGGGGAACCACCAGGGAGATGTGCCGTTGATATCCGCATCCTTGTGGGTGCTGAAGAACCGGTGGAACCAAGCCTGTTGATCTTCTTCCGCCCAGTCGAAGGGCCCCAGTTTTTCATAGTCCCAGGCAAAATCCCGCCAGCCCATCTCGCAGGCGCTGTATCCATATTCCGCCCACATAGCAGGCTTGCCGCCGGCATACATCTTCATCGCCAGAGGAATCACATAGGCGTGAATCACACCTGCGTCATCATTGGGCATCCGCCACCCCTCCGGTGTAGTAAAATCCAAATGCTTAACACCGCTGTTCATCGCCATAGTGAGGTCGCCGCGGATCGCACCGGTGCGGCAGGTATACAGATGCTTGGGGTCGATTTTACGCATTTGTGTAAGGCAATCATTCCATTTCCGGCTAATGTACTCTACTAGGAATCGCCGATACGCGCACACCTTGATGCGCCACGGACCCTCCTTGGCAAACTGTGCAGACGGCGGCGCGATGATTTGTCCGTAATCGGTGCGGTCAACCGAAACGCCCCAGTCTTTCTCCGCGTTTTCCACGCTTCCGTAGTTATCAATCAACCATTGCGCCCAAGCACCGTCGCGCATATTGATATGTACGCTGTTAAAGAACTTTGCGCCCACTTCCCAACCGATATCGTGGGCAAACAGCACCGGTTCATCCAGAAGCCACGCGTCCTTCAAATAACGTTCAAAGGCGTTTGCCTGGAAATTCTGCGGTCCGGTGGCGTTGCAAAAACTAACCATCAGTTTAAAACCGTGGCGCCGGCAACGCAGAATAAAATCCTTCATCGTGTCTACACAATGGCTCAAGGGATTGCCATCCAAGCGGGTACACAGGCAGTTGATTCCCATTTCCTCCAACAGCGCCAAATCCCGCTCAATTTCTACCGGGTCATAGGTTCTTCTGTCCAGCCAGCCGTACCAATAGTGATTCCATTCCAAACCCGTTGTGTACAGCGGCCAATAATCGATACCAAAGGCCCGCCATTGCTTACCATTTAGGATAAATTCCCCGTCCTGCACCCGCACAAATTCTTCCGGCTTTCCAATGTACTTTTCCGCAACGGAGAAGGTGTGGCCAATGCGGTCAATCACGGCATTCTCATAAATCAGGCGGGTTTCCACGGTGTATTCGCCCGGTTCTCCCGTTTCATATTCAAAAGAAAAAGATGTGAAATCCGCCGCGTGCGCCAGATCCTCAAAGGTTCTCGTATGTATCGTCTGTCCGTCCTTTTGCACAGAAAATTCCACCGTTACCGTCCGGTAATCCATAGTTAAATTCATAACTTTTGCGCCAATATGGATCTTTTCGTGGGCGCTGGCCACGTGCCGGTCGCTGCCCGCCTCAAACAGATAGATGCCCCGCTGCATAGAACGCAGCAATTGCTCCAGAATATCCCGCATACCCTCAATATTCAGAATATCCTGCCGCTTGAAGCCGATACCTACGGCGCAGGCGCCGCGGCTCGTTCCCTTGACATATCCAAGCCGGCAGTCGTCAACAAAGTAACGGACGCGATGAGAAACATCCGAAAGCATCGCAAACACCGCCGCGCCCCGTCTGCCCCCTGCCCGACCGCCTTCTCCCATTGCCTGTACGATGGGAATAAACCGGTTAGGATGCTCCATATCGTAACCCTGACCGTGATTCCGGGGTTGGGGACACACCAAGCTTTCCTTCTCTGCGTGCAAAGCGCCCCGGACGATTGCCTGCGCGTCTTCCGTCACAAACCGGGAAATATCCTGCACCTTATATACCTTTGCTGTGTGGGTAAAACCCTCCATAACGATGGGGTACATCTTGCCGGAGGTGGCGGCATCGATGGCATCGGAACGGATTTCTTCTTTTTTGAGAGGAACATATTCATATCCGTCCTCTCCCGGCGCTACGAGATGTCCAAACAGCCGTCCGCCCAGCACAAGGACACGTCCGCCCTGTTTCCAGTAGGATTCCAAAGTCTCTGCACATTCTGCCGGAACGGACTGGGCGTGGGGCAAAACCACCATAAACCCGGATATTCCCTGCCGGAGTTCCTTGACGGTTACTTCCCGCACCAGATAGCCCATATCCATCATCGCGCAAATCAAATCCCTGGCAGCTTCCTCAGAAAAGCCCGGTCTTTTGTCCATCAAAACCGTGATGGTACGAAACGGGTCTTCCAACCGCCTTGCCTGCGCTATATTCATTTGGTATTCCATTGATCCGTACTGCATAACGCACACTCCTTTGCGTCTGTTTTTATTTCATTATATAGTGTTTATGTTCATTAGTAAATATATTTTGGTAATAAATTTAGAAATATTGACATTTCACAAATTTAACATTATTCTTTTCTTATTAAAAAACAAGGAGTGACAGCAATGCAACCGGAAATCTGTGACGCCAAGCATTTGATTGTTGGCCATTCGGTTACAACACGCCCCCGTGCTGTAAAGGCATATGAAATTGACCTTTTCAATAACGCATATCGGAATATTTATATCGATGATACCTTGTATACGGCCCACGAAAATTGCGTAGTATGCCGCAAACCGGGACAGATCGTACATAGCGTCGGGCATTACGACAATCTGATTCTGACATTGCAATTGGGCGATGAAGTTAGTTCAGTGAATACGTTCATAACGGAGGAATTTCTTCGGCGTATCCCCACCTTCTTTTACCCTGCACATATTAGTGAATTGAAACAGCTGGCAAATAGAATCATCACACTCTATCATTACAACCGAAGCGACCCTGCTCTGCAGCAGGCGCTTTGCAGATTCTTACTGCTTTTGTTATCGGACAGTTTTGAAGAAACGCCCACCCACGATCAGAAACAACCTTCCCGGATTTATAAAATAACCTCCCATATCGAGCAGCATTACGCCGAAAAACTGAATGTGGAGGACCTGGCTTCTCTAATCCATTTGGACAAATATTACTTCATTAAATATTTTAAGAAGAAAATTGGTATGACACCGCAACAATATCTAATTCAAAAACGCATTTGGGAAGCTAAGGCTTTGTTGGAGAGTGTGGACCTGCCAATAAGAGAGATCTCCTATATGGTGGGCTACGCCAATACCACCCACTTTGTCTCTTCCTTTACAAAAATGATGGGCGTATCTCCGGCCCAATACCGGGCAGGTTTCCGGTTGCCTGACAACAAACGCGCCTAAAACACCGCTGATTCCGGCCATCGTGGCAGCTGTGCCAAAGACAAAATTCCCGAAATGCATCAGCATTCCGGGAATTTTATACTGTAATATGCCTGCTCAGGTACTTAATGGACAAGCGGCTTAGTAGCCAACCTTCTCCCAGCACTCGAAGGGAGCGGCCAGCTCTTCACTGATGTAGACCTGGGTTTTCTTGGTCTGCAGCATCGTGGAGGGCAGGTAGGGCGTGATAGGACCGTGAGTGCACAAACGGGAGGTCATTCTCTGCCAGGAGGAGAAAGTACCGCAGGTTGCCAGTGCGTGAACTTCGATACGCTCCTTCGCGCGCATAACATCCAGAGGTCCGATGGTTGCGGCGCAGGGAGGCACATTGGCGATGTCACCGGACTGGCCGAAGGTGCCGTTCAGGGAGTTCTGCATAATGGTCATGGGGTGCAGCTCAACGATCTGAGCGGGCTGGTTCAGCCACTCTTCGATGTCGCCGGAGCCGATGAACTCGGGGATGGGATCCACGAATGCCATGTGGCCAGCCCACCCGGGAGGGGTGGAAGCGATGTCAGCGCCGCCTTCAGAAACATCGTTGATGATCTTGGAGTAATCCTTGATGTTTGCGTTGGTGGGGAAGATCACATGATCCATGGGCATACGCAGCTTGGGATCGATCTGCATGTAGAAGTACTTGATCATGGAGTGCACGAAACCGGCTTCATAGGTCTCAGGCGCGATGTTACCCTGATCGTCAGCCCACTCGTCCTCAGCAAAGATATGGACCTTGGAGCAATCCACCTGGAAGTAGTTGATCAGCTGAGCCAAGGGGATGTAAGTATCGGGCTCGGGGTTACCCAGGATCATGGTAAAGGTCTTGCCAGCCTCAGAAGCAGCCTTCAGCCGGGAGAACAGGGTTGCGATCAGCACGGGATGGGGGTTCATCATAACCTTGACATTGAATTCCGGATGCCACCAGGGTTCCCGAACTTCCAGCTCCTTGCCGCTGAGCTTCCGGACACGCTCACAGACCTCTCTGTCCTTAAAGGGGACAAAATCTGCAGGATTAAAGCTAAACTTGGTTGCAGGTTCAAAAATACTCATAACGATTGCACCTTTCCTTTTAAAATAACTTGATTTACTTTCATCCAGTGATCCACGATCACCAGGACAGCACGTTTTCCTGGGGCTATCTCGCCCCGATCCAGCAGGCCAACGGCCCGGCTGGGGTTGTAGGA
>JAZQUL010000065.1:0-1666 GCA_045631285.1 Faecousia sp. | reverse complement strand
ATCATTCGCTGGCAGGAAAAGCGCAACGGCGTAACAGGTCTTAATAAGGAACATATCGGCTATGAAAACGGTGTTTTGGGCGGCGTTGTCAGCGCGTTGAATGTCCTCTGCTCCCGGGGAGACAATGTGCTTGTCCACAGCCCTACCTACATCGGCTTTACAAGAAGCCTTACGGATAACGGCTACAGAATCGTCCATTCCCCACTTATTAAGGACGAAAAAGGCATTTGGCGGATGGATTTCGAGGATATGGAGAAGAAAATCGTGGAAAACAAAATCCACGCCACGATTTTCTGCTCGCCTCACAATCCCTGCGGCCGCGTTTGGGAGAGACGGGAAATTGAAAAGGCAATGGAGCTTTTCAAAAAGCACGATGTTTTCGTGGTTTCCGATGAAATATGGTCGGATATTATTCTTTCCGGCTACAAGCACACGCCCACCCAAAGCGTCAGCGAGGATGCCAGAAACCGCACCGTCGCTATCTACGCGCCTTCCAAGACTTTTAACTTGGCAGGACTTATCGGCAGTTATCACATCATCTACAATCAGTACCTGCGAGAGCGTATTGAAAAGGAATCCTCGCTGTGCCACTATAACAGTATGAATGTGCTGTCTATGCACGCCCTCATCGGCGCATATAAGCAAGAGGGCTATGAATGGACAAATGAACTGTGTGAAACCATCACCGGCAATATCAATTATGCCGTCGATTACATCCGCGCCCGGTTCAAAGGCGTGGAGGTGACCCGCCCTGAAGGCACATATATGCTTTTTGTGGACTGCACCGGGTGGTGTGAAGCCCATGGCAAGACCATCGAAGATGTGGAAAAAGCGGCCTGGGATGTTGGCGTTGCGGTGCAGGATGGGCGGATGTTCCACGGGTCTTGCCATATCCGTATGAATTTGGCGCTGCCGCTGTCTCGGGTAAAGGAAGCCTTTGAGAGACTTGACAAGTACGTTTTTAACCCATAAATGATAGGAGAAATGCTATGAAAGTACTGGAAACCAAAAATGCCCCCGGCGCCATTGGTCCTTACAGCCAGGGTTTCGAAGTAAACGGTTTTGTATACACCTCCGGACAGATTCCCGTAAATCCTCTGACCGGGGAAGTGCCGGAAGGCATCAGCGCCCAGGCGGAACAGAGCTGTAAAAACGTGGGCGCGATTTTGGAGGCTGCCGGCATTGACTTTGAAAAGGTATTTAAAACCACCTGTTTTTTAGCGGATATGGGCGATTTTGCCGCCTTTAATGCGGTTTATGCCAAGTATTTTGTCTCCAAGCCTGCCCGCAGCTGCGTGGCAGTCAAGACATTACCCAAAGGCGTATTGTGCGAAATCGAAGCTATCGCTGTCAAATAAGTACAGATACGGAGTATAAAAATCCGCCGCTATTGGGCGGCGCACCATAGTGATAAATTGCCTGGAAAGCCGTAGATTTTCCCGATATTGCGTCAAAAATCCTCGCAATCCACAAAGGATTCCTGCGGTTTTTTCCTTATCTCAGAAAAACCTCCATTCTTTTCAGGTGCTGTGCAGTTTTGAAGTCGTAACTTTTTTGATTAACAAATAATAAAATTCCCGGAATGCTGACGCATTTCGGGAATTTTTTGTGCAGTTAAGCGGAAAAGGGACGGTTCAAAACCAATTCATCACTATGGCGTGCCGCC
>JAZQUL010000064.1:0-6104 GCA_045631285.1 Faecousia sp. | reverse complement strand
AAAAGGCCTGCTTTTGCAGGCCTTTTTTGTTTTTATACTTGCTATTTCCGAAAAGTTGGTGTATACTATCTAAGCACCTGCCGGTGTGATGGGGAGCGATGGGAGCGCCGCCTGTGGCGGAAGAAGCGACCTGAGCGATGGGCAGCGGTCGATAGCTGACGAAGGCTTTTCAAAGCCGAGGAAGATATCGGGAACCGCAACAGGACTCGTTTGCATTTTCGTTCGCAACCGCAAAAGAAAATTAAGGTTCCGCTGCGTCCAGCCGCAACGGGCAACGCTCATCCGCGTTGCATTTAAGTTTTTCAAGTCCCACGGCGTAAAAAAATAAAGGACACCGAACGGTGTCCTTTATTTTTTGGTACGCCGAAAGGGACTCGAACCCCCGACCTACTGGTTCGTAGCCAGTCACTCTATCCAACTGAGCTATCGGCGCATAACGCTATTTTCAAACGCCACAGTATGATAGCACATTCCTTTCCAAAATGCAAGTACTTTTTACGTAATTTATAAAAAATTTTTCCTTACATACATTTTCCCTCTTGTAATTTACGTTGGGTGGGGTTATAATAGCGAAGATAATTGTAATAGGAGGTCATTTTATGGCTGTTAAGATTGAAAAAGATACTATCATCGGCGATGTGCTGGACGTTGCGCCTCAGGCCGCTCCCCTGTTCTTCGCTATCGGTATGCACTGTCTGGGCTGCCCCTCTTCCCGCGGTGAGACTGTGGAAGAAGCCTGTATGGTTCACGGTATTGAGTGCGAGCCCTTCCTCGCCCAGCTCAACCATTTCTTAGAGGCTTACGAAGCCGATCAGGCTGCAAAGGCTGAAAACTAAAACCGGCTGTGCCATCCCGTTTTGCCGGGATGGCACTTTTTCAAGTTAAGAGATAAGAGTGAAAAGTTAAGAGTTATGGTATCTCCTTCGGAGATGACCAAAATAACCTCATCCGTCACGGCTTCCGCCGTGCCACCTTCCCCAAAGGGGAAGGTATTCAGGGAGTAAATATGGAGATAAGCTTATCGCCCAGATTGCTGCTTTGCAGCACATTTGTTAAGCCCGGAGACCGTGTTGCGGACGTGGGCTGTGACCACGGGTATTTGGGTATCCATTTATTAAAAAAGAATATTGCATCCTTTGTCTTCGCCTCTGACATTAACCCCGGCCCTCTTGGCAGTGCCGTGCGAAACGCAGAAAAATACGGTGTTTCCAAACATATCTCTTTTCACCTCTCGGCAGGTGTAAAGGATGTTCCGCGGAATTTCGATACGATGATTTGCGCGGGAATGGGTGCGGATACGATGGTGTCTATTTTAGAAGATGCGCCGTGGTTAAAAAACGAAAAGTATCGCCTCGTCCTGCAATGCCAAAGCAAGGCCTCCGTTCTTCGCAGTTACTTATGGAAAAACGGCTGGAACATCCGGCAGGAAAGAGCCGTAAAAGACGGGCGGTTTATTTACACCGTTATGGAAGTCGTGCGGGATGCCTTTACGCCAAAAAATGCAGGTGATCTCTATTTCTCCCCTGCCCTGTCTGCTGACAAATCAAAGGAGGCCAATGCGTACTTAAAACGTACTGTACGGATGCTCCGTCTGTCTGTAGAAGGAAAAGGCGAAAATGCAGAGCAAACAGAAAAAGAAGCGCTTCAAATATTGGAGGAATTATTATGACTACTGTTGGTGATATTTTAGCGTTCGTTGAGACATTGGCTCCCCGGAGTATGAAGATGGATTGGGATAATGTTGGCTTGCTCTGCGGCAGCCGCCAGACAACTGTCAAAAAGCTGCTAATTGCCCTCGACCCATTTGAAGGTGTGTGCCGGGAGGCAGCCCAATGGGGCGCGCAGCTTATTATAACCCATCATCCCCTGATCTTCCAAGCGCCAAAGGCCATTACGGACGAAACCTCTGTGGGACGCAGCATTATGCATCTGTGCGCCGCCGGCATCAGCGCCATTAACGCCCATACAAATTTGGACTGCGCCCCGGGCGGTGTCAATGATATTCTCGCCCAAAAGCTGGGTCTTCACAATATCGCTGTCATCAGACCCAATGGCGTGGATGAAAACGGCAACGAGTGGGGACTTCTCCGCTGCGGTGATGTACCGGAGCAAACCTTAAATTGCTATATGTCCTTTGTAAAAGGCGCCCTCGGCTGCAACGGTCTGCGCTATGTAGATGGTGGAAAACCCGTGCGTAAAGTGGCTGTTGGCGGTGGAAGCTGCGCAGGCGCAATGCTGGATGCGAAAGCCGTTGGTTGCGATACCTTTGTCACAGCAGATATCAAGTACAACCAATTTTGGGACGCCCAGGATCTCGGACTAAACCTCATTGATGCCGGTCACTTTGCAACGGAAAACCCCGTCGTTTCTGTATTGGCAGAAAAAATTGCCGCTGCATTCCCGGAAATTGAGGTAAAAATTTCGGAAACGCACACCGATTGTATGAAATACTATTGATTTTTGCCGCGGATAGTGGTAAAATAACCGGGAATTTTTTAGAATACTCTTTGAAGGGAAGAAACACATATGTCCGGACATTCCAAATGGCATAATATTCAAAAAACCAAGGGCGCGCAGGACGCCAAGCGAGCTGCCGCTTTTACCAAGATTGCAAAAGAGCTTATCGTAGCTGTTAAGGAAGGCGGTGGCATTGCCGACCCTGCCAACAACTCACGGCTCGCTACCGTTATTACCAAGGCCAAAGCCGCCAATATGCCTAACGATAATATTAAGCGCTGCTTAGAAAAGGCATCCGGTGCAGGCGGCGGTGACAACTACGAGACCATCACCTACGAAGGCTACGGCCCCGGTGGTGTGGCTGTTATCGTTGAGACAATGACTGATAATCGCAACCGTACCGCAGGCTCTATGCGCCACCACTTTGATAAGTTCGGCGGCAATCTGGGTGCTTCCGGCTGCGTTAGCTGGAGCTTCGACAAGAAGGGCGTTTTGGTCATCGACAACGAGGACGGCGACTACGACGAAGAAGAGGTTATGATGGACGCAATGGACGCAGGCGCCGACGATTTCGAGGCCGAAGAGAACTGTTTCACCATCTACACCCTGCCCGATGACTTTAACAGCGTTGTTGCCAATCTCAGTAAGTATACCTTCGCTTCCGCGCAGATTGAGATGGTGCCCCAGAACTATCAGAAGCTGGAAGACGAAGAACAGATCAAGCTGATGGAAAAGCTTATCGACATTATGGAAGATGACGACGATGTGCAGAACGTCTGGCACAACTGGGAACAGGAATAACCGGGTAGATTTCTTCTGATATTTCACGCATTTTGCTGAATATTGCCTACAATAATCACCCTTTTGCCGACAACCGTAAAAGGGTGATTTTATATTAAAAAGCATATCGGGATAAATTCGAGATAGGTATACCCCTATGAAAATCCTGATTTTCCACCATTACGAAACCGCGAGGATACCTTTATGTCTTTCCGAAGTGAATTTGCAAAAATCAAAAATGAAAGTTTGAAAGTCAAACTGGATTATATATTTAGCTACTACTGGATTCCCATGCTTATCGCACTCCTGCTAATATTTACCCTAATCCCCGAAATCATCTATCTTGCCACCCAAAAGGAAACCGTTCTTTCCGGACATTGCATCGATGCTGTATTTGAGCTGGAAGACTCTGAGCAATTTATTAAAGATGTTTCCTCCAAATTAGGCATCGATGAAAGCAAAGAAGAGTTTGCTTTAACCACCAGCCTGCTTGTTACCGAAGATCTTGAGGGCGTTATCGCAACCCACCAACTCATCTCATCGCAGATTACATCCAGATCTTTGGACTTTCTTTCAGGCGATCCAAAGGTGCTTTTGCAATATGCCTATGATGCGTGTTTTTACGATCTGCATACCGTATTGTCTGCGGAGCAGTCTGCCGCTTTGTCGCCCTATTTCCTTTATATGGATCAAACTTTCAACTACGTTGTAGAACCTGGCGCACAGCCCGCAGACTTCCCTGATCCCACTAAGCCGGAAGAAATGGAAAAGCCTGTCCCCTTCGCCGTTCAGATTCCGGAAAGTTCTGACTTTGACCGGGTCTACTTTGGAGATACTGACGAACTAAGCGCCATCGCCATTATCCGTAACGCGCCAAATACCACCGCTGCCATTGAGTTTCTTTTCCTCACCTGCACGCAGGTGGATTAAATCAGCCAATAGATGCAACCCCCCGGATGCAGAAGCATCCGGGGGTAGATTATTTGTCTGCTACGATTTTTTTGATTTCTGCAAGTTCCTCGGGCGTAATGTCATCCTGGGTCAGGAGCGCCTTCATAAGGCCTACGATTTGGGGCTTATAATTGTGGCTAAAAATAGTGGTTGCGAAATATTCCTCCCGTGTCAGGGTGGGAGCAAAGGTACGTCCGAAGGTTTTGGTGCGCTTTACAAAGCCGGCTTCCCGAATAGCGCCCTTGCGCAGCAAGCTGTTGAGCATAATATGCACAGAGCTGTCTTTCCAGCTTTTTTCATCCTGACGCTCCAGGAGGTCGCTGCGGGAAAGGGGCGTTTCACTGTTCCACAGCACGTCCATAATTTCCATTTCGCTTTTCGTTAATACCATAACACACCTCCATATGTCCCTATATTGGGTAGGTGTATTATACAAAAATTCTACATAAGTGTCAATATTTTAATTCTTAGCTTGTGTATTATTTTGTGTAAAATTTTGATATTTTATGTAAATACTAGTTAAAATTCGCAATTTTGTCGGTGTTTTGAAAATGAAGGTTGTATTATTTCGTGTGTATAAAGAAGCCGCAGCAAATGCTGCGGCCTGAAAATTACTTCTTGCGGAAGGACTTGCAGTCGGTGCACTGGTCCATTGCAGGGTTACTCTCGTGAGTGCCTACAAGAATACGGTCAAGAGAGCAGTAGTTTGCCTCATCGCAGTGATAGGCGCACTGGGAAACGGTACATTCGATGCACTTATTAGCTTTGCAATTCATTTTGGTATCCTCCTTTTCTCGTGATAGCTATAGTATGCACAAAACCGCAAAAACAATACGAAAATGATGTACCAATCATTGACAACAAGGCGCTCTATGAGTATAATATATGCGGAAAACGATGGTTTTCAAAACATCATATTATAAAACGAAAATTTCGTTTTTAAAGAAAGGAAAATTGCTATGATCTACAGTGCAGAAGTACAGCATATGTGCTCCGTGGCCAAGGGCGCTTATCACGGCCCCGCTCCCATCCCCGAGGAGGGCAAGTGGGTTCAGGTCAAGGAAATTAAGGATGTCAGCGGTTTCACCCACGGCATCGGCTGGTGCGCGCCCCAGCAGGGCTGCTGCAAGCTGACCCTGAATGTGAAGGAGGGCATCATTGAAGAAGCTCTGGTCGAGACTTTGGGCTGCTCCGGTATGACCCACTCCGCCGCTATGGCTTCCGAGATCCTCATCGGCAAGACTTTGCTGGAGGCTCTCAACACCGACCTGGTTTGTGATGCCATTAACACCGCTATGCGGGAGCTGTTCCTGCAGATCGTTTACGGCCGCAGCCAGTCTGCTTTCTCCGAGGACGGTCTGGCAGTTGGCGCTTCCCTGGAAGACCTGGGTAAGGGTCTGCGCAGCCAGGTAGGTACTATGTTCGCCACCAAGGCTAAGGGCCCCCGTTATCTGGAGATGGCTGAGGGTTATGTTACCCGCATCGCTCTGGATGCAGACAACCTGATCACCGGCTACGAGTTCATCAACCTGGGTAAGATGATGGACTTCATTAAGAAGGGTGACGATGCTAACGTGGCTCTGGAGAAGGCTAAGGGTTCCTATGGCCGTTTCGCAGGCGCTGCTAAGTACATCGATCCCCGCCACGAATAAGAGGAGGACGCTACAATGGCATTGTTTGAAGGTTACGAAAGAAAAATCGACAAGATCAATGGCGTCCTGGCTCAGTATGGTCTGGAATCTGTTGAGGCTTGCCGTGAAATGTGCCAGGCTGCTGGCTTCGATCCCTACGAGATCGTCAAGGGCATCCAGCCCATCGCTTTTGAGGATGCTGCATGGTCCTACTGCGTCGGCGCCGCCATCGCTCTGAAGAAGGGCGTCAAGAACGCCGCTGAGGCTGCTGAGGCCATCGGCATC
>JAZQUL010000063.1:0-8436 GCA_045631285.1 Faecousia sp. | reverse complement strand
CGAGCGTATGCGCCACAACCTGGCCCGCTATGTCACCGTTTTTTAATATGTAGCTGGGTAAAACCCAGCTTAGCCCATACCCAGAATGCCTTTGCCGCCTCCCGCATTGTTACCGTTATCTCCACCGTTGGTGGGAGAAGGATCGGTGCTGCCCGGTGTGGTGGGCGCGTCAGTAGGCGCGGCAGTAGGCGCTGTGGTGGGCGCAGTGGTCGGTGCCGTGGTAGGCTTGGTGGTCGGATCGGTGGTTTCGGTCATAGAGCAGCCGCAGGCTGCCAGAGAAACGGCCAGTGCAAGACTGACGGCAACGAGCATAAGTTTTTTCATAATAAATCCTCCTATCCATTGGTTTCAAACATAGTATTTCCCACCGGATGTCGAATACTCAGGAAAATCAGTCCATTAAAATTATGAAATCCCATTTTTGGGCTTGCTATTTTGACGTAAATTCTGTATAATATATAAAAATAAATGAAAAGGGGATCTTTATTAAATGAAGAAGCTTTCCGTTAAGAAAAATGTAGAATGTATGGCATGCTTGGAGTGCGTCCGTGCTTGCTCCGAAGCCTTTTATAAGGAATTTCATCAGGATTTGAGCTGCATCCGCATCGTGGATAAGAACGGCGCCGCCAAGCCCATGACCTGTATCCAGTGCGGCAAGTGCGCCAAGGTGTGCGAAGCCGGCGCAATCACCCAGAATCCCAAGACCGGTGTTTATATGATTAATAAGAAGCTGTGTACCTCCTGCGGTAAGTGCGTAGAGGTCTGCCCCATGAAGGTTATGGTGCAGAAGGAAGGCGGCACCACCACCAAGTGCATCGCCTGCGGCATCTGCGTGAAAGCGTGCCCCATGGAAGTGCTGGAAATCGTAGAAAAGTGATTACATAAAAGGTGTACAGTGCTGGCTGTACACCTTTTTTAATTGACAGTTGACAGTTGATAGTTGACAATTACTTGGCTCTCCCTTTGGGAGAGCTGTCAGCGAAGCTGACTGAGAGGGCCATCTCCGCCTGCACGTTCGTGCAGACACCTCTCCCAGAGGGAGAGGCAAGTTTGCGCCCGCGGGCGATTGATAATCGCCCCTACGCACCGTCGAAAAATGGCGTAGGGACACCCGTCCTCGGGTGTCCGCCAATCGGCTATATCTTTCGTTTATAGAATTTTGTGTATAGGAGGAAGCGCATATGCGAAAGAAAGTGATAATAGGTTTGATTATGTTTGTAGCAGGCATTCTCATAAATGAGATAACGTACATATCGGCTATATTGGACATAACTGACATATGGGTACTCCGTATTATTGTCCGTACTATTGCTTATATTATAGGGGTTGCTGGTATGACAATGGGTATAAACGCTATGATTTCTCTCAAGCAAAAAAGGAAGCCGGAGGATGTCTCTCCGTCTTAGCGGTTAAGACAGGGGACGGTTTTCCGTTCTGAATGTAGGGGTCGACCTCCGGACGACCCGAAAGCAAATCGGCGCTCGATGCCGCCGATTTGGTTCTGTCGTGACATTGTACAGCGGGGCGTCGAGGACGTCGCCCCATACAAAACAATCTCGGAGCGAGGTTTCACTTGCTCCGGGAATTTTTCTATATTTTTAGCCGGAATAATTGCAAAATATTGCGACATATGCTATACTGATATGAATAATACACCCGGAGGCGTTTATTATGGAAAATACAGCTTTTCAGAAGAAAATACGGGATTTTCTACCGGGAATTGATCTTCGTTTTGCAGAGCCTATGAAAAAGCATACCTCCTTCCGCATCGGCGGACCTGCGGAGGTAATGGCTTTTCCGAAAAATAAGGAAGAACTGTCCGAGATTATAAAAGTGTCCAAATTATTGGACGCGCAGTATCGTATTTTAGGCGCAGGAACCAATATTCTCGCCCCCGACGAGGGCGTAAAAGGCATCGTGATTTGCCTGAAGGACTGCCTTGAGGGAATGGAAAAGCTCCCCGGTGACCGGGTGAAAATTGCAGCCGGTATCTCTATGGCAAGAGCGGCTATGTTTGCCGCAAGCCATAGCCTTTCGGGCCTCGAGTTTGCCCACGGCATCCCCGGCACGGTGGGCGGCGGTGTCTATATGAACGCCGGCGCCTACGGCGGTGAAATCTGTCAGGTCTGCGAAAGCGTGGACGTGATGGATGGGGATGGCAATGTCCGCACCTATACAGGGGAAGAAATGTCCTTTTCCTACCGGCACAGCCGCTTGGAGGACGAGGGCGGTATTGTACTGTCGGCAACCTTTGCCTTAATGCCCAAGCCGGAAGCAGAAATTCGGGAAAAAATGCAGGAGCTGATGGGCAAGCGCAGAGCCTCCCAGCCCCTCGATAAGCCCTCTGCCGGCTCTGCCTTTAAGCGCCCTGTGGGCGGCTATGCGGCAGCGCTGATTGATGGCGCAGGGCTTAAAGGCTATCGCGTCGGTGATGCGGCGATTTCGGAAAAGCACGCAGGCTTTGCGGTCAATTTGGGCGAAGCCACCGCCGCAGACGTGCAGGAACTTTTGCGGCAGGTATCTGATAAAGTATTTGAAAATTCCGGTATCCGCATCGAGCCGGAAGTGAGACTTTGGTAAGAAAGAGGGGACTGACGTGGCAATCTCGTTTTCCGCAAGCGCAAAGGCAGAGGTCTGCCGCGCGCCACTAACCAAAAACTGCTGTTCAGTAGCAGAATGTTTTGGCGTTCTGCTGTTCGGCAACAGCTTCACCGCTGAGGGCGTCCGGATCATTACCGAGAGCCGGGATTTCGCCCAGCGGCTTCCCAAGCTTTTTCACAAGGCATTTTCGATGGATTTCGATGTCCGTCCCCAGGAAGACAGCGGTAAGCAGGTCTTCGCTATCACCGACTCCGAAAAATGCAAACGGCTGATGGACACCTACGGCTTCCATCCCGCAAGTACCCTTTCGCTGCACATTAACCTCCAGATTTTGGAGGACGACTGCTGTAAGAACGCCTTTTTGCGGGGCGCGTTTTTAGCCGGCGGCTCTGTGACCGACCCGGAAAAGGGCTATCATTTGGAGCTGACCACCTCCCACCAGAGCGTTGCCCGGGAGGCATACGCGCTGATGCAGGACGCGCTGGGCTTTTATCCCAAGCAGGCAAGCCGGGCCGGCGGCCGGGTGCTGTATCTCAAGCAGAGCGACCAGATTGCAGACTGTTTGACCTATTTGGGCGCGCCGGTGGCGGCAATGGGCATTATGGAAGCCAAACTGGAAAAGGAACTCAATAACGAGGTCAACCGCCGCTGCAACTGCGACGATGCCAACACCTCCAAGGTGGTGGAGGCCGCCCAAGAGCATCTGAATGCCATCCGCATTTTGCGGAACCGGGGACTTTTTGATAAGCTTCCCACCAAGCTGATGGCGGCGGCCATCGCCCGGGAGCAGAACCCCGACGCATCGCTCACGGAATTGGCGCAGCTTATGGAGCCGCCCATTACCAAACCCGCAATGAATCATCGACTAAAGAAGCTGGTGCAACTGGCGCAGGAGGTATAATATGGGTTTTGTCCATTTACACGTTCACTCCGAATATAGCCTTTTAGACGGCGCCTGCCGTATCGACCGAATGATGGACCGGGTAAAAGAGCTGGGGCAGAGCGCCATTGCCCTGACTGACCACGGTGTGATGTACGGCTGTATCGACTTTTATAAGACTGCCAAGGCTGCAGGCATTAAGCCCATTATCGGCTGTGAGGTCTATGTGACCCGGCGAAATATAGAAAACCGTGTCCACGGCCTTGACAATGACCCCTACCACTTGGTACTGCTGTGCAAAAACCGGCAGGGCTACGAAAACCTTTGTAAATTGGTATCCGAGGCCTTTATCCACGGTTTTTACGGCAAGCCCCGTGTGGACATTGCCCTTCTGCGGCAGTACAGCGAAGGCCTTATCGCCCTGTCTGCCTGTTTAGCCGGCGGTGTGGCGCAATTTTTGATGGAAAATAAGTATGACCTCGCCAAAGAGTATGCCCTCACAATGGCAGACATTTTTGGACCGGACAACTTCTACCTGGAGCTGCAGGACCACAATATCCCGGAGCAGGTATCTGTCAATCAGGGCATCTGCCGCATTGCCCGGGAGACGGGTCTTCCCTTGGTGGTCACCAACGATGCCCACTATCTCCGGAAAGAAGATGCCACGATGCAGGATGTGCTGCTCTGCGTCCAGACCGGCAAGACCATCGACGACCCCAACCGTATGAAATTCCAAACCGAGGAATTTTACTTAAAGAGCGAAGGAGAGCTTCGCACCCTGTTCCCGGAGCTGGACGAGGCTTTTGAAAATACCGTCCGCATTGCCGAGCGCTGTAATTTGGAGTTTGTCTTCAACCAGTATCATCTGCCATCCTTTCCCGTGCCGGAGGGCTATACCAACGAGGAATATTTCCGCAAGCTCTGTATGGACGGCTTTCAGGAGCGGTATGAAAATCCCCCCGAAAGCTATAAGGAGCGCCTGGAGTATGAAATTGGCGTTATCAGCCGGATGGGCTATGTGAACTACTATCTCATCGTCTGGGATTTTATCCGGTTTGCCAAAGAAACGGGGATTCCCGTAGGCCCGGGACGTGGCTCCGGCGCGGCATCCATCGTTGCCTACTGTATGCATATTACAGAGGTAGACCCGATGCAGTATTCCCTCATTTTCGAGCGGTTTTTAAACCCTGAGCGAGTCAGTATGCCGGACTTTGATACGGATTTCTGTCAGGAGCGCCGGGGCGAGGTCATCGAATACGTAATGAAAAAGTATGGCGCTGACCACGTTGCTCAAATTGCCACCTTCGGTACGATGGCCGCCCGGGGCGCCATCCGTGATGTTGGTCGTGTGCTGAACATCAGCTATGCGGAAACGGATGCAGTGGCAAAGCAAGTGCCTACAATGCCCCTGCACATTACCCTGAAAGAAGCGCTGGACATTTCCCCCAAACTGCGGGAGATGTACGAGAGCGAAGAGCGGTATAAAAACCTCATCGACACCGCAATGCGCCTGGCGGGTATGCCCAGAAATACCTCCACCCACGCCGCCGGCGTTGTCATCACTGCTGACCCGGTGTGCAGCTATGTACCCCTTTCCTGCAACGACGATACCATCGTCACCCAGTACACTATGACCACCATCGAGGAATTGGGACTGCTGAAAATGGACTTTTTGGGTCTTCGCAACCTGACGGTTATCAAGGATGCCCAAACCCAAATTCAGAAAATTGACCCGGAGTTTAACATTGACAATATCCCGGATAACGACCCGGAGACCTTCCAAATGCTTGCCGAGGGCAAGACCCAGGGCGTTTTCCAGCTGGAATCTGCAGGCATCACCGGTGTGTGCGTCAATATGAAGCCCGCCTCCATCGAAGATATGACGGCCATCGTGGCGCTGTATCGCCCCGGCCCCATGGACTCCATCCCGAAGTTTATCGCCAACAAGCAAAATCCCGCAAAAATCACCTACAAAACGCCCCATTTAGAGCCAATTCTGCGGGTTACCTATGGCTGTATCGTCTATCAGGAGCAGGTTATTGAGATTTTCCGCTCCCTGGCAGGCTATACCATGGGACAGGCGGATAACATCCGTCGCGCCATCTCCAAAAAGAAGCAGAAGGTCATCGAGGAGGAACGGAAGGTTTTCGTCTACGGTGACCCCAAGCAGAATATCCCCGGCTGTGTGGGTAACGGTGTTTCGGAAGCCGCCGCCCAGTCTATCTACGATGAAATCGTAGAATTTGCCAACTACGCCTTTAATAAGGCCCACGCCGTCTGCTATGCGGTGGTATCCTATCAAACCGCCTACCTCAAATGCCACTATCCCCGGCAGTATATGGCGGCGCTGATGACCTCGGTGCTGGACTCTGCGGTAAAGATTTCCGGCTACATTGCCGAGTGTAAAAATATGGGCATTGCCGTGCTGCCGCCGGACATTAACCGTTCCGAGGACACCTTTACAGTAGAGGGAGACGCCATCCGTTTCGGCCTTGGCGCGGTGAAAAATGTAGGTGTAGGCCTTATCCGCAATATGGTGAAAAAGCGCGCAGAGGGCGGCGATTTCCGCTCTCTGGAGGACTTTTTGCAGCGTATGGGGGACGATATTAATAAGCGCGCCGTGGAGAATTTCATCAAATGTGGTGCAATGGACGGCTTTGGCTACCACAGAAGCGAGCTGCTGGCCGTCTACGATATGATGATGGATAGCATTTCCTCTGCCCGGAAGAAGAACTTGGAGGGGCAGATGGGTCTGTTTGCGATGCTCCAGGAAGAGGACGATGGGGCCGCAGCTATCCCCATCCCCAAGCTCAACGAAATGGATAGGGCAGAGCTGATGGCGCTGGAAAAGGAGACCACCGGCATCTACATCTCCGGACACCCCATGGACGACTACCGACCCTTCCTGAAAAATACCCACGTAGTGCCCATCGGCTCTCTTATGGACGAGGAGAGCAGCTTCCGGGACGACCAGATTGTCAGCGTGGCGGGCATTGTCCAGCAGTCCAAAATGAAGACCACCCGCAACAATTCCGTAATGGCCTATGTGACCTTGGAGGATGATACGGCCGCCATCGAAATGCTGGCTTTTTCCAATGTTTTGGAGCAATATGGCCGGAATTTGCAGGAAAATCAAGCGGTGGTTGTTACCGGCAGACTGTCTATGCGGGATGATAAAGAGCCGCAGATTGTCATTAACCGCGCCCGTCCTATTGCCGATTTTGCCAAGGAAGAACCAAGGCCCGAACCTAAACCCGAACCTAAACCCGAACCTAAGCCTACTCCCAAACCTGCCCCCAAACCTACCCCGGAAAATAAGGTACTGTACCTGCGGCTGCCCAGCGAAAATAGTCCTGTTTATCAGCCTGTGAAAGCCAGCTTGCAGATGTTCCCCGGAAGCAATAAAGTGGTGCTCTATTTCGAGGACACAGGCGTTCGCAGAGGTACAAGCTGCACCTTGGATGAAGCGATGCTGGGAAAGCTGAAAAGCTTACTGGGCGAGGGAAATATTGTGCTGAAATAGCTTTTCTTTTTGGAGGAAATGTGCTATAATAGCCGGTAAGAATTTAGAGTATAAAGAGGATGCGTTATGTCTCAGGAAAAATTCAAAACAATGATTGGCGGTCAGGCGCTGATCGAAGGCATTATGATGCGCGGCCCCAAAAAGGACGCCATCGTAACCTGCTCCAATGGGGAACTGAAGGTCGATGTGAAAGACCGCAAGCTGCCCCCCAAGGGAATCAGCAAAATTCCCTTTATCCGGGGTATGGTTAGCTTTTTTGATGCCCAGCTTACGGGCGTGAAAGCCCTGATGCAGGCCTCTGAGCTTGCGCCTGAAGAATATCAGGAAGAGCCGGGCAAATTTGAAATGTGGCTGGAAAAGAAGCTGGGAAACGAAAAATTCCAAAAGGCGGTAGTGGGTCTTGGTGTCTTTTTGGGACTGGGTCTTTCCATACTGCTGTTTTTCCTGCTCCCGATGATTGTGGGCGGCTTCTTCTATGGCATCGTAAAGAACAACCTTGTGATTAACCTCATTGAAGGCTTGGTGCGAATTCTCATCTTTGGCGCGTATATGGTGCTGGTATCCCGGATGCAGGAGATGAAGCGTGTCTTTTCGTATCACGGCGCAGAGCATAAGACCATCCGCTGCTATGAAGCAGGTTTGCCCTTAACGGTCGAAAATGTGAAGCAGCAGACCCGGCTCCACCCCCGCTGCGGTACAAGCTTTCTGCTGGTGGTGATGGTGCTGTCCATTCTGGTGTTCTCCGTGGCATCTACCGGCCTTTTGGCGGCAATTCCTGCATTAGAGACCATCCGGGGCAGCTTCCTGTACCGCTTTGTTATGATTGTATTTAAGCTGCTGCTTCTGCCGTTGGTGGTCGGTATCAGCTATGAAATTAACCGCTGGGTAGGCCGCCACGATAACTGGTTTTCCCGGATTTTGACCGCGCCGGGTATGTGGATGCAGAACTTCACCACCCGGGAGCCGGACGAGGATATGATTCGCACCGGCATCGCCGCGCTGGAAGCTGTTATTCCCGAAAACGAGGGGGAAGACCGTTGGTAACGACCCTCCGAAACCTCTACCTGGGGGCAAGAAGGAAGCTCCTTTCCAAGGAGGACAGGGACACGGCGTCAATTTACGCGCAGGAACTTGTGAGTCACGTTACCGGCAAAAAGAAAGACCAGCTCCTCTACGAGCCGGAACTGTACGTTGGGGACCAGGACTGCCAACGGGTAGAAGCAGGCGTTGCCCGGCTTCTCTGCGATGAGCCGCTGGCCTATGTGCTGGGGGAGTGGGACTTTTATGGAATGACCCTGAAAGTGACCCCGGACGTGCTCATTCCCCGGGACGATACCTGCGCGGTGACCGATTTGGTGATAGAAGCCGCAAAAGCCATCCCCGGCGAAAAGCGAATCTTAGACCTTTGTACCGGGTCGGGCTGTATCGGCCT
>JAZQUL010000062.1:0-1869 GCA_045631285.1 Faecousia sp. | reverse complement strand
ATCCAGCCCATCTACCACCATCTGTACGATTTCGGCAATCTGCCCGCCTTCGGTGCCTTTGGTGCCAAGCGGAAGGCGCTGGAGGTGCAGGAGGACGGCACCGTAGTACAGCGCAAGTATGTGGATATCAAGTTTGTTCTGGACGAGCGTATTTGCGACGGCTTCTACTACGCCACCTTCTTTAAATACTATAAGCGGCTGCTCCGCAACCCCGAAATTCTCGATATGCCTCCCGAAGAGGTCGTTCAGGATATTGACTGATGAAAAAAGAAATTGTCTCCCTGCTCCCCCCGGACTACACCTGGGGGGAGTCGGTATATTATTTAGAAGAGGTGGACTCCACCAATACCTACTGCAAAGCCTTGGCGAAAAATGGCGCGCCCGAGGGCGCAGCCGTCATTGCAAAACGCCAAACTGGTGGTCGCGGACGGATGGGGCGCAGCTTCCACTCCCCCGAGGGCGGTCTTTATATGACGGTCCTCCTCAGGCCAAAATGCAGGGCCGAAGAATTGATGCATTTAACCTGCGCTGTGGGTGTTGCAGCCGCAAATGCGGTTTTTGCCGTCTCCGACATCCGCCCCGGTCTTAAGTGGATCAACGATTTAGTCATCGGCACCAAAAAGGTGGGCGGCATTTTAGTGGAGATGTCCCTGCTGCCCGGCGGCTTTGTGGACTACGCTCTAGTGGGCATTGGCATCAATTGTAAGGATGATATTGCTCCCGAGCTTTCCGAGATTGCCACCACGCTGGAGCGGGAAACCGGACGGGAAATCTCTCCCGCCGTATTGGCTTCCGCCCTGCTGGCAGAAATAAACACGCAATATCAGGGGGTTATCGCCCGAAAAAGCGACATTATGGAGGCTTATCGCACCGGGTGTGTCACCCTGAATAAAGAGGTTCTGCTCATTCGCGGTGAGGAACAAAGAGAGGCATTTGCCCTTGACCTTACAGATGACGGCGGTCTGCTGGTACGCTATCCCGATGGTACGCAGGCAATCATTGCCTCCGGCGAAGCCAGCGTCCGGGGACTTTTCGGCTATACGTCATAGAATGTTCACGAAATTTCTATTGCTTTTTTCATATTCATTGGTTATACTGAAATTAGAAAAAATGAATGGAGGGTTTCCTATGAAAGTATTTTCTACCATTATGAAGATTGTTGCCGCCCTTGCTGCTGTGGCCGGCATCGTCTATGTAATCGCTACCTACGGTGACAAGATCGTCGCTTGGGCCAAGAAGCTGCTGGGCAAGTGCCCCTGCTGCTGCGAGGACGATTGTGACGATTGCCAGTGCGAAAACGATTGCGACGACTGCCCCTGCGACTGCTGCTGCGACGAAGGCTGCGAGTGCGACTGCTGCTGCGAGGAAGCTTGCGAGTGCGAATGCTGCGAAGCAGAAGAGGCTGCAGAAATCGAGACTGCTCCTGAAGCAGAAGATAAGGATTTTGAAGGCTAATAACCAAAAAAATGCTGTGCACAGTGTGCACAGCATTTTTATTTTCCCGTAATGTCCCGGATGACCTGACCGGCGATGATAAGTCCTGCCGCCGCCGGCACAAAGGAGACAGAACCGGGCAGCGCATTTCTACCCTCCGGCAGTTCCTGTAAAATAGGGTCATCGGGCGAAATCTCCGGCTTAATTGGCTCCTCCAAGGAATAAAGCACTTTTAGCTTTTCGATGCCCCGCTTGCGGCACTCCTTTCGCATAATGCGGGCAAGGGGGCAAACGCTGGTCTCGTAAATATCCCCGATCCGAAACGCGGTGGGGTCTAGCTTATTGCCCGTACCAAGGCAGCAGAGGATGGGCACATTTGCTTCTCTTGCCGCCTGCACCAGCGCCAGCTTTCCCGTCACCGTATCGATGGCATCC
>JAZQUL010000061.1:0-11867 GCA_045631285.1 Faecousia sp. | reverse complement strand
TCGTAGGACCTTAATGGAGCGGCGAGATACCAGCTCGTCTTTCTCCGATTGCCACGCAATAGCCGGTACTTGCAAATTTTTATAGAGCTTTGAAACCGCGCTGCATTCCCGTAAAAGCTCCACCATCCGTGGAATCCAAGGAATGTATCGCCACAGTTTTGGGGTCAGCTTCATACCGCAGGCAATTCCCATCGCGTTGTAGACAAGGGCTTTTTCATTTTTTATGCCAAAAGCCAAGCCTACCGCATAGCTCGCGGCGCTGAGCCGCACAAAAGGCGGTGTGGGCGCCGCCACCATAAAAAGAAGCTTCACCTTGTCCGGCCGCCGCAGCGCCTGCCGGACAGACAGCAGCGTGCCCATAGAGTGTCCCACAAGGACAATATTCTCATATGTATTGCAAAGCGCTTCAAAAAGCTTTTCCGTCTGCGCCTTCCACTTTTTCATAGAAGTTCTTCCAAAGGCAGGCACATCGGCGCAATGACCGTCCAGCACAATATTATAAAGCGACCAATCCTCAGGAACGGCATCCTCAAGGGGCACAAGCGCCCGAAAATGGTTGGGCGTGCCGCAGATGCCGTGGATCATCAGCGCTGCCGTTTTTGCGCCGGGAACAACGCGTACAGTCTCCGAATTAGGCATAAAAACACCTCCAAAAATGCACAAAAACCGGGGAAATTCCCCGGTTTTTATCATATTTCTCGTCTGCCTTCCAAGGCCCGGGAAAGGGTCACCTCGTCGGCATACTCAAGCTGGCTGCCAACGGGTACACCATAGGCAAGTCTTGTCACCTTGATCTCCATCGGACGCAGGAGCCGGGAAATGTACATTGCCGTGGCTTCGCCCTCTGTATCCGGGTTTGTTGCCATAATGATCTCCCGGACCTCCCCGCTTGCCACCCGGGAAAGCAGCTCCCGGATACGAATATCCTCTTGGGTCACGTGATTCAGCGGTGAGATCACACCGTGGAGTACGTGGTACACGCCATTAAACTCCCGGGAACGCTCCATAGCGATCACATCCCGGGGGTCGGCTACCACGCAGATAACCCCCTTATCCCGACCGGGATCGTCACAAATGGGGCAAATCTCTCTATCCGTCAGGTTTTGACAGACGGGGCAGGTATGCACCGCGCGTTTGGCATCTAAGATGGCCTCCGCAAAGGCCTGCGCCTCCCCTTCCGGAAGACTCAGTACGTGAAACGCCAGTCTTTGGGCGGTTTTCCCGCCGATGCCGGGAAGGCGGGCAAAATGATCAGTCAGCTCCTGCAGAGCTGCGGGAAAGTACTGCATCAGAACAGACCGCCTAAGTTCATACCGCCGGTCAGTCTTGCCATATTATTTTGAGACTCGGTCTCGGCAGCGCGCATTGCCTCGTTGATGGCGGCAATAATCATATCCTGCAGCATCTCCACATCATCGGGGTCAACTGCCTCGGGCTTAATCTCCAAACCCTTCAGCTCCCGGCTGCCGGAAACGCTGGCAGTTACCATACCGCCGCCTGCGCTGGCAGTAAAGACCTTATTTTCCAGTTCTTCCTGCATACGCAGCATATCCTGCTGCATCTTCTGGGCCTGCTTCATCATTGCCATCTGGTTCATACCGCCACCGGGCATACCACGAAATCCACCTTTTGCCATACTTAAAAACTCCTAACTATCGTTTATTTAATATGAATTTGGTCAGGATGCTGCTGGGAAAGCTTCACAAAATGCTCCATCCCATCGGTTACCGCGCTGTTTTTATCCACCGCTACCGCTTGCACCGGACGCCCTAACACGCTGGATGCCTTTCGGGCTGCCAAAAGCAAGATCTCCGGCTTATTGACAAAACCAAGCACAAAGCTATTATCACACCGCAGCTCCAGTCGGTCCCCTACCAAAACGCCCTGCACAGCCGCATTGGGATTGGGCGCAAAATAGCCCTTTACTGCCGGGGCTGTCAGTTCCTGCCGAATTTGGGTCGCCACCTCTGTCCAGAAGCCCACAGGTGCTTCTACCGGCACATCCTGCTTAGGCGCAGATACAGCGACCGCTTCTGCTTTCGGCGCAGAAACAGGTTTTTCCTTTTTCTTTTCAGGCGCGGGGGCAACTGCTGCCGCAGGGGCAAATGCTACACCGGCGCGAATCTGTTCTTCCAACCTAGAAAGGCGGGCATTGAGCGCTTCCGCCTCCAAGCTCAGCTCTGGCTGGCACAGATTAATAATACAGATCTCCGCATCCATCCGACGGCTGCTGCTTCTTGTAAAGCCGCTGACAGTCTGCTGGATAAGGTTCAGCATCCGGGTCAGTTCCCCGGCAGAAAAGGCATCCGAAAGCGCCTTTGTCTCCTCATCGGAGGCCACACCGGAAAGGAGCGAAATTCCCTCTTTGGGCGCTGCCTTTAAAACCATAAAATCCCGGGTAAGGCAAGCCATTTCATCCAGCAATGCGCCAAGTTCTTTGCCTTCCGCATAAAAACGGTTCAGCAGCGACAACGCGCCCGCCGTATCGTGCTTTGCGATACAGGCCATCAGCTTGCCGCACTCCTGGATGCCGGCAATGCCAAGGCAGGCATAGACACGCTCGGGATTCAGCTCACCCTGGGTCGCTGAAGCGCACTGGTCCAGCAGGCTCAGACCGTCACGCATACCGCCGTCAGCCAGACGCGCCAGTACCCGGGCGGCAGAATCGGTCAGGTCGATATTTTCCTGATAGGATACATATTGGAGTCGGGCGGCAATGTCCTCCTGACTGATGCGGCGGAAAGAAAACCGCTGACACCGGGACAGGATGGTTGCCGGAACCTTGTGCAGTTCCGTGGTTGCAAGGATAAAGAGCAAATGCTCCGGCGGCTCCTCAATAATCTTTAATAGCGCGTTAAATGCCGAAATGGACAGCATATGCACCTCATCGATGATGTACACACGCATCTTCACCTGCGAAGGCGAATAAATCGCATCATCCCGCAGGTCACGAACATTGTCTACGCCGTTATTAGATGCGGCATCGATTTCCAGTACGTCCATACAGGCGCCGGAATCGATGGTGCGGCAGGAGGGGCAGCAGTTGCAGGGATTGCCGTTTTGGGGGTTTTCACAGTTGACTGCTTTCGCCAGTATTTTGGCGCTGCTGGTCTTGCCCGTACCGCGGGAGCCTGTAAACAAATAGGCGTGGCTCAGCCGTCCGGATGCCACTTGGGTCTTTAAGGTCTGTGTAACCGCCAGCTGACCCACCAAATCGTCAAAGGTCTGGGGACGGTATTTTCGGTACAATGCCTGATACATATGCTGCCTCCTTTCTCTTTTTATGCAGAACCGGCTCATAACAAGATCGCACACCCACATTTGAACGAGCCAAACACTCGGTTTCCATACAGCCGGCTCGGGAACGGCAGCCCCGCGGCACACGGAAAGGTCCGCTTAATGCTGCTTGGTTCCCCACCTGACATGGTTCACGGGGTTCCGTTGCGCGAGACCGTTCCTTCAACGCCACTTATATGGTCCGGACAGCACTTGACTGGCCCGGGTGTGGGAATTCACCCCTGCTATAGCGGATTGCAGGTACAGGGCACCGCTAACTCCCCGGTTAGTGCGACCTTGTTACAAGCCGGTCGCTGCAACAAGGGTATTGATTTCTTAGTTTACCTTAGAGTCGATAAAATCAGCCAGCTCCTGGAAGGTGGTGATCTTCTGATCTTCCATTTCCAGTTCAACGCCCAGCTCGCTCTCCAGATCCATAATCATCTCTACGATGTCCAGAGAATCGATACCAAGGCTTGCAAATGTAGTATCCGGAGTAATGTCGTCTGCATTAATCTCCAGCTGCTGGGATGCATAAGCGACAAGTTTTTCGTACATATCTATTTGCCTCCAATTCTATTTGCTTATGGATACGGGGATATTTTATTACATTCCCCCAGTTTTGTCAACCGCGTTTTACAGAACTTCCGGCTGCGTAAGCCGTCGCCCAGGCAATTTGCAGATTAAAGCCGCCGGTATAGGCATCACAGTCCAGAATTTCCCCTGCAAAATACAGTCCTGCCACCAATTTTGACATCATCGTCCTGGGATCAACCTCCGATACTTTAATGCCGCCGCTTGTGATAATTGCCTCGGAAACGGGTCTTTTTCCTGCGATATCCACGGGAAATGCCTTCATTAGGGTAAGTATCTGCCGCCGCTGCTGCTTCGTCAGGGCATTTGCTTGCAGGGATGGAGAAATTTCCGCGCGGCTGAGAATCACCGGAATCATAGACCGGGGCAAAATATCGGTCAGGGCATTTTCCATCGAACGGTTTTTATACTGCTCCAAGTCACGCAGCAGCCGGGCATCCAATTTCCCCTCGTCCAAAGCTGGTTTCAGGTCTATGATAAGGCGGCAGCTTTCGCCCTTTAAGTGGGCGCTGGCAGAAAGAGCGGTAGGCCCGGACACACCAAAATGGGTAAATAGCAACTCGCCAAAGTCTTTATACAGCACCTTTCCCTTGCTGTCTGTCAGTTTCACGCCTACATTCCGCAGGCTGAGACCCTGCATCTGGGCGCAATCCTCCCCTCTTTCCTCCAAGGGCACCAAAGAGCCTTCCGTAGGAACAACGGTATGTCCCAATTCCTGCGCCATTTTATAGCCATCTCCGGTAGAGCCGGTGGTAGGATAGGAAAGTCCGCCGGTAGCCAAAATCACCCAGGAAGCAGGAATATCTTCTCCCCCTGCCCGAACGCCGCAAATACTGCCGTTCTCTGTTAGAATCCTCTCTGCCCAGGCGGTTTTTACCGTTACGCCCAAGCGGTGCATTTTGTTTCTTAAGGCTTCCAATACAGAGGAAGACTTGTCAGTTATTGGAAAGACCCGGTTTCCCCGCTCCGTTTTGAGTTTACAGCCGTTTTCCTCAAAAAAGGCGATGACCCTTTCAGGCGGGTAATTTTCCATCGCGCTGTATAAAAACCGACCGTTTCGGGGGATGTTTTCCAGAACCTCCCGGGCAGTGCAGTCGTTTGTCACATTACAGCGGCCTTTGCCGGTGATAAGCAGCTTTTTACCCAAACGGTCATTGCGCTCCAGAAGCAGCACCCGGTTGCCCGATTCTGCCGCCCGGATGGCCGCAAACATGCCTGCTGGGCCGCCACCTATGATAATTCCATCATATGTCATTTTGTCACCTCAGCAATTTCCTCGTTCGTCAAGTACCGCCATTTTCCTTTTGGCAGTTCACCCAAAGTAAGGCTTCCCTCCGAAATCCGACGAAGCCGTGTTACGTACATACCTGCCAACTGACACATTCTGCGAACCTGCCGGTTGCGCCCTTCGTGGATTGTGATTTCCAGCAGTCCCCTGTTGCCCTCCCGGTGCAGAAGCTTTACCGTGGGCGGTGCAATCAAATAGCCATCCAGCTCTACCGGCTTTTTCACCTTTTCCAAGCCTTCGTCGGTGACTTTTTCCACCCACGCGTGGTAGGTCTTGTCCACCTCATGCTTGGGGTGCATCATCCGGTTGGCAAATTCGCCGTCATTGGTAAAGAGCAACAAGCCCTCGGAGTCCATATCCAGCCGTCCCACGGGATAGACGCGAGTACCACAATCGATAAGCTGGGCGGCATTCTTTCTGCCCTTTTCGTCGCTAAGCGTAGTAACAAAGCCCCGGGGCTTGTGAAGCATAATGTACACCGGCTTTTCGCCGGCTGGGAGGGGTTCTCCATCTACACATATGGCATTTACCTCCGGGTCTGCCCGGTCACCCACAGCGCATACACGGCCGTCACAGGTTACCCGACCGGCCGCGAGCAATTCCTCTGCCTGCCGTCGGGAGCATATCCCCCGGGCAGACAGTATTTTTTGTAAACGTTCCGTCATCGTTCTATCCTCCAAATAACCGCTGCCAGAAGGAGCGTTCCTCTGTCTCTTCCCGTTCCACGGTTTTTCCGTACACTAAGGGGATTTTTCCTACGGTTTTCTCCTCTAAAAGCACATAGGCATAGCCGGCCTCCTGTCCCTCTGCAATAGGGGCATACACAAAGTCCTGGCCGGGAACAACAATTCGGGGGCTTTCCCCGGGCGCAAGGGCATAGGAGAAATCCTTAGCAGCAAGAAGCTCTACTGTTCCCTCCTGCCCGCCGACGATCTCCTTTGTCTCCAAAACCGTGTCTTTTTCAACGACTTGCGTCACAGAAAATTCAGAAAATCCCTTTTCCAGCAAAGTCTTATGGTCTTCCCAATCACTGGGGGCGTCAATGGTCACGGCAATCAGCCGCCGGGAAAGGCGGGTGGCGCTGGAAACCAAAATTCTCCCTGCCGCCTTCGTGTAGCCGGTCTTTACACCGTCTGCCCCCTCCACACGCCATAATAGCTTATTGTGGTTTGTGAGATACCGCTCCCCTACCTTAACGGTCTTTGCAGATACCGTCCGGGCAAAGATGGGGTCCTCCATAGCATAGGCGGCGAGTATCGCCAGATCCTCGGCTGTGGAATAGTGTCCCGGGGCGTCCAAGCCGTGGGGGTTTACAAAATGGGTATTGTTAAGACCCAGCATATGGGCCTTATCGTTCATCATTTCCGCAAAACCCTCCACCGTGCCGCCGCAGTAGATCGCAAGGGCCACCGCCGCATCGTTGCCGCTATGGAGCATCAAGCCATAAAGCAGCTCCTGAATGGTCAGAATTTCCCCTTCCTGCAAATACATTGAAGAACCTTCAATGCCCACCGCTTCTTTGGGAATCCGTACCCGATCCAGCACATTGCATTGCTGCGCCACCACAAGGGCGGTCATAATCTTCGTAGTGCTGGCAATCAAGCTTTTGGCATCAGCATTTCTTTCAAACAGCACCCGCCCGGTTTGGGCATCCAGAAGGATTGCGTGTCGAGCAGAAAGGGCTGCTGCCTTGGGAGAAAAAAGCAGGACGGCAGCCAGTAATGCAGCTGCCATCCCGGCAAATCGTTTTTTCACATTGCTCACCTCGGTCTATTTTCTGCCGAGTGAGAAACTTTTATTCCTTACGGCTGTCGATAAAAGCCGCGATCTTATCGAGGGTATCGGGCACCATTTCCACAAGGCGGTCAGCGGTGGTGCTGGCAGGGGCTGCGACGGGCAGCATCCGCACATTGCCCTCTTTAATAATCAAAAATGCCACAGGGGTCACCTTCACACCGGCGCCTACGCCGCCGCCAAAGGGATTTTCCTGACGGTTTACATTTTTGGAGACGAAATCAGAACCGCCGCCGCCAAGACCGACGCTGATCTTGGAAATGGGAATGATGGTCACGCCGTCTTGGGTCACGATTGGCTCGCCCACCACAGAATTGGAATCTACCATTTCCCGGATTTTTGCAATGGTGTTTTCCAGCATATTCGGAAGGTTTTTACTCATGGTTTTGCTCCCCTTTTCGTTTTTTCATTAATTTGAGATATTCCCGGAAGCCGTGAGAGCCGTGTATAACGGCAAGAGTTAGTAGTCTTCCGAGCAATATGGTAATGTCTGCTCTTACATAGATAACCGTTTCTTCAGCGGTAAAATCGCAGCCGATCTGCACGTCCCGCTTTTTGATGATAAAATGTTCTTCAAGAAGGGGGATCAGGTTGCCGGTAGCCGCCCAAGCCTTTCCGTAGTTCACCGCAAGATCGCAAGGGTCGTCCCCCGCCAAGAGCATTTTTATTTCCAGCCGGCGAATGCGGTGCTTTCGGAAGATACCGTAAAGGAGCTTCCTTGCAATGTCCACAAAGGGAAGGAAATCTTTTAGGCTGCCGCCCTCCTTCTTTTCCTCTGCAGGCTTTTTCGGGGCGGTTTTTTTCCGGGGTTTATCGGCCTTTATTGTACCTTTTTCCGGCTTTTTTGCCCCTTTATTTTTTGGATATACCTTCAGCGTTACCGGGCCGGCCAGCAGCCATATCCGGCAGCCCTCACTGCTGTAGATCAGGCGGATTCCCAAGGGAAGCAGGTACAGCAGTACTAAGATTCCCAGTATAATCCAAAAAATCATTTTGCTTCCTCCGGGGCAGGCTCGGAAATAGTAAGCTGCTCCTCTTCTACCAAGACCGGCTCGCCAAAGTCCACCTTCTCGATGGTCGGCAGGTCTGCAAGGCTTTGCAGGCCGAAGGTACGCAGGAAATTATGGGTGGTTTTATAGACGATGGGACGGCCGGGCACATTCAGTCTGCCGGCCTCCTCGATCAGCTCCTTTGTCAGCAGCGCGCCCACAGAGTAAGCGCTGTCCACACCGCGGATCTGTTCTACCATTGCCTTGGTAGCCGGCTGATAGTAGGCGATAATTGTGAGCGTCTCCAACTGAGAAGCGGAGAGCTTGGGAGGCTTTCGGGTCTCCAGACATTTGGTGACATAGTCTGCCATCTCGCCGGAGGAGACCATCTGATAAGCCTTTTCCAGCTTCAGGATGCGGATGCCACGGCGGGCAAAGGCCAATTCATCTGCCAGCGCATCGGCAGCGGCAATAATATCCGCTTCGTCGGTTTCCAGCGCCATAGCAAGGCGGGATGCTTCTACCTTTTCTCCGGAAGCAAAGAGGATGGCCTCAATGGCGCGCTGTAATTCAGTTAGTTCCATAGGTTTCCTCCAAATCTTCCTCCGGGTTGCGGATCAGTCGTACATCGGGGTTTTCACCGGAAAGGTCGTCACCCTCCAACACCACAGAATTGGTTTTACAAAGCTCCAAAATGGCAAGGAAGGTCGCCACCACCTCGGAGCGGGATTTGTTGCCCTTAAAGAGGGATTTGAGCTTCTGAATGCCCCGCAGTACCAAGGAGCGGATAACTTCCGTGGCTTTCCGTGTCACGGGGTACGGCTCTTTGCCTACGATGCCTTGGAAATTGACGGTAGGCGGCGGCAGGCGGCGCTGATCCCGCTCTGCAATTTCTTCCAATGCCCGCATCAGGTCCGTTGCCGGATGGCGGTATTGGTAGGTTCCGCTGCGCTTCAGCGGCTCGGGCTGCTTGATAAACATACCTCTGCCGATGTCGTTTCGTGGCTCTAGATAAGATACCGCGATGCGAACCTGCTCAATGGCCTCTTTGCGCTGGCGCTCTATAAGAGATTTACGCAGCTCGTCCAGCTCGGACTGGGCTTCTGCCGCTTCTGCAGCGGAGAGCACCATTTTGGTCTTAATGAGCATCAGGTGGGATGCCATGGCGATAAACTCGCTGGCGATCTCCATATCCATCCGCTTCATCTCGTCCAAATACGCGAGGTACTGGGTAAGGATGGCAGTGATGGACACATCCTGGATCTCTATTTTATTTTTGCTCAGCAGCAGGAAAATAACATCCAGCGGGCCTTCGAAATCTTCCCGTTCCTCTGTGCGGGAACGGACGATACCCTCAAGCTTATACTTCGGTTGTTCCATACTTACTCCATACTTTCCCAATTATACGTAGTATTATAACACCAATACGCCACCGGTGCAAGTATTTCCGGTAAAAATAATAAAAATGCCTCCCGATTTGCGGAAGGCAAACGCAAAGATATGCATTGTAGGAACACCACACCTCATCCGTCACGGCTAACGCCGCGCCACCTTCCCCAAAGGGGAAGGTTTGGCGGACGAGCGATGCTCACCCCTACCCATTCTAACGATAGCGCAGCGTAGGGGGCGACGTCCTCGACGCCCCGTTGCCGCACCTGCGAATTGTACAACAGAATAAAATCGACGCATCGAGCATCGATTTTATTTCGGGTCGTCCGGGAGGTCGACCCCTACGGGAGCATTATCGAAAAAGATTGTAGGGGCGATTCACGAATCGCCCGCTCGGCCACCTTCCCCAAAGGGGAAGGCTTTGGCGGACGAGCGATGCTCGCCCCTACTTATAGAAGGGATTGCCGCCGATGAATTCGCGGAGCAGGCTGGTGGGTGGGATCTCGTCGTCCACGTCTGCTTCCTGTACATAGTTGAGGATTTTCACTAAGCCGCGAACCTGCTCATAGCAGCTTTCCTCGGGCTGGACGGCTGTCAGTAAGGGGAAAATGTGCTTTTTGATAACTGCCAGCTCATAGAGGGTAGAGGTGTTAAAAATCACATCTGCCTGCTCCCGGAATGGGAAGATCCACCGCTTTTCGCCACGACGGACAGAGTCCCACATAGACATAGTCTTCTGCACCGTTGCACCGCGCCCCTCCAAGTCCCGGACAATTCGCCGCAGCAGCCGCAGGTGGCTGGCAGGGATCCGGTTGTGGTCGTCAAGGCTCAGGGGGACCAGGGGGCAGATATAGAACTTAAAGATGCTGTTTTTGTCCAGTTGGGGCGGGATCAGCATAGGATTCAGGGCGTGGAGGCCCTCCACGATGATCACCGTATCGTCACGCATTTGGAACTTATGACCTTTCCACACTCTTCTGCCGGTCTTAAAATCGAAGGTAGGAATTTCAATTTCCTTACCCTCCAAAAGGTCGGTCAGATTCTGGCGGAACAGCTCCGTATCGATGGTATTGATATGTTCAAAATCAATCGTACCGTCAGGGCCGGGGGCAATCTTGTCCCGGTCAATGTAATAGTCATCCAGTCCCATCAGCACCGGCTTTTTGCCGTGGACACGGAGCTGGGTGGCAAGGCGGTTTGCAGAGGTGGTTTTACCGGAGGAGCTGGGGCCTGCCAACATCACGGCCTTTGCGCCCCGCTCACAGACCATATCTGCCACTTGGGCATACCGTTTTTCGTGAAGCGCTTCGTTGACACGGATCAGTTCCCGAATTTTGCCGCTCTCGGTCAAGGCATTCAGGTCTGCCACCGTCTCACACTCCATCAGCTTACACCAGCGGTCACCTTCCATACACACATCGAAGACCCGGGGCGTAGTCTTATACTCTGCCACCTGCTCCGGGTAGGCATCGTCAGGATAGATAAAGACGAAGCCGCCCTCTGCGGGGAGAATTTCCCACACCTGCACATAACCGGTGGAAGGCGCCATCTCGCCGTAATAGTAGTCAAGAAAATCCGCATAGCCGTAGCAGCCGAAGGTCTCCTCTTTCCGAAGGGAAAGCAGCCGCGCCTTGTCGGTCTTGCCCATCTTGGTAAAGGCTTCCACCGCATCTGCGGTACTTACCATTTTGCGGTTTAAGGGAATGTCTTTTGCAATCAGGTCTGCAACCTCCCGGCGCAGACGCATCCAAGAAAAGCGCTCGTCCTCCACAGAAATATAGGCCGCAGAGCCAAGGGTCGTGCCCATTTTTGCCCGAGCGTTGGGCCACAAACGGTGAATCGCCAAAAAGACCACAAAGCGGGCAGTCCGTTCATAGACCTCCTTGCCCACTGGGTCGGTATAGCGAAGAAGCTCCACCTTCCCGTCAGCGGCTGCCATTGCACGACGGATGGAACTGCGCTCCAAAACGTCCTTTTCCCGCAGCGGGATATAATTTAGGTTAAAGACCTCGCCTGCGATTTTAGCGGCAATGGGCCGCGTGGTCAGGCTTTCGTTATCCAGACCCATTTCCACCACGATCTGCCGCAGGGACTGACCGGTCTTTGGGGTCACTTCTCTCTCTTCGATTTGCAGCTTCATTGCCACACCTCCAAACTTTTTATTTTTCTCCCTCGGTCTCCTGACCGATGGTCATAATGTCATAAGGCGTTGTCTGATAGACAAAGTAATTGAGCCAGTTGGAAAACAGCAGATTGGCGTGTCCACGCCAGCGGACGATTGGCTCTTTGGTATCATCGTCGTCGGGGAAATAGTTCTTCGGCACGTCAATGGGAAGACCCTGCGCCTTGTCCCGGAGATATTCCTTTTTAAGGGTATCCGCGTCATACTCCGAATGGCCGGTGATGAAAATCTGCCGCCCCTTTTTGCTCATTGCCGCGTACACGCCGGCTTCCTCAGAGGATGCGAGAATTTTCAGGTCTGTTTTCTCAATATCCTCTCGCTCTACCGTCGTATGCCGGGAGTGAGGTGCCCAAAA
>JAZQUL010000060.1:0-12075 GCA_045631285.1 Faecousia sp. | reverse complement strand
GCTCTCACCTGCGCCGGGTATAACAGCGTAGGCTTTACGACATGTCTCCACTATGCCGCACCGTGAGTCATAACGGCTTTATCCTCCTTTAATTTGACAAATGATACCTATATTGGTGGAGTAGATACCATATGCCGGGATGGTAATATAGTAGCATAAAAATATCCAACGCGCAAGGTATTTTTCAAATTTTTACAAAAAGTTAAGATTGGTGACAAAAAAAAGCGCAGCACACCCGCTGGCGTGCTGCACAATATGTCTTTTGTGAGATTAGGTAGTGAACCAACTCTCCCAGCTGTTCCATTCGCCGTCCTTCTTGTCGGTAACATCAAAGCCCACATAGGAAACCAAGCCAAAACCCTCTGCCAAATTTTCCTCAGCAACGAAACGAACGATCTCGGCCTCGGGGGCTACGTAGAGTTCTTTCATATCTATTACCTCTCAATTCCTGAAATCTATTTATTGTCATTGATGGGCCACTCCTGCCCCACGATAGAAATATCTATGGATATGATAGCATTCTTTTCTCTGTTTGTCAACATAGAATTTTGGTAAAATATTTACATTTTCCTGTTTTTTATATTCTTCTTTCCATTTTCCATTCCCATATTCCTGCGCTGTGTCAGAATGTTCCGGTTGCATTTTTCGCAACGCCGTGTTATAGTGTATGTATATATGTATCCGCAAAGAAAGGACGTTAAAAAAATGGATAAACTGCTTGCAAAAATGAAGACATTATTAGAGAAAGCGAAAACGCTTCTTATAAATATGAAGCACAAAAAGCTGGTTTTGGGAATCTCCGCCGGTGTACTTGTTCTTGCCATCTCTCTGGCAATTTTACTCGGCGGAATGCAAAGCGCGCCCCTTACGCCCGCCCAGCAGTACATTAAGCTGGAGACCGATGCATTGCATCTTTTGGTAAATAATCTGTCCAACGGACCCACAGAGGGCGCGGCAGATACGACCATGGACATCATACCCTCCGATGCCCTTCTTGCTATGTTTGGCTTCGAGGATATGGATTGGGCAAAGAAGCTCACTCTGGTAATTGATGCAGGTCAAAAAGACAATCTGCAAAATATGCTGGTGGGTGTTAAGCTCAACGGTACGGATATTCTCTCCATGAATATGATCTCCGACGCGCTGTCCGGTGTCACCTATCTATGCATCCCTACCATCAGCGACCACTACCTCAAGGTCGACAGCGCCACCGCCGGTGATATGAACGGCAGCATTGCCGGAAGTGCATCCGGTCTGACGGATTTTCTTGCCGCCCTTAACATCTCCGAGGCAGATGTGGCAAAAAGCCTCCTTAATAAGTATATCGACATTTTCTTCTCCCATATGACCGATGTTGAAAAAGAAACCCAGGTTCTCACCGTCGGCGGCAAAACCCAAACCGCAGAGGTTTATACCAACCACATTACCGAGAAGGTCTTTACCGATGCCCTGCGCGCTGTGCTGACTGAGGCAAGAAACGACACAGTCCTTAAAGCTGCGCTCCCTGAGGATATGGACCTTGCGGATATGATTGATGAAGCGCTGGACGCTTTGGAAACCGAGCCATCTACCGACCGGGAAGATGCCATTGTGCTGAAGCTCTATGTGGACGGTGAAAAGAACATCATTGGCCGGGATGTGTTCATTGACGGCACAGAGATTTCCATTCTCACTGCCACGCAAGACGACAGCACCGCCTTTAAAGCCACCTACGGCAACGAAGACCTCACCTACGAGTTTATGGTCGACGGCAGCGGCAAGGGCACCCTCTCTATGGTTCAGCCCGACCAAACCGTAATTCTGGGCAACCTCACCTACACAGGCGATATGAACAAGGGAAGCTGTGAGATTAAGCCCTCCGACTTCATTGAAAATTTGCTGCTTCAGGCTACCAACATTGACCCGGCTCTCACATTTGGCTGGGAAACAAAGGGCGATACCGTGGAAATTGATCTGTCCCTTTCTATGGCAGGCGAAGAAATGATAAAGATCGCCAGTTCCTCCACCCCCAAGGATGCCCCCTCCTCCATTACGCTGCCCAATTCTTCCCTGGACTATAACAACCCGGAAGAATACGAAAACTATGAAAACAATATGGATTTGGAGACTGTAAGAGCAAATCTTCTGCGCGCAGGCGTACCGGAGAATTTTGTTAATTTTGTTCTCGGCGCTCCCAAAAACTAAAGACCTATCCCGTATGGCACTGGCAATCAGTGCCATACGCCTTATTGAGGTGGATTATGGAATTAGAAATAATAAATATTTGTAAGCATTTCCGCAAGGCGGAAATTCTAAAGGACGTTTCCCTAAAAACGGGCAGCGGCAACTGCATCGGCATTTTAGGCAGCAACGGCACGGGAAAATCTACCCTGCTGAGTATTCTCGCAGGCGTCCAAACTCCGGACAGCGGCGAATTTCTCCTGGACAGCGGCAAACCCACGTCCGCGCAGATTGGCTATGTTCCCCAAGGCACACCCCTGATGGAAGAGCTGACCGCCAAAGACAATCTCCTGCTTTGGTATAGCCGCGAGGCAATGGAAAAGGAGCTGCAGGACGGTGTTTTGCATATGCTGGGCATCGGTGAATTTCTGAATAAACAGGTTCGCAAGCTCTCCGGCGGTATGAAAAAGCGGCTTTCTATCGGCTGCGCTGTGTCCCAAAAGCCCCCGGTACTGCTGCTGGACGAGCCTACTGCCGCGCTGGATCTTATCTGTAAGGAGCAAATCCGTACATATTTGCAGTCCTATAAGGAAAGCGGCGGTATTCTGCTGCTGACGACCCACGACCCCGAAGAACTCGCGCTATGCGATGCTACTTATATTTTGAAGGACGGAGTGCTTACCCCCTACTGCTTCGACGGTGATATGCAGAAGCTGGTGGCAAGTCTTTGATATGAATAATTATTTTGTTTCTCAATGGAAGCGGGCGCGGCGGCTGCTGCCCGGTCTGCTTCTTATCTGCGCGCTGCTCTTTGTCTGCCTGGGCGCGGTCTTTTCCGCCACCGCGACAGAAACCCCGGAGTCCAAGTTCCGCATCGGTCTCGTTGGCACAGTGGGTGACAGCTATTTGGAAATGGGCATTGCGGCAATGCAAATGATGGACTCCACCCGGCTCTCTATGGAACTTGTGACGATGGAAGAAGCCGAAGCAGCGGAGGCTCTTTCGAAGGGCGACATTACCGCCTATGTGGTAGTACCGGAGAATTTTACAAATTCTGCCCTCTCCGGCACTATGATTCCCCTCACCTTTGTCAGCAACACCGACGCCGCCAATTTCACTACCTTTATTAAGGAAGAAATCACCGGAATGATTTCCGACATTCTGCTCTCTGCCCAAAAGGGCAGCTATGGCGTAGGAAACGCCCTGAAGGACGCAGGCTTCCATAGTATCGCCGGCAAGCACACCGGCAACGCCAGTATCGAGTATGTTAAGTATATTCTTGACCGCGGCAAGGTCTATACGGTATCCTCTCTCGGTATCGCCAGCGACCTGAGCCTGACAAACTACCTGCTGTGCGGTCTTTCCGTGCTGGTTTTCCTGCTTTGCAGTCTGCCCTTTGCGCCCTATGTCATTTCCCGTGACCACTCTCTTTCCCAAATTCTTTGGGCAAAGGGCTGCTCTCCCACCCAGCAGATTTTGAGTCAATGGGGCGTCTATTTCCTTTGTATGCTGATTCCTGCGGAAATCCTGCTTTTGGTGCTGCAAAACCAAGGCGCGCCTACCGCTGCCATATTCCTGACCGCACTGCCTGCCTTTTTTGCCCTGTCTGCCCTCTCCTATTTCCTGTTCCTGCTATCAAGGGATTATATGGGCGGCGTGCTGCTCCACTTCTTCGGAACGCTGACCCTGTGCTTTGTTTCCGGTTGTATGTACCCGGTGTACTTCTTCCCGGTGGCGCTGCAAAAGGTATCTGCTTACTTACCTACCGGTCTTGCCCGCGCCCAGCTTTCCGCTTGCCTCACCGGCAAAACGGAATTTTTGACGGGTCTGCTGCTTATCCTTTACGGTATCGTCTTTTTGCTGCTGTCGGTACTTTTGACCCGTAAGCGGCTGAGAGGAGGTCACCAATGAAATACGGAAAATGGTGTCTTCTCTTTTTGAAGCGGCTTTACCGCAAGCCGGTCTTTTTGGTGCTTCTTCTTTTGATTCCCCTGCTTACCTTCGGCTATTCCTCCCTCTCCCGGCAGGACAGCGGTATCCTCACCGTTGCCGTTGCCCAAAGGGACAGCGAGGATGCCTTTGCGGCAAAACTGATTGCCGACCTGTGTGAAAGCAGTCAGCTTATCCGCTTTACTCCCTGTGAGACTGCCGAAGAAGCCGAGGAGCTGGTGACCTACGGCAAGGCAGACAGCGCCTGGATTTTCGACGAGGACTTAGAGGACAAAATCGCCGTCTTCGTAGCAAAGCCCGAACGGCGCAACGCCTTTGTGGAGGTCATCGAGCGGGAGGAAAGTATGTTCCTGACGATGACCCGGGAAAAGCTTTCCGGCTTTGTCTTTACTTACCTCTCCCCGGAATTTTATCTGCAATATGTACGCAACAATCTGCCCCAGCTGAACGATAAGACCGACGAAGAGCTGCTTGAACACTACGATGCAGTTTCCCTCAGCGACGACCTCTTCACTTACGCAGCCCGGGAAAGCGCCCCGAAGGAGCAGAACTATTTGCTCACTCCGGTCCGTGGCCTTCTCGCCATCGTCACGATGCTGTGCGGTATGGCAGCGGCTATGTTCTATGTGGAGGACAGCCGGCAAGGTCTTTTCTCCCGCATCCCGATGAAGACTCTGCCTGCAATGGAGCTGCTGTGTCAGCTGATTGCGGTAGGAAATGTGGCGGTGGTTGCTACGTTAGCGATGCTGATTTCCGGCTTGGGCGGCAGTTTCCTGCGGGAAATCGGGCTGCTGCTCCTCTTTGTTCCCTGTGCCAGCCTGTTTTCGATGGTACTGCGCCGAGCGCTCCGTGGCACGATTGCCTTGGGTGTGGCCGCGCCCCTGATTGCCATCATCACCCTTTGCGCCTGCCCGGTATTTTTGGATTTGGCGCAGCTTCGCACCTTCTCTCTGATTCTCCCCGCAACCTACGCTATCCGGGGCGCCTATGACCCTATCTATCTTCTTTATATGGGTATCCACGCAGTAATCTGTGCAGTTGCCTGCTTCGCGCTGGATAAGACCGTAAAAACTGTATAATAAAAAGAGACGGCGGTGCCGTCTCTTTTTAAACTTCCAGTCCTTTTAGGGCTTGTAATATCTCAGCAGCGCTGTGTAGCACCAAGTCCGGCTTTACGTCAGACTGGGCCAAGGTTTCTAACGTAGACTCTCCCGACAGCACCAAAATGCCGGCACAGCCTGCCGCCAGCCCGGACTTTACATCCGTGTAAATCCGGTCGCCAATGACCGCCGTTTCCTCCGGTTTTGCCCCATATTTCGCCATCGCAAGCTGGGGCATCAGGGGACTGGGCTTTCCAATAACCACCGGCTCTTTCCCGGTGGCATTTTTAATGCCGATGCAGATACTGCCGCAGTCCGGCACGCTGCCAAATTCCGTAGGGCAGACCAAATCCGGATTGGTGGCAATATAGGGCAGCTCCGGGCGAGTCAGCAGCAAAAAGCTCACATCGTGGAGCTTTTGGAATGTCAGCTCTGTGTCAAAGCCCATCACAATACATTCTACCTCATCGAGATTTGTGGTGACGGTGAACCCCTCCCCTTCCAGCTCTTTCATAAGCGACCGCGTACCGCAGACATAGAGCTTCTTTCCGGGATGATTCTGCTTTAAGTAATAGGCCGTGGCCTGAGAGGAGGTCATAAAATCCTCCCGGGTGGCTTCGATGCCCATCTTTTGCAGCTTTTTTACATAGTCCTCCACGCTCTTGGAGGAATTGTTGGTCACAAACAGGTACTTGCTCCCGGTACGTTTTATCTCGCGGAGTAATTCCAAAGTAAAATCGTATAGCCGATCGCCCAAATAAAGCGTACCGTCCATATCGAATAAATACAGTCTTGTCTTATTGGTCATTTCTTTTACTGTCATATTATCCACCTCAACGCCTATTTTACACGCAGCACAGAAAAATGCAAGCTTTTTCTTCGGGAAATACCGCTATACAAACCGGGGAATGTGTGGTATAGTGCATATAGAAAGTGCGGGAGGGTTTCCTATGTCTGAATTCATTCTGAATAATGCTGTAAAAACCGCCTTGGATGCCGGTTTTGATGCCCATTTCGGTGGTACACCTGCGCGGTATTTTTCTGCCCCGGGACGGACGGAAATTGGCGGTAACCATACCGACCATCAGCGTGGTCGTGTGCTGGCCGCCGCAGTCAACTTGGATACGGTGGCAGCCGTCCGCATAAACGGCACCCCGTTCATCCGCATCCAATCGAAGGGCTATCCCCTTTGCGAGGTAGACATCCGGGAACTTACTCCCGTGGATACCGAAATTAACACCACGCCCGCTCTCATTCGCGGCGTGGCGGCTCGCTTCACCCAGCTTGGCTGCAAGGTTTTCGGTTTTGATGCTTATGTGGAGTCCACGGTGCTGCCCGGCAGCGGTCTTAGCTCCTCGGCAGCTTTCGAGGTACTTATCGGCACCATCGTAAATCACCTGTTCTTTGACGAAAAGGCAACGCAGCCGGAGGTGGCTATGATTGGTCAGTATGCGGAGAATGTCTTTTTCGGCAAACCCTGCGGCTTGATGGATCAAATGGCGTCTGCTGTGGGAAATCTTGTTAATATTGACTTTTTTGATAAGAAAAACCCGGTTATTCGCCCCGTAAACTTTGACTTTTCCACCTGCGGTCACGCGCTTTGCATCATCGACACCCGGGCAAGTCACGCAGACCTGACGGATGAGTATGCCGCCATTCCCGGAGAAATCAAGGCCGTTGCCGCCTATTTCGGCAAAGAGGTTTTGACCGAGATTGACAATAAGGATTTCTACGCCGCCATTCCTGCGCTGCGAAAAGTCTGCGGTGATCGGGCGGTAATGCGCTGTATGCATTTCTATGAGGAAAACGCCCGCGTTCCAAAGCAAGTAGAGGCGCTGGAAAAAGGCGATTTTGAAGCCTTCCTGCGTCTTATCAAGGAAAGCGGTCACTCCTCCTGGATGTACCTGCAAAATGTCATTCCTGCCGGCTATAAGGAACATCAGGATGTGGCTGTCGCCCTTGGTCTGTGCGAGCATTACCTACAAGGAAAAGGCGCATACCGTGTCCACGGCGGTGGCTTTGCCGGAACGGTGCAGGCCTTCGTGCCCTTTGATATTTTGGAAGCCTTCCGCGCAGGTATCGATTCTGCCTTGGGCGAGGGCGCTTGTCTCGTGCTATCCATCCGTCCCCAGGGCGGTGTGGAAGCCTTCGGGGAATGAGAGGTATGTTTATGAAAAGAGAATTCGGTAAGTTGCCGAACGGTCAAATTGCCAGTCTTTACACCCTCCGCTTTGGCGGATTGGAAGCCCACATTACCGATTTAGGCGCTACGCTCCAGCGGCTGTATGTCCCCGATGCCAACGGACAGCTTGCAGATGTGGTTTTGGGCTTCGATTGTCCGGAGGATTATATCAAAAGCGGAACATTTTTTGGCGCTGTTGTCGGCAGAAACAGCAACCGCACCAAGGAAGGTAAATTCACCCTAAACGGCAAGCAATACCAGATGGGTGTCAATGATGGAAAGAACAATCTTCACTCCGGTCCTGACTATTTCAAAAACCGCCTTTGGAAGGTGGAGGATGTTACCGACCGCGCCATTTCCCTCTCCTTGGAAAGTCCCGACGGCGATCAAGGCTTCCCCGGCAATGCCAATATCCGCGTCACCTACACCTTGGAGGAAAACAGTACGCTGACTGTTTCCTATGACGCCGTCTGCGACGAGGATACGGTCTTTAACCTGACAAACCACACCTACTTTAACCTCCACGGCCACGAGCATCCCGAAAGGGCTATGGATATGCTTCTGTGTATGCCCGCCCGGTTTTTCACCCCCGCCGATGGCGAGTCCATCCCTACGGGAGAATGTCGCCCGGCAGAGGGAACACCTATGGATTTCCGTACAGCAAAGCCCATCGGCAGAGATATTAACGGAAATTACGATGCCCTGCGCTTCCAAAAAGGCTATGACCATAATTTCGATGCCGCCATCAACCCCTGCGCCATTCTCACCGACTCCCAGTCCGGCAGATGTATGACTGTTGTCACTGATTGTCCCGGTCTTCAGTTCTACTCCGGCAATTTTCTGCAGGGCGAAACCGGAAAAGACGGTGTAAGCTACACTTACCGCGGCGGTATCTGTCTGGAAACCCAGTACTTCCCCAATTCTCTGAATCAGCCCCACTGGCCTCAACCCATCACCAAAGCAGGAGAAAGCTATCATTCCGAAACCAAGTTTATTTTCTCGGCAAATGGCATCAATGGATGCGTCACCTTATCCACCCCTACACCCGCGCAAAAAGCCCCGCCCTACACGCGTATGCAATAGAATTGACATTTCCTGCGCGGCATGCTATAATTGGATTGTAAAAGATTCCATTAAGCTCTTTATGCGCGGAGCGATGTTATTTCAGGCGTACAGCTCCGGCTGTACGCCTTTTTGCTTTTTGATAAGAAATATGAGGTGGTTCCGATGGTTCATTCGCCTTGATTAAAGATACGACGGTACTACACTTGCCCAAATGACCGTAGGCAGCAATGTTTTGATTTTCACCTACGGTATCAACGGTCAGCCCGCGTCTGTGAACTATAATGGTACGAACTACTATTATGTCACCAACGCCCAAGGCGATGTGGTTAGTATTCTAAACAGCAGCGGTGCAGCGGTTGTTACCTATAACTACGATGCCTGGGGCAATCTTCTTTCCACCACCGGCTCTATGTCCGGCACACTGGGTCTGCATAATCCTCTCCGTTATCGCGGTTATGTTTACGACAGCGAAACAGGTCTCTATTACCTCCAGTCTCGCTATTACAATCCCGCGATTTGCAGATTCATCTCTGCTGACAGCATCAGCTACCTCGGCGCATACGGCACAATTACAAGCCATAACCTGTTTGCATATTGTGAGAATAACCCTATAATGTATAAACTTAACACCACTGCTCTCACTGGCTTTACCATGGCTGATTGGGAAAATGGTGGTTTCCAAATTCCTATTTGGATATCATCATTGATATCCGGTTCGGATTTTAGTGCCAGCATTGCCCCTGTATTGCAAACAATTTATCAATATGTCCGCTATCCAGGAATAAAGGATTTAAATAGATTATATGGGTTGGACTTTGTGCCCGGAAAATTAAATACTGCTTGTTCAATAATTGGTTACGGGTTATTGGCAGTTAATATCGGACTATCTGCGTTGTCTAATTTTACAAATGACAATTTGACAATTAAGCAACAATGGATTGGTTTTAGTGTGGATACAGTATACACAGTAGGAACATTCGGGGCTGGATACGGTGTGGGTGCTTTAGTATCGCTAATTCCAGTAGTTGGCGTTTTTGTTGCACCTTTTGCCGCTGCCGGAGTTGCAATGTTTATTGACTGGACAAATGAGCAAGGAGGCTGGTTAAATGGTATCAAGCAATGGCTTAACGATTTGTAATAGCAAATTTGTATCATTCATTAATAAAGGTTTCATGACATTATTATTTACTTTTTTGTTAATAATAATCATTCCACCTTCTTATCTCGTCATCGCTTATTGGGCCGAGATGCCTGTAGTTCTTAAACTGTTTTGGACAACATTAGTAGCGGTTGTTTTAATGGGGGTGATAATTACACCGTTGAACGGAATGGTCTTTAATAAAAATGGTTCAATTCTCTTTATTCCTGATTTTAGGATTATAAGATGCAAAGCAAAAGATTTAGACAGAATAGTGTTTAATTTTAATGAACGGGATAATAAAAAGTACTCAGTGATGGTTAAAATTGTATATAAAGGCGGTAATTATTTTTCAAAAGATTATTCCAGACAATTTAGGAATATGAGAAACAAAAAATTATCTATGTCTATGTATACAATTAGCAGGTATAAGCTTGATAAAATTTGTAATATCATTTTACAGTTAGATTTTTGCACTGTTATAAACATTATGGATAGTAATGGAAACATAGTTTATCAGTACCTCCCTAAGCTATAACTTCTTGGGGACAAGGGGACGGCTCTATTGTCTCCTTGCCCCTTGACTATCTAAAAATAACTAGGGATGTTTCTCTGTCTTGACCGCTGATCCAGCATAGCCCATATAAGACAGGGGACGGTTCTCTGTCTTGACAGTGAGGCTGGCATATTCCATCCGCACAAACCCTAACAAACCTCCCGGAGAGGGGTCGCCCCCCCCAAGGAGTCTCGATTAGGCAAATTGGACGGTTGACAGGTATCAGCAAAGGTTTAATAGAAAAACATTTGAAAGCATAGATCAAAGACAGAGAACCGTCCCCTGTCTTTCAGTTATGGAAAAACATTTGGCATAGTTATGCATGGCATGGGGGTGTACTAATTGAAACAACAAAAGACATACTTTATCAGCCCATATAATTTTTCCCTAGTTTGCGTTTTTCTCGTGCTCCTGATGATTGGTGAAGGGGTCATTGTCTTTTTGTCGTTAACCCGCCCAAAAGAAAGCGGCATTATGTATGGTCTATATTTCATTACAGCTTGTTTTCTTTTTCTTCTTGCTGTTTTGCTGTACAACGGCTATGAGTATTTCGGCGTTATGAAAATTCTTCCAGATAAACTCGTGTTTTACGCCCCTCTACACAGACCAAGGGTGTTTTACTTTACGGAGATATGTGATGTCGGGATTGATTACGGAGTAATCTCAGGTTTGAGACATTTCTATATATTTTTCAGTAAAACAAAGGTCGCCAATAAGTACACGCACAATATTACACGGTTACGTTTTACAAACGAAGCTATGCGAATTCAGTATCGAAGGAAGGTTTTTACGGCTTTGCGCGAAGTGTTTCCGCAGAATACACTTGGAAAACAGCTAACCAAGAATGAATCCGTGATTCGTTTGTTTCACATAGATGGCAAGTGATTAGTTTTCTCAACAGGACAAAGGACGGTGTGAAACCACTGTTAGACAAGGGACGGTTCTCTGTCTTGGATAAAAAATTGGCATAGTCCATTCTAAACCGCGTCCCGGGGTGAGCATTTCCGCTCCCCCCGGGATTTTTTATGGCGAATTTGCTTGTAAATCCAAGAAGTTCCTAAAAATATAGCATTTTCCCAACTGTACCCCCTTGTCGATTTGCAGTTTTCGCGGCACAATAACAGAAAACCTCTCCCGAAGCCGTCATCGGCTCTGAGAGAGGTTTTAATATCAGAGTGTAAAGGACAACCACTTGTTCGCTGCATCCAGCCAATCCTGCGCGTGCATAGTTGCCGGACTCAGCGCGCCATTGGTCATATGATCTACGGTGGCTAAGCCGTGACTACCCTCAGGATAGATGTGAAGGGCGAAAGGGACATTACGCTCCGTCAAAGCCTGCGCGTAGAGCAGCGTATTCATAGGCGGAACGCAGGTGTCTGTTCGCGTATGCCACAGAAATGTAGGTGGCGTCCGCTCTGTCACCATCTTATCGCAGGAGAAGCGAAGCTCCTCTTCCTTCGTCAGTTCTTCCTTGCCCAGCAAATTCTGAAAACTGCCAAGGTGGGCGTGCTTCGGGTCTGCGGTGATAACCGGGTAGCATAGCAGCGCGGCATTTACCGGCTTGCTCTCCGGGAACATCTCCCGTACCTCCGGCCAAGCATATGCGTTACTGTAATGAGCCGCTAAGTGACCACCGGCAGAAAAGCCCATAATGGCGATCTTCTGGGTATCGCAATGCCACGCGTCTGCATTTTCGTAAATCAGCTCCATAGCAGCCGCCACCTCACGCAGCTGCGTCGGGAAGCTATTCGGCGCCACAGAGTAATCCAGAACAAACACATTGTAACCTTTTGGTAAAAAGTGCAGCGCAACAGGCCCTCCCTCCCGCCGGCCGACAACTTGGTAACCGCCGCCGGGACAAATCAACAAACAGGGCTTTTTATCCCCCGCTATATTCTCCGTCAAATATAAGGTCAGCTTGGGA
>JAZQUL010000059.1:0-1834 GCA_045631285.1 Faecousia sp. | reverse complement strand
AGGTCATTGGAAAAGAACAGCATATTATCACCTACATTATTTCTTGTTGTTTTTATGCGCCGATGCGACGGCGGCGCAGTAGATTTTGCTGGCACCGGCGGTGAGCAAGGTTTTCGCACACTCCGATATTGTGGAGCCGGTAGTAATCACATCGTCAATGAGCAAAATGGTTTTGCCTGCAATGTCAGCATCCTGCAGAATCTCATAAGCACCGATCACATTGGCTTTGCGCTGGGCGGGGTCTGCAAGACCGGACTGGGCCGGAGTATGGCGTTTCTTCTTAAGCGTTGGGAAAATGGGGACGCCTAATTCCTTAGCGGTGGCTTTCGCAAGAATGGCAACTTGGTCATATCCCCGGGACAAGCGTCTGCGGAAGCTGACAGGTACCCAAGTGATGTAATCGTAGTCCATATCCATTTGCGATATTCGCATAGCGAGAAAACGCCCATAGCTATCTGCATAGCTCAGCGCGCCGCGGAACTTATAGCGGTGGATGCTATGCTTGACATTACCTCTATAATACCACACTGCCGTCCATCCTGCAACAAAAGGAATATTATTTTTTGCAGAAGAAAAGTCCGGGGCTTCGATACGGCAGCTGCGGCAAAGGTCGGTTTCGCCCTCTTTTAGAAGCGCGCGGCAGAAAATGCACTTTCTGGGGAAGAATAGATCCAGCAGCATCAGATTTTCTCCTGAAGACGTAATTTAAGCCCGGTATAGCGACGGGAGGTATTAGCGTTTTGTACCATTGTGGAGATGGTTTCTTCACGACCTACAATGATAAGGATCTGCTTTGCGCGGGTAATGGCGGTGTAGAGTACACTGCGACTAAGGAGGTAGGGGGAGCTGTTGAATGCGGAGAGAATGACGGCTGTATATTCGCTGCCCTGACTTTTGTGGACAGTAATGGCGTAGGCAGGTTCTAACTCATTTAGCTGAGAGAACTCGTAGATGGCCTCTTTGCCGTCAAACACGATGCGAAGCTGCTCTGCGTAGGCATCAATCTCTGCAATTATGCCAATGTCACCGTTAAAGATACCTGTGCCAACCTGAGAGCCGTCGGTGGTTTTCCATAGGATGTCGTAATTGTTCCGTATTTGCATTACCCGGTCACCCTCCCGGAAGGTGTACTGGCCGAATGTCCGCTCCTTCTTATTGGGGGATTGGGGATTTAGGATGGATTGGAGACGGATGTTTAAGTTTATTGTGCCTGCGCCGCCTTTCTTAGCGGGGGAAAGTACCTGAATTTGCTCGGAGGGGATGCCCATATTTTTGGGCAGTCTGGTGGAGCAGAGACCCAAAATGGTCTGGGCGGCTTCCTCTTCGCTTTTGGCTGGGAGGAAGAAAAAGTCTTTCTTTCGCTCCCGCAGGTTGGGCATCTGTCCTTTGTTTACTGCGTGGGCGTTCATAACAATCAGGCTTTCCTGCGCCTGCCGGAAAATCTCGGTGAGAATAACGCAATCAATGGCGCGGCTGCGGAGAATGTCCCGGAAAGGAAAGCCCGGACCGATGGGCGGCAGCTGGTCAGGGTCGCCTACCAGAATTATTCGCGCATTTTGCGGAATGGCGGACAGCAGTTTGTGGAACAGTAAAATATCCACCATAGACATCTCGTCAATGATGACTCCATCGGCTTTTAAGGGGTTGTCTGCGTTTCTGTTAAAGCAAAGATTGCCGTTTTCCGGGTCAATACCAACTTCCAAAAGGCGGTGGATAGGGGAGGCTTCCTGACCGGCCACCTCGGAGAGCCGTTTTGCCGCGCGGCCGGTGGGAGCTGCCAACAGGCAGGTTAGACCAATGCGGTGGAATAGGGCGGCAATGGCGTTAACAATGG
>JAZQUL010000058.1:0-5703 GCA_045631285.1 Faecousia sp. | reverse complement strand
GGGCTAATAAGCCGGTGGAGCAAACTGCCATCATTGGTAAAAAGCAAAAGTCCCTCGGTCTCTTTGTCCAGCCGTCCGATAGGATGCAAATCCCAAGCCCGCATTTCCTCCGGCAACAGTTCCATTACCGTCCTTTGGGTTTCGTCGCTCCGGGCAGTCACAAAGCCGGATGGCTTATTCATCATCACCACGGTCAGGCCCTTTTTGCCCACTGGTTCCCCATCCACGCACACGTGATTTCCCTCAATTTTTACGCTGCCGTCCCGCATCACCACCCCAGAGACGGTGACTCGTCCGGCCTTTAAGATTTCCTTTACCTGACTGCGGCTGCCAATGCCTGCGTCGCACAGAAATTTATCCAATCGTTCCATTTTGTTTCCTCACAAATGTATATTCCCCCTCCGGCGCACATAGGCTTTAGCGGCAAATAAGAAACGGGAGGGATTTATTATTATGATGTTTATGACCGCAAAGCTGGACCGGAACAAGATCCTCATCGCTCTGGGCGCGGTGGCGATTGCGATTCTTGCCATCATCCTGCTGTTCGGCGGTGGCTCTGAGCCTACGGCAACGACCGCCAACTTAAGCTCCAACGATGCCCGGGTGGATTACTTAAAGAGCCTTGGCTGGGAAGTCCACGCCGCGCCGGCAGAAAGCGGGCAGGTCCGGATTCCGAAAGAAAGCAGCGAAGTTTATGACCGCTACAACGACCTGCAAAAGGCCCAGGGTTTTGACCTTACAAAATTTGCCGGCAAAACCGTAGAGCGCTATGTCTATAAGGTAACCAATTACCCGGACGCCACCGAGCCGGTCTATGCCACGCTCCTTATCTACAAAAACAAGGTCATTGGCGGGGACATTTTGAACACCGCGCCCACCGGCGCCATCCAAGGGCTTCAGAAAGCCCAGTCTGAGTAAAAATATCATACCACATTTTTACCCACTTGACAAGTAGGTAAAAATATGCTATGCTCGATGCATCCAAGGTTTCAGGGCAGGGTGAAATTCCCGACCGGCGGTAAAGTCCGCGAGCGCGAAAGCGCAGAATCGGTGTGATTCCGATACCGACAGTACAGTCTGGATGAAAGAAGCACTTTGGGGCCCCGTAGTACATAGCTGCGCCCTGAGTGTATGCTCTCGGCGCATTTTTTATTACAGGGGTATGGTTTTATGATGAAACTATTCGAGCAGTTCAAGGAGAATATCGTCTTTGTTCTTGTGTGCGTGGCCATTGCCGCCATCCTATCCATAGGCGCAAAGCTAGCGGAAAAGAAGCTTGCGCTTCGCCCGGTCTCCAAGGCAAGACGGCTTTGTATTCTTGCGGTTTGCGGCGCAATCGCGGCAATATTGCACATTTTTGACTTCCCCGTGCCTTTCTTGGCGCCCGGCTTTTATAAGCTGGACTTTTCCGAAGTGCCGGTGATGCTCTGCGGCTTTTATTTAGGGCCGTCAGCGGCTGTGCTGTGCGAGGCGCTGAAGATTCTGCTGAAATTAGTCCTGAAAGGTACAAGCACCGCCTTTGTAGGTGACTTTGCCAATTTCTTCGTGGGCTGCTCGCTTGTGCTTCCTGCAGCGGTCATTTATCACACGAAAAAAAGCCGAAAAAGTGCGCTTATCGGCCTTTTATTGGGCACAATAATTTTAACGGTCTTTGGCAGCGCCTTTAATGGTATCTATCTGATACCCAAATTTTCCCAGCTGTACGGCATTCCGCTACACGCAATTATCGGAATGGGAACTGCCATTAACGGCAGTATCGATTCTGTTGCCACCCTGGTTCTGCTGTCTGTGGCGCCGCTGAATTTGCTCAAAGGCGTGACCGTCTCTGCGCTGACCTTATTACTGTATAAAAAAGTGGCCCGTCCGCTTTTTGATAAATAAATAACACATTTTTATGGAGGATAATATTATGGAATATGTATGCGACGTATGTGGCTGGATCTACAACGAAGAAGAGGGCTATCCCGAGGGCGGTATTGCGCCCGGCACCAAATTTGAGGACCTGCCTGAGGATTTTGAATGCCCCCTTTGCAGCGTGGGCAAGGATCAATTCTCTGAAAACTAACAAGAAAGGTCCCGGGCTACCGGGACTTTTCCCATTTTCCGAAAGGATGGGTAATCTATGGAACTTGTGTTACTTACCGCTTTGGGCGTTGGCAGCGCTACGGTATTTGGCTCTGTCATCGGCTTTTTGTTCAAGAAGCAATCTCACAGATTTTCTGACATTGTGCTGTCCTTTGCCGCCGGCGTAATGCTGGCAGCAGCGGTGCTGGGTCTTATCCTGCCGGCGCTGGACTATGGCGGAAAGTTTGGTATTCTCATTACGGTTGTCGGCATTTTTGCCGGCGCGCTGTGCTTAAACCTCATCGATAAAGTCGTACCCCACCTGCACAAAATGGTAGGCGCAGATTTAGAAGCGCACCCTAACGCCAATCTCAGCAAGGTTCTTTTGTTTGTCACCGCTATTGCCATCCACAATCTGCCTGAGGGCATTGCGGCAGGCGTTGGCTTTGGCGCAGGCGACGACCCCCACGCCCAGGCCCAGGCTCTCCTGATTGCAGGCGGCATTGCGCTGCAAAACATCCCCGAGGGTATGGTCATCATTGGGCCTATGCTGGCGGCCGGTGTGTCACCGAAAAAGACCTTTCTATGCGCGGCGCTGACCGGTGTAGTAGAAATCGTCGGCTGTCTGCTGGGCTATTTTGCAGTTTCTGTTGCTACTGCTATTTTGCCTTTTGCCCTGGCCTTTGCAGGTGGCACGATGCTCTACGTCATCAGCGACGAAATGATCCCCGAGACCCACGCCCACGGCAGTGAGCGGGGCGCGACTTACGCCCTGCTTATCGGCTTTTGCCTGATGCTGGTTTTCGACGTTCTGTTAGGCTGAGCCGTTGACAATCTTTAAAATACGATATACAATAAGCACATCTTGTACCAAGGAGAATTTTTATGGAACTTCGTCCCGAGACTTTATGTATTCAGGCGGGCTATACCCCCGGCAACGGTGAGCCTCGTCAGGTACCCATTATTCAGAGCACCACTTTTAAGTACAGCACCTCTGAGGATATGGGAAAGCTCTTTGATTTGGAGGCTGAGGGTTATTTCTACTCCCGGCTGCAAAATCCCACCTGCGACCACGTAGCCGCCAAAATTTGCGCCTTGGAGGGCGGTGTGGCGGCTATGCTCACCAGCTCCGGTCAGGCCGCCACCTTCTATTCTATCTTCAATATCGCAAGCTGCGGTGACCACGTGATCGCCAGCTCTGCCATTTACGGCGGCAGCTTTAATCTGTTTTCTGTCACAATGAAGAAGATGGGCATTTCCTTTACCTTCGTCAGCCCCGACTGCACCGAGGAAGAGCTGAACGCCGCCTTCCAGCCTAACACCAAGGCTGTTTTCGGCGAGACCATCGCAAATCCCGCTCTGTCCGTTTTGGACATTGAGAAATTTGCCAAATGCGCCCACGCCCACGGTGTGCCGCTGATCGTTGACAACACCTTCGCCACCCCCATCAACTGCCGCCCCTTTGAATTTGGCGCAGACATCGTGACCCACTCCACCACCAAGTATATGGACGGTCACGCAGCGGTTTTGGGCGGCTGCATCGTAGACAGCGGCAACTTTGACTGGATGGCCCACGCAGATAAGTTCCCCGGTCTCTGCACCCCCGACGACAGCTATCACGGCATCGTCTACGCAGAGCGGTTCGGTAAGGGCGCATTTATCACCAAGTGTACCGCCCAGCTGATGCGGGACTTTGGCGCAATGCAGGCGCCCCAAAATGCATTTATCCTGAATCTGGGACTGGAGAGTCTCCCCTTCCGAATGAAGCAGCATTGCCAGAACGCCGATAAGATCGCCCGTTTCCTCCACGGCCACGAAAAAGTAGCTTGGGTGCGGTACTGCGGCCTTGAGGATGACCCCTATTATGCACTTGCCCAAAAGTATTTGCCGAATGGCTCTTGCGGTGTTATCTCCTTCGGCTTAAAGTCCGGCAGAAAAGGCGCGGAGACCTTTATGAAGCACTTGAAGCTTGGCTCCATTGAGACCCATGTTGCCGACTCCCGTACCTGCTGTCTGCATCCGGCTTCTGCTACCCACCGTCAGATGACTGACGAGCAGCTGGAGGCCGCCGGTGTCGGTGCCGATCTGATCCGCCTGAGCTGCGGTCTGGAAAACGCCCAGGATCTGATCGAAGACCTTGCACAGGCAATTGACAAGGTATAAAGAATCCATACAAGCACCACCTGTTTTTCCGCAGGTGGTGTTTTTCTTTTTCACAGCCATTTTTACAAGATTTCCACAGAGTTGTTCCGTTTTTGACAAAAAAGTGCAAAAAAGGGAGGGGAAAATCCGAAAAAAGCGGATCTGTTTGTATCTGTAATTGATATTGATATTGTTATTGTTTTTGTTTTTGTAGTTGTATTTGTATATGGCATAAAATGCAATGCAAAAGATGCAGATGCATTAGGAAACAGGGGACAGGTAAACCTCCGGGTCATATCCTTTGTTTTCCAACCATTGTGCATAGGACATCACAGTTTCCTTCTGTTCGCTTGCCCATCGGGTATAGGCTGCATATTTTTTCTTGACGACCTTTTTTTCGTACTGAAAAGAATCTATGTCCAGTCTCTGCTGAATCAGCGGCCAGACAATGCGCAGCGTTTCGGTCAATTCGCCCACACAGCCTGTCTCACCATAGTCCAAAATTGCTTCGAATAGTTTGCCTTTTTCCTCATCTGTAAGTAATTTTACCATTCTTCGCATATCAAAATAGATCATCACACCAGGTTTCTTTTTCATTTTGTTTCTCCTTTCGCTTTTTCTGCTACCACCATTATAACACATATGTTCTAAAAAATCTTCCCGTTTTTTTGTCACCTTTTGAAAAGCCTCTGGCGATACTTGACAGAAACTGCGGGATAATTTATACTGAAATTGTATTCGATACACAAATAACGAAAAGGATGTGTTTAGAAGTTATGGATGCAAAATATGAGGCATTATTTACCCCCTGGAAGATCGGCAATGTGGAGATCAAGAACCGCATTGTTATGTGTCCCATGGGCGGCACCAGCCTCTTCGGTTGGTTTGAGCTGACCGGCTGTGGCTTTGATAAGGAGGCTGCAAAGCTGTTCCTGGAGCGGGCCCAGAATAATGTCGGTCTGATCATTCCCGGTATTGCTCCTCTGCGTGATACTTTCTGGGGCAAGTGGCTGTGGCAGAACCCCAAGATGTTTGAGGAACTAAAGGTATTTATGGATGAGATCCATAAGACCGGTGCCAAGCTGTTCATCCAGCTGACTGCCGGCATGGGCCGCTCCTGGGCCATCACTGAGCTGGTAGGCCCTCTGCATAAGAATAAGTTCACCCGTGCAATTGTGAAACCCATCATTGACACCAGCCATGAGCTGGCATCTCCCAGTGCCCAGCCTGCCCGTTGGGCTCCCGATATTATCTGCCCCGAGATGACCAAGGAGCAGATCCACGAGATCATCGAGGCCTTTGCCAAGACCGCAAAGCTGTGTATGGATGCAGGTGTTGACGGTGTGGAAGTCCATGCTGTCCATGAAGGCTACCTGCTGGACCAGTTTGCCATCGAATTCTTCAACAAGCGTACCGATGAGTACGGCGGCTCCTTTGAAAACCGCTACCGTTTCCCTGTAGAGGTGGTCAAGGCCATTAAAGCTGCCTGCGGTGAGA
>JAZQUL010000057.1:0-2634 GCA_045631285.1 Faecousia sp. | reverse complement strand
CAACCAGTTCCAGGGCTTCGGTGGGGTCATACTGAACAGCGCGGTCAATCAGCTTCGCGCTTTCCTGATACTTTTTGCCTCTAAACACTTAAATTATCCTCCTTAAAGTGGTGATGCGGAATAATCCTCCCACATTGCCGGGGCAATTCCCCGGACAGCGATTTATCAATTAGTCAACGACGGTAATGCCCATGGAGCGGCAAGTGCCGGCAACCTGGCTCTCTGCAGCTTCCAGAGAGTTTACGTTCAGGTCGGGCATCTTGGTCTTAGCGATCTCAGTAACCTGAGCGCGGGTGATGGTGCCAACCTTCTGCTTGTTGGGAACGCCACTGCCCTTATCGAGGCCGAGAGCCTTCAGAACCAGGAGGGGAGTGGGGGGAGTCTTGGTGATGAAGGTGAAGCTACGGTCAGCGTAGACAGTGATGACTACGGGGATCTTGTAGCCCTCCATCGCCTGGGTACGAGCGTTGAATTCCTTGATAAATGCTGCGATGTTAACGCCGTGCTGACCCAGAGCAGGACCAACAGGGGGCGAAGCAGTTGCCTTAGCGGCGTTGATCTGAAGTTTGATAATACCGGTAACTTTCTGTGCCATTTTAAGCACCTCCTGAATAAAATGTGGTAATGATGCGCTTTGCGCATTTCTTTCGGGGCGTTTCGCCCCTCCCACGTTCCGGCCGATTTACGGCCCGATGCGTTATTGGGATACGACTTCTACCTGATCGAGTTCAAACTCGACGGAAGTCTCGCGGCCAAACATAGAAACCACTACGCTGACCAAATTGTTGTCCACCTCGATGTTTTCCACCGTGCCGGTGAAAGAGGTGAGGGGACCGTCCAGAATACGGACCGTGTCGCCAACGCTGTAGTTGACAACGATCTGCCGCTTCTCGATGCCCATCTCATAAACCTCCTCCTCAGAAAGAGGGAGGGGACGGCTTCCGGGTGCGCCTACGAAACCTGCGGTGCCGCGTACATTGCGGATCACGTGCCAGGTATCGTCACTATACACCATTTTTACAAAGATGTAGCCGGGATACAGCTTCCGGTCGTAAGTCTTGCTTACGCCGTTTTCCGCAATCTCAGTAACGGTCTCCATAGGAATGGAGATGGTCTGGATCACGTCCTGCAGCTGCCGGTTCTGCACCGTCTTTTCAATGGTGACCTTGACGGTATTTTCGTAGCCGGAATAGGTTTGTACGACATACCATCTTGCAGTTTCAGCCATGGCTTACTCCTTTATCAATGGAAGGCTTTGATAAGTGCATCAACGCCGAACCGGGCAACGAAGTCAAATACCCAGATAAATACGCCGATTACGAGTACGCAAGCACCGACGATCAGGGTGTTCTTGACGACCTGCTTCGGGGTGGGCCATACGACCTTCTTCAGTTCGCTGCGAAGCTCACGGAAGTAACGACCGATGGCACCGATGGCTCTTTTGAACCAATTTTCCTTTTTCACTTCTGCCATTTGGGTCTCTCCTTACTTAGTCTCGTTGTGAACGGTGTGCTTCTTGCAGAATCTGCAATACTTCTTCATCTCAAGACGGTCGGGGTCATTCTTCTTGTTCTTCATGGTGTTGTAGTTTCTCTGCTTGCACTCAGAGCATCTCAAAGTGACTTTAACGCGCATAACGGCACCTCCTTAAAATTGCCTCCCTGTATCACTTCGGCTAGGAAAAATTTAGTATGCGGTCAACTACAAATTACCGCCCGAAGCTGAAAATGGGCGCACAAAAAAAGCCCTTTTTCACAGGTAGAGTCATTCTACCACAGAGGGGGCTGTAAAGTCAATAACTTTTTTCTTTATTTTTTGTAAAATATGGGTTATAATAGGCGGGAAATCATAGAAAGCAGGTATTTTGTATGCGAATTATGGCGATTGACTACGGCGATGCCCGCACCGGCGTTGCCATTTCCGATTTACTTTGCTCCCTGACCGGCTCTACCCGGGTCATTCACGGCAGAATGCAGAAGAAGCTGATTGCTTCAATTGCAGAAATTGCGAAAGAAAATGAGATTGGGGAAATCGTTGTGGGACTGCCCCGGAATATGGACGGCAGCGAGGGCGTGCGCGCTGAGCTGTGCCGGGAGTTTGCCGGAAAATTGGGGGAGGCCACCGGACTGCCGGTGAAAATGTGGGACGAGCGGTGGACCACGGTGGAAGCCCACCGCATCCTCTCCGACCATAATTACCACGGCAAAAAACGGAAGGATACGGTGGACGCGGTGGCGGCCTCTCTCATCTTAGAGGGTTACTTAGCTTTCCGGGGACGGTAAAACAGTTCCTTCAGTCCCGTAAGCAGAAGCAGACCGCCAAATAGCTTTTGCAGAAGGGAAATGTCCAGCATCCCGCTGATAAAAGAAAATAACGCCGCAAAGACAATGCCCGCCCACACGGCGGGCATTACCTTTTTTATAGGCAACGTACCGTGACGGATATGGGACAGGGTAGCAAGAAGGGCTGCCGGCAGGAAAAAGAGGAGATTGATTCCCCGGGCGGAAGCGGGGTCGAAGCCTGCCACTGCGGTGAGGTATAAAATCAGCAGACTGCCGCCGCCCAAGCCCATTCCTGCCAGCAGACCGCAAAAGGCGGCGGCAAAGAAAGCGACTAAGGCCATAAATACCGAAT
>JAZQUL010000056.1:0-4535 GCA_045631285.1 Faecousia sp. | reverse complement strand
ATAGGGCGAAGCCCTGCTTCATTTCTTCGTGCGCCATAGGCGCGCTTCATTGAAAAAGCTCACTGCTTTTGCAGTGAGCTTTTTCTTGGTGACCCGTACGGGACTCATTAATCAAGGTAGCCACCAGTGTTTGCACTGGTGGCAGCAATATGCCACCGGCATATTGCATTTGAGATCTTGGAGTCCCTTCCGGATCAAAAATAAAAGGGAGGCGATTGCCTCCCTTTTATTTTTGGTGACCCGTACGGGACTCGAACCCATGTTACCGCCGTGAAAGGGCGGTGTCTTAACCACTTGACCAACGGGCCTGGTAGCGGCGACCTGACTTGAACAGGTGACAGACCGGGTATGAACCGGGTACTCTACCAACTGAGTTACGCCGCCATAGGTTGTAATGCTGTAAACAGCTTTCTTATTATATGCAAAGGACAGCGATTTGTCAAGAGAAATGTCAGTATTTTTTCGTTATTTTTTGGAAATCCTTTTTCTGAGGTGAGATAAGTGCATTTGCGGAAAAAATTGATTATGTTTTTAATGGGTGGTACCGGATACGTACTGCTCGAAATGCTTTGGCGAGGGTGGAGTCATATCACAATGTTCTTTGCCGGTGGTACGTGTTTCTTGCTCCTTGGGGGACTGGAAAAGGCAAATCCCCGGCTGCCGTGGTTCTTTCGGGCGTTGACGGGAGCCGGGGTGATTACAATGGTGGAATTTCTTTACGGGTTACTGTTTAACCGCAGCTATGGGGTTTGGGATTACCGAAATATGCCCGGAAACCTGTGCGGTCAGATTTGCCTGCCTTTTTTCCTTTTGTGGATTCCCTTGAGTTTGGCTGGAATGAAGCTTTACCACTTTACAGAAAAGCTTCTTGCTCTTTCGGAAAAAAGGCGGCGCAGAGTTGCCGGCTGATGGCGCGCATCCGCACCGGGTCGACCTTAAGCACTTCCCGGTCATAGGTCACAAGGCCGTTAATCTCATCCTCTATGTCGGAAATTTGGGTGAGGATCGCGGCGCACAGACCCTTTTTGATAGCGGGAATGATGCGGATACGGTAGATTTCATCCAAGGATACCTGCAGTTCCTCGGGGCTTTTGCAGTTTTTGTAGCCATAGGACTTGTCGGGATTGAAAATGTGGTCTTCTACGGCATAGCAATGACCGCCAAACTCGCTGAGTACCAAAGGCTTATCGGAAGCCCGGAGCTGCCCCCAGGGGCCAAAGTAGATGTGGCGGCTGTCCACGTCCGTCTCGCTGCGGCGGAACCAGCCGGAGGTACTGTCGATAAACCGGGTGTTGTCCATTGTCCGCAGCAGACGGCAGACGCTGTCGCTGTCAAACTGCCCCCAGCCTTCATTGAAAATCGTCCAGTAGACGATAGAGGGATGGTTGCGAAGCTGCCGAACGGTGGCTTCCATACCAGAGATAAATGCCCGGCGGGTGGCGGTGTCCTTGTGCATATTCACATCGTTAGAGCGCTGCTTGCCAAAGGTGGGCAGCACGGTGTCCCGGATATAAGCGTAGTCACCGTTGTTGACCATATCCTGAAAGACGATCATACCCAAACGGTCGCAGGCGTAGTAAAATTCCTCCGCCTCTACCTTGATGTGCTTACGCAGCGTGTTAAAGCCCATTTCCTTTGCCATCAGGATATCCCGCTCGTAGCACTCCGGAGCGGCGGGGGTGAAAAGGCCGTCGCTCCAATAGCCCTGATCTAGAAGACCGTGGAAGAAATAGGGCTTGCCGTTGAGACAGAGCCGGGGAATGCCGTCTACATTTTGAATATCCAAGGTACGCAGGGCGAAATAACTGTCTACCCGGTCGAAATCGGTCTCTACGGTAAACTCGTACAGATAGGGGTCCTCCGGAGACCAAAGCCGGGGATTTTTGGGCGTGATAACTGCCTGCCCGCGGTCTAAAGGAAATATTTCGGCGCCATCGGGTGTGCGGACGGTGATGACACCGTTGCTTGCATTTTCGGCGGTGATACGGACGGTAGTGCCTTCACAGCGGATATTAAGACCTGTAATGTAATCGGTCGGTACGCTTTCCAGCCAAACGGTCTGCCAGATGCCGGAGACGGGGGTGTACCACATACCGCCTCGGGTCAGAGACTGCTTGCCGTAGGGCAGGGTCAGGTTCGTTAAATCATCAAAGACCCGGATAACCAGCTCGTTTTCCTCCTCCAAAAGACCGTCGGTAATGTCGGCAGTAAAGGCTTCATAGCCACCGGTGTGGGAGCACATATGGCGGCCGTTTACGTAGATTTCCGCTTTTTGGTCAGCAGCGCCAACGTGGAGCAAAACACGGTCTTTTTGGAAACCCTCGGGGAGGGTAAAGTGGGTGCGGTAGAAAAGGTTACTGCCCGGCTTTACATCCATATCCAGTCCGGAGAGGAGACTTTCCGGGCAGAAAGGCACAAGAATTTCTTTGTCATACATTTCCGGCAAATGGGGCATTTTGCGGACGCAGAAATCCCAAGTGCCATTCAGGTTCAAAAAGCTGTCGCGCCGCATTTGGGGACGGGGATAAACGTTCCAGGGTGTTTCACCGGATCTTAGTAATTCCCGGCCTTCGGCGGTATATTGCTTCACAAACATAGATGCCTCTCCTTACATATTACACAATCTAATATATTATACTATAAAATACGAAAAAAGTAAACCCCCACACCGCAGGCGAAGCCGCGGTGTGGGGGAAAATCAGAATAAGAGGATGCCAAGCCCGGCGGCGAGGACAATCAGCAAGATGGGGGAGAGGGGCTTCTTTCGCAGCCGGGGGTAGAAAATAACGGCCGATAAGAGCAGGAAAAAGAGCAATATCGAGGGGATATTGAGGGAAAAAGCACCGGGCAGTCCGGTCAGAATTTCCAGCGCCATCGTAAAGCCGGTGGCCAAAATCACACCCATTACGCAGGGTTTCACGCCCTTTAAGACAGCCTGTACAGCGCGGTGTTTCACGAGTTTAGCAAACAGCGCAGAGATTAAGAGAATTACCACAAAAGAGGGCAGTACCACGCCCAGTGTTGCTACTGCCGCACCTAAAATACCGGCTTGAGAAGCGCCGATATAGGTGGCGGAATTGACCATAATGGGACCGGGTGTGGACTCAGAGACGGCTAAGATGTTAGCAAACATCTCCTCGGTCATCCAGCCTTGGGTCAGGACGCATTGGCGAATGAGAGGGATGGCGCCATAGGCGCCGCCAAAGGTGAAAAGACCGATTTTGAGAAATTCCCAGAAAAGAGAAAGAAGGATCATTGCGCGCCCTCCTTTCGACGGAAACCGTAAAGGAAGAAGCCTGCCGTGCCTGCTGATAAAATCAAAAGAATGGTGGAAATGCGGAGGTTAAAGAACGTAAGACAAAGGGAAACTGCGAAGAAAAACGCTAAGAAAAGCAGGGAAGAAACCTTGGTTTTTGTGTTTTTCAGCATTTTCTTCACCATTTTAAAGCCTGCCTGCAAAATAAGCAGCGATACCGCCACCCGGATACCTCGGAAGGCTTTGGCGATGATGGGGTAGGCGAGGATATTTTCAAAAAACAAGGAGATAAGAAGTAAAATCATAAAAGAGGGCATTACCATTCCGAAAGTGGCGGCGATTGCACCGGGGAGTTTTGCCTTTTTATAACCGGCGTAAGTAGAGCAGTTGATGGCAATAGGACCGGGGGTGGATTCTGCAATGACCGTCAGGTCGGAAAATTCATCGGCTGTCAGCCATTTTTTCTTTTCCACGCAGGTGTGGTCTAAAAGGGCAAGCATCGCATAACCACCGCCAAAGGTGAATGCGCCGATTTTGGCAAAGGTGAGAAAAAGCTCCAAAAGCAAAGCCATAATAGCCTCCAAAGGAAGATGATGACACAAGTATACCCCTGAATTTGGCAAAAGTAAAGTACGGAAGATAAATTGACAAACAAAGAAAATAGGAGTAAACTATTTGTCAAAGTTCTTAAGAAATGCGTAGGTGTATTATGAATAAAAAAATCAAATGGATTACAGAAACGGCGGTTATGCTTGCATTACTTGTGACACTGCAAGCGCTGACAAAGCCCGCAGGACAGCTGGTCACCGGCTCTTTTGTCAATGCGGTGCTGGCAGTTACGGTATTGGTTTCGGGCTTATACAGCGGCCTGGTGGTAGCATTAGTGTCGCCGGTGCTGGCGTATCTTCTGAATATTGCTCCGCAGATTTTGACCGTTCCGGCCATTATGGTGGGCAACAGTGTTTTCATCGTACTGCTGTATGCGATTGCAGGCAACCGCAGCACTAAAATCCTCCGTCGGATTCTTGCCTGGATCAGTGCGGCGGCAGCCAAATTTATAACCTTATACGCCATTGTAGGCGGACTGATTTGCGGTGTGTTTGCTGAGGATTTGCTTGCCTCCGGTATGCTGAAACAGCCCATGCTGAAAGCGCTTCCTGCCACATTTTCCTGGCCGCAATTGTTTACGGCACTCATAGGAGGCGGCAGCCAAATTTATAACCTTATACGCCATTGTAGGCGGACTGATTTGCGGTGTGTTTGCTGAGGATTTGCTTGC
>JAZQUL010000055.1:0-5528 GCA_045631285.1 Faecousia sp. | reverse complement strand
AGGTCTTTTTTGTGAATTTTTCCTTGCATTTGGGGCAGGTGATGGCGATTTTGCCTTTTCCTTTGGGGACACGGACGGTCTGCTTACATTTGGGGCAGGTAAAATAACGGTGGTTTTTGTCGCGAATTCGTTCCAATAACTGCAGATATTGGCGGTTTTCCCGGTAGCGCTTATAGGTGTTGCGGGAGAAGCAGCGGTACAGCGCCAAAATCATAAAAGCGTAGGAAATCGTGGTGATAATCAGCCTTGCGGTATTGTTCCACACGAAAAGGTTAATAAAGCAGGTTGCAAGGCCAAGACCCAGCAGCAATGTGTTTAATTTATCCGTTCCGTATCTGCCCGTCATAAACCGACGGAGGGTCATAAGGATACGTTGCCCGAATTTTTTCATACAATAACTCCTTAATATGGCGTTTTTTCTATTATAATACGCATTTTTGAAAAAACAACTGTCTTAAAGGAAAGTTTACGATTCGTTAAAAAAGCAAGGGAATAAATTTTATTCTTCTCCAAGGAAAACTTTACTTTTTCCATAAAAAATAGTATACTGGTACTGACTTTTTGAAAGGAGGCGGCAAAGATGCTTTCGAAATTGGAGGCGGTGGAGAACCGCTTTGAAGAGCTTTGCGCCAAAAGCGAACAGCCAGATTTCTACGCAGACCCCAAAAAGGCCGCTGCCCTTTTGCGGGAGAAAAACGATTTAGAGCCGATTGTTGAAGCGTACCGGGCTTACCAAACTGCCCTCCGGGATATGCAGGAAGCAGAAGAGCTGATGAGCGACCCGGAAATGCGGGAGCTTTGCCAGGACACCTATCAGGAGGCAAAAAATCAAAAAGAAACCCTTTTTGAACAGCTTCGGATTTTACTGCTGCCCAAAGACCCCAACGATGAGAAAAACGTCATTGTGGAAATTCGGGGCGGTGTTGGCGGTGAAGAAAGCGCGCTGTTTGCCCACAGCTTGTTCCGAATGTACAGTATGTATGCCGCCCAGAAGGGCTGGCAAGTGGAGCTGATAAACTATAACGAGACGGAATTGGGCGGTGTCAAGGAAGCGGATTTTGTTATCAGCGGCCGGGGCGCTTATTCTCGGCTCAAATACGAGTCCGGCGTTCACCGTGTGCAGCGTGTTCCCGAAACCGAGTCCGGCGGTCGTGTGCATACCTCTACCGCCACCGTGGCAGTCCTTCCCGAGATGGAAGAGGTGGACGTACAGATCAATCCTGCGGATATTGAAATGCAGGTGTTCCGGGCCTCCGGCGCAGGCGGTCAGCACATCAATAAGACCAGCTCCGCGGTGCGGCTCATTCACAAGCCTACCGGCATCGTGGTGGCTTGTCAGGAGGAGCGAAACCAGTTCCAAAACCGGGAAAAATGTATGCGGATGCTGGCTTCCAAGCTTTATGAAATCGAGCAGGAACGCATTAGCTCCGAGGTCACCGGTATGCGCCGCAGTCAGGTGGGCACCGGTATGCGAAACGAACGTATCCGCACCTATAATTTCCCCCAAGGCCGGGTAACCGACCACCGAATCGGCCTGACACTTTACAAAATTGATGCCGTAATGGACGGCGCGCTGGACGAAATTATCGACGGCCTTGCCACCGCCGATCAGGCTGAGAAGCTGAAGAACAGTCAATAAAGCCTTCCTCGTTGTCATTCTGAGCGGAAGGCAACAGCCCGGAGTCGAAGAATCCACGCATTATCATTTATGCTTTACAAATATTCGGTTCGAATATCCTTCGACGCGCTAACGCTTGCTCAGGATGACAAGCAACAAATATTAGATGCAGGGTTAACCCTCATCCGCCCCCTGCGGGGGCACCTTCCCCCAGGGGAAGGCTTTAGAAAGGAATATTATGGAGTATATTACAAATTCTCCGGAGGAGACAGAGGCGCTGGGCGCGGCATTGGGCCGTGCTTTGCAGCCGGGTACCGTCATTGCTTATACCGGAGACTTGGGCGCGGGAAAATCCGCCTTTACCCGGGGCATCGCCCGAGGGTTGGGTATACGGGACGCCGTTACCAGCCCTACCTATACCATTGTAAATGAATATCTAAGCGGCAGGCTGCCTCTTTTCCATTTTGATATGTACCGTCTCCACAATTCCGACGACCTTTGGGACATCGGCTGGGAGGATTATTTGGAAAGAAACGGTATCTGTGCAGTGGAATGGAGCGAAAATATTGCCGATGCGCTGGAAAATCCCCTCTTTATCTGCATTGAGAAGCTGGGAGAAACCAGCCGGAGAATTACCCTGAAAGGAGGGGATCTTTATGCTTTTAGCCTTTGAGACCTCTGCAAAAGCCGCCTCTGTGGCGCTTTTGGACGGAGAAAAGCTGCTGGGCGAGAGTTATCAAAATACCGGTCTTACCCATAGCCAAACTCTGATGCTGATGGCAGAAGACCTGCTGAAAAACTTGGGCGCTGCCGTTTCCGACCTGACCGCTGTTGCGGTTGCCGCAGGTCCGGGCAGCTTTACCGGCGTTCGAATCGGTGTTTCCGCCGCCAAAGGTCTTGCTTGGGGTAGAGAAATTCCCTGCTACGGTGTTTCCACTCTGGAAGCGATGGCTTTGGGATTGGGTATACACGACGGCTATATTCTTCCTGCTATGGATGCCCGGAGAAATCAGGTCTATACTGCCCTGTTTTCGGCGGAAAACGGCATCGTTTCCCGGCTTTTCGAGGACAGCGCCATCGCCCTTTCCGAACTGAAAGAAAAACTGCCGAAGGATAAGCCTATTTTCCTTGTGGGTGACGGCAGTATCCTTACCTACAATACCCTTATTGGGGATGTTCCCTCCCTTGTTTTGCCCCCGGAGAATAAAATGCACCAGCGGGCAGTGGGCGTGGGTCTTGCGGCAAATAAGGCCATCGCTGATGGCGATGCCGGGGATGCAGCTTCTCTTGTTCCCAACTATTTGCGGCTTTCCCAAGCCGAGCGGGAACGGTTGGAAAAAGAAAAATAAATAACCGGGGTGCGGCTGCACCCCGGTGACTTTTTTACTTTACTTTGGCCTTGGAAATGGGATATGCATCTACAATGGGGCGCTTAAAGAACAGCGTCCAGCCCATTCCGCCGTAATCGCAGACACTTACCAGCTCCCAGCCCTCACGGCCCCAGCCGGCTATGTACTTATCCATCTTCTTTTCGTCCATAACGCTGATTTTCTCACGCTTGTACTCAAACTTATGGATATAGAAAATATCAAAGCTATCCACCGGAATCAAGGTAACCCTGGAAACAAGGCGGTCGTTATCTGCCTTGGCAAGCCACTTTCTGCTGATACCCGCATCCAAAACACCCTCTACCGTCTTAGGCGCATCCATTACACCAATCTGGTACTTAAAACGCAACAGTGTAGGACCGTCCAGAGGTATTCGGGCAATTTGGCCGGACTTGCCCTCCCACAGCACTTTCTCGCCATCGAGAATCGTGACATCTTGGGAAGAATCCGCGGCTTCCAGCTTTACCAGTACATATTTTGCTTTCTTTGCAATGGGGTAGCCGCAGATAGGGCAGCTTGCCGCCAAAGAAGAAACCTGCTTTCCGCATTCCGGACAAGTGATCAAAGCCATAGCATTTACCTGCCTTTTTCATCATTTTCTTCATTATAGCAAACAAAAATGAAAATAGCAAGGAGATTTTTGCGCGATATATACTATGCTTCTTGACACCTATTTTCCACCGTGCTATATTGGGATAAATTCTGTTTTAAGGAGCGGTTACCGTGGAAAAAGGTCTGCAAAAATACGTACTTCCCGGCTTTTGTACAGGAATTCTTCTTCTCTTTTTCTTTGCGGTTTGTAAGGTCAATTTTTCCTTTGACCCCGGTTACTTTTCTACCGATATGTACACCGATATGCGCTATGCCGTAAGGGCGTGGGAAGAAAAAAGCATTTTTCCGGAGGGGTGGATTTTTGGCAATCAGCTTTACACGGTAGCAACACCGGCGCTGGCGGCCCTTTTCTACGGCATTTCCGGCAGTATGCATTTTTCTATGAGTCTTGCCTCTACGGTGATGGGAGTTTTGGTGCTGGCCAGCTTTTTTTGGCTGCTCAGGGCGTTTATCCCCCATCTGGGCGGGCAGCTTTTGGCGCTGACCCTTTTTATGGCTGCGACCTTGGTGTTTGGCGGCCCGGTTTATGAAACCAACGGCTGGCAGCTTTTTTTCACAATGTGTTCTTTTTACGCCTGTTATGCCATCGCCGCCTTTTTGGCTTTTGGCTGTTATATCCGGGGAAAATGGGAGAAAAAGCAGCTTTTTCCCCTGATTTTGTGCGTTTTTCTTTCTTTCGGCACAGGTCTGCAAAGTCTCCGGCAGACCCTCATTATGGCGCTGCCCATTGCGGCAGTGGAGCTGCTGTCCATCCTGTACAGAATAAGCAAGAAGAAAGACTATTTTACGGCGCGGACGCTGATTGCCGCGGTAGTTTTGATTTCTAACCTTTTGGGCGTCATTGCTGCGAAGCTTTTGCATATCCCGCAGGTGGAGATTTTCGGCAAAATCACCCTTACCGGTCTTGATACCCCTGTTCTTTCCTTGCAGCAAAGTTTTGCAAACGCCCTTTCTCTTGTGGGCTTGGGAAATAAAGCGCCGGCGCTGATTCTTGGTGTGATGGGCATTTTCGCTTTGCTCTACCTGTCTTACCGGCTGCGGGAAACCGCAGAGGGCGGCAGTCTCTGTCTTTTACTGCTGACAGTCAGCCTTGTAAGTGTGCTGGTGCTGGATGCCTTTACCACAATGAATATCCGCAGTATCTACTATTTCCTGCTCTACTTCCTCTTTGCAATGTTGGGCGCGGCGCTGTGTTCCCACTTTGGCGGATGGCTGCGCTGGGGCGCTTGCCTTTTACTGGTGGTTTTGCTGCTTTCGGGCGCTGAGGATAAGCTCAGGCCGGTATTGGAGCCTGTAAGCAATCCGGACCGGTACGATGCTGTTGTAACCTACTTGGAAGAAAAAGGTATCAACACCGTGTATTCCGGCTGGAATCGGGGCGAACGGATTGGCATTGCTTCCGATGACCGCATCCGCTGCGGCTTTTGGGATTCTCCCAATACGCCTTTTGTGCCGGTAAAATATTTGTGTGACCCTGCGGTCTTCGATGTCGCGCCGGAAAACTGCGCCTATGTTTTTCTAAACGCAAGCGAAGCAAATATCGCCCTTCAGGCGGCAAAAGAAAAAGGCGTGGAACTAAAGCTCTTAAAACACTTTGCAGATATAAGTATTTATATCTATATCGCAGAAGTCAATTTAATGGGGAAATAAATAATAAAATCGGCGCATCGGGCGCCGATTTTATTTCGGGTCGTCAAGGACGTCGACCTCTACAATACAATTTCCCTTATTTCCAAACCTCCATAGGCTTTCCGCAGCAGCGTGGGATTGGCTGACCCGCTTTTACATCGAGAACCTTATGGCAAATGGGGCAATAGACCTGACAGTCCTTTTCTGCCCGGACAACAAGGCTTTCCTTGAAGCGCAGTTCGTTTTCCATATTACAGTACCAGCGACGGCGCGGCATAGAC
>JAZQUL010000054.1:0-1736 GCA_045631285.1 Faecousia sp. | reverse complement strand
GCCCTGCAAGCCTATTATGAAGCTTGTGACCGGCGCTGTCCCACGGTGGAGCTGATAAATGAGATTGCAAAGGCCCCGCTGGAGTTTGAGCCGGGTACAGGTTGGCGGTACAGCCTTTGCCACGATGTGCTGGCGGCGTTGGTGGAAGTGTTGTCCGGAGAAAAATTTGAAAACTATGTAAAAATACATATCTTTGATCCGCTAGGTATGAAAAACTCTGATTTTCTCCACCCAATGGAAGACTGGAACGGCTTTGCCCGGCAGTTCTACTACAATTCCGTAACCGGTGAAAACGAGCCCAGATGGGAGAATGCATACCGTCCGGGAAAAGAATATGCCAGTGGTGGAGCAGGCTGTGTTTCTACGGTAGAAGACTATATTAAGTTTCTGGAGGCGCTGCGGATCGGTGATGTGATCCTGAAAAAGGAGACCATTGCTATGATGGCTGCTGATCGGTTGACAGAGCAACAGCGCCAAATGTATACATATGATAAAATAGTCAATGGCTACGGTCTGGGTATGCGGACACCCCGATTAGATCCCACCTGGACAGAATTTGGGTGGGGCGGAGCCGCAGGCGCATTTGCCTCGGTAGACCCGGTGAATAATATCACTTTTTACTATGCGCAGCATGTACTCAACTCTCCTGTCAGACCTCTGCGGCCATGGCTGTACCGTATAATACGCGCTGACCTGCTTGGTGAAAAGATCCAGGTTCCGATTATGGAAGAAGACGATAAACCAAGTCTAACATACTGAGAAAAGCCGAAGCAAGTTTTCCTTGCTTCGGCTTTTTATTGGAAAATTTGATTTTGGTTAGACAGTATAATCTGCTCTCGTTTACAGATACTAACAGCGTAATTTGTAAAATTATTGTAGGCGGGCGGCGGGTCGCCGCCCCTACAAGCACACACCAACATTTATGGGTGTAGGGGCGGATATCATCCGCCCGCCAAATGTATCGTAAAAGGAGATAGAAATATGAAAGCAACAGGAATTGTCAGAAGAGTTGAGGAATGCGTTATAATAGGGCAAACCGACCCAAACCCGCATAAACACTAAGGTTTTCGCTGGTTTGCCCCATTGAACACATTGGTGTCAAAACAAGCAGTTGTACATAAATAAGGAAAGCAAAACATTCGGTATAGAAAAAGCACGGGAGAATATCGTTGATTATCAAAGAATTTTTCTGTATAATCGGATTTGGAGGCGATTGTATGTTTGAACAAACCAAGGCGTTATGTCAGTATTTTCTGAAGCGAGGGATCCCCGGCTTTGACCTGATTGTTTACAAGGACGGCCAATGTGTTTTGCGCCATATGGGCGGCTATGCAGACCCGGATAAGAAGATTCCTATGGCCGGCAAGGAAAAATACCACATTTACTCCTGCTCCAAGCTATTTACCTGCGTGGCTGCTATGCAGCTGTGGGAAAAGGGCATTTTCTCTTTGGAGGATAATTTGGCAGACTATCTACCGGCATTCCGGGAGATGACCGTAAAGACGGAAACAGGCATCGAAAAGGCGAAGAATCCCATCAAGATTCGCCATCTGTTTGAGATGACTGCAGGTCTCAATTATAATTTGCAGACCCCTGCCCTGCAAGCCTATTATGAAGCTTGTGACCGGCGCTGTCCCACGGTGGAGCTGATAAATGAGATTGCAAAGGCCCCGCTGGAGTTTGAGCCGGGTACAGGTTGGCGGTACAGCCTTTGCCACGATGTGCTGGCGGCGTTG
>JAZQUL010000053.1:0-1801 GCA_045631285.1 Faecousia sp. | reverse complement strand
TACGACAGGAAGGATTGATCACTATGGCAACAAAAAAGACATCTTATGAAGCACCTACCCCCGCAACCGATAAGAAAAAGGCATTGCAAACAGCGATTTCCCAAATCGAAAAGAATTTTGGTAAGGGCACGGTTATGCGTTTGGGCGAACGCCCGGATATGAACGTGGAGTCCATCCCCACCGGCAGCTTGGCGCTGGATGCGGCGCTGGGTGTGGGCGGTGTGCCCAAGGGCAGAATCATTGAGATTTACGGCCCGGAATCCTCCGGTAAGACCACTTTGGCGCTGCACATTTTGGCAGAAGCCCAAAGAAAAGGCGGCGAGGTCGCTTTTGTGGATGCGGAGCACGCCCTTGACCCGGTCTATGCCGCCGCCTTGGGCGTAGACACGGAGAATATGCTTGTTTCCCAGCCCGATACCGGTGAGCAGGCGCTGGAAATCACCGATGCGCTGGTTCGCAGCGGCGCGGTGGACGCGGTAGTCGTTGACTCCGTTGCCGCCCTTGTTCCCAAGCAGGAAATCGAGGGCGAAATGGGCGATACCTTTGTAGGCTTGCAGGCGCGCCTTATGTCTCAGGCACTGCGGAAATTGGCAGGCACCATTGCAAAGACCAACTGCGTAGTCATTTTCATCAACCAGCTTCGTATGAAGATTGGTGTGATGTACGGCAACCCCGAAACCACCACCGGCGGCAATGCGCTGAAGTTCTACTCCTCCGTCCGACTGGACGTCCGCAGAGTGGAGTCTATCAAGGAAGGCGGCAATGCCATCGGCAACAAGACCCGTGTCAAGGTAGTCAAGAACAAGGTCGCCCCTCCCTTTAAGGAAGCCTATTTCGACATTATGTACGGCGAAGGCATCAGCAAGTGGGGCGAGCTGGTAGACCTGGCGGTGCAGCTCGACGTGGTGCAAAAGAGCGGCAGTTGGTTTTCTATGGGTGAAGAGCGCATCGGTCAGGGCAAGGATGCGGTAAAGACCTTCCTACAAAACAACCCCGATGTTGCCGAAACCGTAGAAGCCCAAGTCCGGGAAAATATGTGGAAGCTCAGCGGCACAAAAGCCCCCGCCAAGGCAGCAGACCGCCCCGTAGCCGTCAGCGCTGACGAATTTGACGATGAAGATTGAGTCCATTGCCTCCCAGCCCGATAGGGCAGGGAGGCACGCGGTGCGTTTTGAGGGCGGTGAAGCGATGCGCCTTTACCGGCAGACGGTGGAGGATTTTGGTTTATATACCGGCCTTGAACTAACTGACGAGGAATTTATAAAACTGACCGAGGCGGCAGGAAAAATGTCTGCCAAAATGCGGGCGGTGCGTATTATTTCCGCCTCCGGCGTTACCAAGCGGGAGCTGGAGCACAGGCTCATCCAAAAGGGTGAGGACGCGGAAAACGCCAAGGAAGCGGTGGCGTGGCTGGCCGAAATGGACTTACTGGACGACAGGAAAACCGCCCAAAATATCGTAGAGCGGTGCATCGCAAAGGGCTACGGTATTGCCCGTGCCAAGCAGTCTCTTTACGAAAAAAGAGTACCGAAGCACCTCTGGGAGGAAGCCCTCGCGGACTATCCTACCCAGCAGTCGCATATCCTTTCTTATCTGGAAAATCATCCGGAAATCCGGGAGGATAGAAAGGCCCGGGATAGGGTGATTTCCGCCCTGCTCAGAAGGGGACACAGTTACGGGGAAATCCGCAGGGCAATGGAGGAATTGTCCTTACAAATGGAGGAAAATGATGGCTAATATTGGCTTTATTTCATTAGGCTGCGCCAAAAATCAGGTAGACTGCGAACGGATGATGTACCGG
>JAZQUL010000052.1:0-19418 GCA_045631285.1 Faecousia sp. | reverse complement strand
ACTCCTTGGCTCACAGAACGACATGGCTACGATCCGACTTAGAACGACAAGATCCAGATCGTCGGTCTGCGTGAGGAAATGAAGGAAACCGTCTGCACCGACATCGAAATGTTCCACAAGCTGCTGGACTACGCAGAAGCTGGCGACAACATCGGCGCTCTGCTGCGTGGTGTTGACAAGAAGGAAATCGAGAGAGGCCAGGTTCTCTGCAAGCCCGGCTCCATCAAGCCTCTGACCAAGTTCGCTGGCCAGGTTTACGTCCTGTCCAAGGAAGAAGGCGGCCGTCATACTCCTTTCTTCAACAACTACCGTCCTCAGTTCTACTTCCGTACTACCGACGTTACCGGCATCATCAACCTGCCCGAGGGCGTTGAGATGTGCATGCCCGGCGATAACGTTGTTATGAACGTTGAGCTGATCACCCCCATCGCTATTGAGAAGGGTCTGCGTTTCGCTATCCGCGAAGGCGGCCGTACCGTTGGTTCCGGCGTTGTCACCGAGATCTACGAGTAATTCATAGTTAACGCAAATTCCCCGACCACTCGGTCGGGGAATTTTTGTTTGCAAAAAGTTTATAATTTGCTATTGGCAAGGGTGTATCTCGCTGTTATAATGTAAGAAGATAATAGGATGGTGATAAAATTTGAAGGAACTTTGGGCAAAAATTAAGGAGGCGTTGATTTCGGCGTTGCCGATCACTGCCATTGTGTATATCTTGGCACTCACGCCCTTGTTTGAATTTACTACTGCTGAATTGATTACATTTACTGTGGGCGCTGTATTGCTGATTTTGGGTATTGGTCTTTTCAATCTTGGTGCGGATATTGCTATGACACCCATCGGCACTCACGTAGGCTCCGGTCTTGCTAAGCAAAGAAAATTAGGACTCTTGCTTGCGGTCTGCTTTGTGCTTGGTATGCTGATTACGGTTGCGGAGCCGGATTTGCAGGTACTTGCTAAGCAGGTTAGCGCGGTTATGAACGGAACACTGCTTATTTATGCGGTAGGTATCGGCGTAGGCGTTTTTTTGGTTGTTTCCATACTGAAAATTGTATTTAAGAGATCTCTTTCTCAGATTCTTATGCTATTTTATATGCTGCTTTTTGCTTTGGCGCTCATTATGGCTGTCAGCGGAAAGCTGAATTTACTGCCAATGGCATTCGATTCCGGCGGTGTGACGACCGGCCCTATTACTGTGCCTTTTATTATGGCGCTGGGCGTGGGTGTTGCCGGCGTTTTGGGTGACAGAAAGAGCAAGGACAGCAGCTTCGGCTTGGTGGCGCTTTGTAGTGTTGGTCCGATTCTGGCGGTTCTGCTCTTGGGCATTTTCTCCGGAAGTAATCTTAGCTATCAAGTGCCGGACTATACAGTCAGCAACGACATTGTTGGTTCTTTTATGCATACCTTTACACATACGGCAAAGGAGGTTGCTATTGCCCTTGGACTGATTGTTGTATTTTTCCTGATCTGCCAAGTTGCGTTTTTACATTTGCCCAAGCGCCGTCTGCTAAAAATTGCGCTTGGTGTGGTTTTTACCTATATTGGACTTGTGATTTTTCTTACCGGTGTTAATGTAGGATTTATGCCCATTGGTTATAAGTTAGGATATAGCCTTGCCAGTGGAAATAAGTGGATACTTACCGGAATTGGTCTTATCATGGGTGTTTTGGTGGTGCTGGCAGAGCCTGCTATCCACGTTCTTAATCAGCAGGTTGAGGAAGTAACCGGCGGACTTGTGACGCGCAAGGCAATGATTACCGGTCTTTGCATTGGTGTCGGTGCGTCTATCACTTTATCAGTAATTCGTGTTATTTACGATTTTTCCTTGGTGTATTATATTATCCCCGGTTACTTTATTTCCTTGGCGCTGAGCCTTTTTGTGCCGCCTATGTATACAGCGATCGCTTTTGACTCCGGCGGTGTTGCCAGTGGCCCTATGACGTCCGGGTTTATTCTGCCTTTTATTACCGGTGTTTGCGTATGCTTGCAGGGAGAAGCTGCTGTACTGCGGGATGCTTTTGGTGTTGTCGCATTGGTGGCTATGACACCGCTGATTACCATTCAGCTCCTTGGCTTCCGTTCCATTGTGGACCGCAAAATGCGTGAACGCAGAGCGATGAAGAAAATCCTGGATGCTGACGATCAGCAGATTATTCACTTTATGTAAGGAGGGGCAAAATGTCGAATACATTCAATGGTTCTGATATTAAAAAATTGAAGCTCCTCTTTACGGTAGTGGACCGCAACAAGGGTGAGTTTTATCTGGATGTGATTAGTCAGTACGAAGTCAATTGCCAAATGGTGATACCCGGCTCCGGCACGGCAACATCTGACCTTATTGATATGCTGGGACTTAACAAGCACAAAGCGGTCATTATCAGCGTTGTACGCGAAGATATGGTGCCTATGGTGCTGTCTGCCCTGGAGGAGCGGTTCCAAACTATCAAAAACGGAAAGGGAATTGCCTTTACTGTACCGCTGAGCAGCGTTATCGGTGTAAATCTATACCAATTTTTGAGTAATAACCGCGTGGGGAGGGAATAAGATGAAGACAAATAAACACGAAGTGATCTTTGCGATCGTTAATTCCGGCTTTGCCGAGGATGTGATGGATGTAGCTCGGGAGCAGGGCGTCCGGGGCGGCACCATTCTGAGTGCCCACGGTGTCACCCGGGAAGACGCGGCTGCGTTTTTTGGTATTAATCTCCACCCGGAAAAGGAAATTCTTATGATGGTGGTTGAAAAAGAGATTCGGGATAATGTCCTCAATGCCATTTATAAGGAAATGGGGATGGCTAAGGCTGCCCAAGGCATTGCATTTTCTCTTCCTGTGTCCGACGTTGCAGGACTTGTACAGTTGGAGGAAAATAGATAATAACAAAAGCACCGCTCATAAGAGCGGTGCTTTTTGCACAACACAAGTCTATAAGCCGGGTTCTGTCTTGACAGCCATCTATCTAGCCCCGCAATTGCTCGCGGGATCAAGCCACCTCTTGGGGACGGCCGGGCAGGCCTATTGTCCCACACACGGTGTTGCTCCGGATAGAGTTTACATCGTAAAACCTATGTCTCCATAGGCCGGGTGGGCTCTTACCCCACCTTTTCACCCTTGCTGCCGGGCGAAGCCCGGTTAGCGGTATATCTCTGTTGCACTTGTCCTGGGGTCACCCCCGGCGGGCATTACCCGTTATCCTTGCCCTGTGGAGCCCGGACTTTCCTCATCTGGAGGCTTTCGCCTTCCATCCGCGGCTGTCCAACCTGGTTGCTTAGCTATTTTACAGCAATGTACGGTTATTGTCAAACTTTTCTTGCAAAATGATGCGATTGGGGCTATACTATAAGAAAAACATATTTTGGAGGGCCATATGTCCAACAAATTTGATTCCTATTTTGCTTCTCTTTCCGGGAGGCGTATTACTGTTATCGGTCTTGGTGTTAGCAACCGGCCTTTGGTGCGTCTATTGCTGAATAGCGGCTGTATTGTCACCGGCTGCGACAAAACACCCAGAGACAAATTAGACGGGGAAGTTTTGGAACTGGAAAAGCTTGGCTGCGTACTCAAAACCGGTGAGGATTATTTGGAGAATATTTCAGCAGACCTTGTATTCCGTACGCCCGGTATGCACCCGAATCATCCCGCACTTTGCGCGCTGCGGGCGCAAGGTGTGAAAATTACCAGCGAGATGGATGTGTTCTTTGCATTATGTCCTTGCAAGAAAATTGCGGTAACAGGCTCTGACGGCAAAACCACAACTACCACATTAATCTCTGAAATTCTTAAGGCGGCAGGGAAGAAGGTGTGGCTTGGCGGCAATATCGGCACACCATTGCTTCCGCTGTGCGGACAGATGCAAGAGGATGATATTGCGGTGGTAGAGCTTAGTTCTTTCCAGCTTATGGATATGACCCACAGTCCTGAGGTTGCAGTCATTACGAACATTGCGCCCAACCACTTGGATGTCCACAGGGATATGGATGAGTATGTGGAGGCGAAAAAAGCGGTATTTCGTTTCCAAAAGGAAACAGACCGGCTTGTGGTAAATGCGGATAACGAGATCACAGCTAAGCTTAGAAGCAGTGGTACGACCCGGACGTTCTCTCGGCTTGCCCAGGGGGATGTATGCCTTAAGGATGGCGTAATCACCCGTGATGGTCTGCCTGTTCTTCCTGTGAAGGATATTTTGATTCCCGGTGTCCACAACCTAGAGAACTATATGGCGGCAATTTTGGCCGTTGAAGGCCTTGTGGAGGATGATAAGATTCTCTGGGTCGCAAGAAATTTTGGCGGTGTTGAGCATCGAATCGAGCTGGTGCGCATCAAAGACGGCGTCCGCTACTACAACGATTCCATTGCTTCTTCTCCCAGCCGTACCATTGCAGGCCTCCGCAGCTTTTCAGAAAAGGTAATCCTCATTGCCGGTGGCTACGATAAGAAGATTCCCTACGATGTGCTGGGTCCTGAGATTTGCAAGCACGTAAAGAAGCTGTTCCTCGGAGGCGCAACCGGTCCGAAGATTCGCGCTGCGGTGGAGGCCTGTTCGGAGGAAAAGCCGGAAATCGTAGAGTGCGAAAACTTTGAAACGGCTGTTCGCGCAGCGGTGGCCGCAGCTGCAGAGGGAGATGTGGTGTTGATGAGTCCTGCATCTGCTGCATTTGACCAGTTCAAGAACTTTGCCGTTCGCGGCGCATTCTTCAAGAAGATCATTAAGGAGCTTTGATATGGCGATTTCCCGATATACGAGAGCAGTACGGCGCTTTTTGCCGCTTGACTACTGTGGCGCAGTCATCGTTGCTGCAGGAAACGCAACCAGAATGGGCGGTATTGATAAAGCAATGGCGCTACTCGGTGGTGAGCCGGTGATTGTTCACGCAGTCCGTGCATTTCAGGACTGCGAAGCAATTAAAGAGATTGTGATTGTGACCCGCAGCGACCTGTTAATGGCTGTATCGGATATTTGCCACAAGTTTTCCAAGGTTACAGCGGTAGTAGTGGGCGGTGATAACCGCGTGGAGTCTGTCCAAAACGGCCTGAACGCTCTTTCTTCCAAGGTGCGGCTTGCTGCTATCCACGATGGCGCCCGGCCCCTTGTATCCTATGAGGTGATTGACAGGACGGTACGGGCTGCCCACAGCTACGGCGCTGCTGCGCCTGGAATTCCGGTGAAGGATACTATAAAGGTCGTCAGCGGCGGCTTGGTGTCGTCTACGCCGGCGAGAAAGACCTTGCAGGCTGTACAGACGCCTCAGGTTTTTGACTTTGACATTCTGCGTGGCGCGCTGAAAAAGGCGATAAAGGACGGCGCAGAGATTACAGACGACTGTTCCGCTGTGGAACGGATGAAAATGCGGGTTCGTATGGTGGAGGGTGAGGAACGGAATATTAAGATCACCACACCTACGGATTTAAAAATTGCGGAAATACTTTTGGAGGAGAAGAAATGAGGATCGGACACGGCTATGATGTACACCGTCTTGCGGAAGGGCGGGATTTGATACTTGGCGGTGTAAAGATTGATTACCCGGTTGGCCTTTTGGGTCATTCCGATGCAGATGTGCTCCTCCACGCGGTAATGGACGCGCTTTTGGGCGCTGCTGCGCTGCGGGATATCGGTTACCATTTCCCGGACACAGACCCCGCTTACAAAGGCGCGGATTCCCGGGAATTGCTGCGAGCCGTTGGAAATAAAATTGCGGATGCCGGCTATCGGGTGGGAAATATCGATGTTACGATGATTGCCCAAAGGCCCAAACTGAAGGATTATATCCCAACGATGCTTGAAAATATCGCATATGATCTGAGTATTTCTGTCAATCAAATTAATATCAAGGCCACAACCGAGGAAAAACTGGGTTTTACCGGAGATGGCTCCGGAATGGCCTGCCACTGTGTTTGTCTTTTGGAAGAAATAATATAACCACCAAACCCTCCCGGACATAGAATGTTCGGGAGGGTTTCTATATGAGATACTGTTTTATTACAATTAAATCATTGACAGCCGCGCAGCGGGCGGAAAATGTACTCAAAAGAGCAGGAATACGCTGCAGCCTGCAAAGGTCACCTAGGTGGATGGAAGAACAAGGTTGCGGCAATGGGTTAAGAGTGGATTGTGAGGATTTGTCCAGAGCGCTGACAACACTCCGTGGGAATCACGTTTCCTATAATCGTGCGTACCTTCGGCTAGAGGATGGGATTATGGAGGAGCTGGCGCTATGATCTACTTGGATGATGGCGCAACATCCTTTTATAAGCCTGCCTCCGTAGAAAATGCGATGATTCGCGCGTTACGAACCTGCGCCAATCCCGGTCGCGGCGGGTATCCTGCAGCGGACCGGGCGGCCAGGACTGTTTTCGATTGCCGTTGTTTAGCCGGGGAAATGTTTGACTGTTCGCCGGAACAGGTGGTATTTACAAAGAACTGTACGGAAGCACTAAATATGGCGATCCGTACCCTTGTACAGCCGGGAGATCGGGTAGTTATCTCCGGATTTGAGCATAATGCAGTCACACGTCCGCTATACGCATTAGGCGCAAGAATATCTATTGCGGGCCGGAAGCTGTTTGATCAGGAGGATACGCTGTCCGCCTTTGAAAATGCGATAAAAACCGGTGCAGATGCAGCGGTCTTTACCCATTGCTCCAATGTTTTCGGGTATATTTTGCCGGTGTATGAGATGGCAAAAATATGTAAAAAATACAATGTGCCATTCATTATTGATGCGGCGCAATCAGCGGGGAAATTGCCGGTTTCCCTGAAGAAATCAGGGGCGGACTTCATCGCGATGCCGGGCCATAAGGGACTGCTTGGACCACAGGGAACTGGCATTCTCCTTTGCGGGAGTCTGCCCAAGCCTATTCTTTGCGGTGGCACAGGCAGCCTCTCTGCGATGCAGGAAATGCCGGATTTTCTGCCGGATAGGGGAGAGGCCGGGACATTGAATGTTCCCGGCATTGCCGGACTGGGGGCAGGAATGCGCTATATTATGAAGTGTGGTATGGACAATATTGCCAGGGGCGAGCAAAATGCTGCCAAGGAAATTGCTGCTGTTTTGTGTAGAAAAGGCATACCCCATTTTGCCGGTAACAACCAAATTGGTACAATTTCCTTTGTTTCCAGGTGCGACTGTGAAGATGCGGCAAAGCTTTTGTCGAAACAGAGAATTGCTGTACGTGCAGGACTTCATTGCGCGCCGATCGCCCACGAGAGCGCCGGAACGTTGGATACCGGGACGGTACGTCTTAGTTTTGGGATTGGTGTGACTGCAAATAGACTTCGGGACGTAAAAAATATCTTGGAAAAAGTGGCTGATAAGCTGTAAAAAGTGTCTTTACCTCTTGCTATTATTTCGATTGTCCGTTATAATAAATAGGATAATAGGTTGTTATACGCATTTTTCGAGGTGCGTTGGAAATAGTAGGAAAAGAGGTATGGGAATATGAGTGTAATTCAAATGATTATAGAACAATTTGCAAGGATGCATTGGACGGATTATCTGGATATTATCGTCGTTGCATACCTGTTTTACGCCCTGTTTCCGCTGCTGCGTTCCAGCGGCTCTTTGCGGATCGTAGTTGCCATTGCCGGTATCCTTGCAGTGACCTGGCTTACTGAACTACTCAATATGCACGCGCTGAACTTTATCCTGACGGAGTTTCTTGCGGTTGGTCTGATTGCCGTGATTGTGCTGTTCCAGCCGGAAATCCGCCGGATGCTCGACCAGCTTGGCAGCGTGCGGCTAAAACGTCTCTTGGGTGGAGAAAAACCAGAGCAGGAGATGTTTTCTGTAATCTCCCAGACAGTATCTGCCTGCGAAAGTATGAGCCGCGAGCGTGTAGGCGCCCTGATCGTGTTTGAGCGGGATATTCGGCTGGATGAGTATTTCAAAACCGGTACGATCATCGATGGAAAGCTGTCAGATCCTATGATCCGCAATTTGTTTTTCCCAAAGGCTACGCTGCACGACGGCGCCATTATTGTCCGCAAAGGCAGAATTGCAGCCGCCTCCTGTGTGCTGCCGCTGTCCAACAGTTCCCGCATCAGTTCAGATCTCGGCACACGTCACAGAGCCGGCGTAGGCATCAGTGAGATTACAGACGCGGTGGTTGTGATTGTATCCGAGGAGACCGGCGCGATTTCTGTTGCTGTCGGTGGTGTGCTCAAGCGTTATCTTGCGCCCCAAACCCTGGAAAAGCTCCTGCGTCATGAGCTGTGCCACGTGGGAGCCACCAAGGAGGATGACCGGAAGCTGAAGCTGCGGCAGAAGCTCCAGAATAAGGAGGGCAGACACAATGAAAAGTAAAATTTTAACATTCTGCTTGTCTGTTCTTCTGGCACTCGGCATCTGGATTTATGTGATTACCGTTGTCAGTCCTGAATCTACGGAGACTTTCCAGAATGTTCCGGTGCAGATGCAGAATATTGCGCTTTTGGAAGAGCGTGGGTTTGTTATTACAGATATAAGCAATACCAATATTTCTCTTGATCTCTTTGGCAAACGCACGGATCTTATACAAATCAACAGCGGTAATATCCGCGTGATTGCAGATGTTTCCAGTATCAGCGAACCGGGTGTCCACGAAATATATTATACGGTTTCTTTTCCTGGCTCTGTTGCCGGCGGCGCCATAGAAACAAAGACCCGTTACCCGGATACCATTCGGGTAACCGTTGAGAAGAAAATCAGTAAAAAGCTGGACGTTATGGTAGAGTACACCGGCGCTGTACCTTCCGGATATATGACCGATGAGGCCAACATTCAGCTTAGTACAAGATCTGTTACGGTATCCGGCTCCAAGGCACTTATGGACAAGGTGACCGGCGCTAAAATTTTGGTTGATCTCACAAATCAAACGGAGCGCATCTCGGAGACATATCCTGTCATTTTACTGACCGCGGACGGAAGTGAGATTCATGATGAGGGTATTATTACCGACGTATCCAATATCCACGTTTTGCTGCAAATATGGCAGCTGAAGCAGGTCAATGTGACTTATGATGTAATCTATGGCGGCGGCGCCAATGCCGATAATACTACCATTACGACAAATGTGCAGTCTATCCTGATTTCGGGACATAAAAATGTTCTGCAGGACATTTCCAGTATCAGTTTGGGGACAATTGACCTTACGATGTACGAAAAAAGCTGTGAGGTACCGCTTGCGGTTACGCTTCCGGCCGGTGTCAGTAACGAATCGGGCATACACGAGATTGTTCTTACAATAACCTTTAACGGATTGGAGACAAAGACATTTTCTGTTAGTAATTTCAGAGCAGTCAATGTGCCTGCAGATATGAAGGTGGAGTTCCAAAGCAGTCCGTTGTCTGTTACAATTCGCGGTACCAAGCAGGATTTGTCTGCGATCAGGTCAGATGATATTATTGTCCAGGTAGATTTTAGCGCCACCGGTGAGGGCGCTTCCAAAATGCCTGCAAAGGTCCTTATTGTCACAAATGGAATTAACAATGCAGGAGCGATCAAGAGCTACGAACTGATTGCGAATATGCAGCGGAAGTAATGAGGGGGAAGAGAATTGATTAAAAGTATGACCGGCTACGGCCGCGCAGTAGAGACAGTTAACAATCGGGAATTTACCGTGGAAATATCCTCGGTAAATAACCGTTACTTAGACTGCACAGTAAGACTTCCCAGAATGCTTTCCTACGCAGAAGAGGCGGTAAAGCAGACTGTAAAGCAGTATGTGTCCCGTGGTAAGGTGGAGGTCCACATTTCTGTACGCAGTGAAGCAGCAGAGGATACGAAGCTGACACTCAATACGCCTGTTGTGGAGGGATACCTAAATGCAATGCGCCAAATGGTGGAAGCCTACGGTGTGAAGGATGACATCAGCGTGTCTACACTTTCCCGGCTGCCTGAGGTCTTCATTATGGAGAAAGCAAAGACAGACGAGGAGCAGTTGCAGGCAGACCTGATGGGCGTTTTGAGCCACGCGCTGGACAACTACAATGCAATGCGTACCGCTGAGGGCACTGCCCTTGACAAGGATCTTCGCAGCCGTGGAAAAACAATTTTGGCGTTTGTATCCAAGGTAGAAGCAGGCAACGCGCAAACTGTGCAGGATTACCGCGCGCGCCTGGAAGCCAAAGTCCGTGAGATGCTGGCTGACAAGAATATGGATGAAGGCCGTATCCTGACAGAGGTTGCCATCTTCGCGGACAAGGTTGCAGTGGATGAAGAAACTGTGCGTCTGCGCAGTCACCTGCAGCAGATGAACACGATGCTGGATGCCGGCGGCGCAATGGGTCGGAAACTGGACTTCCTTCTGCAGGAAATGAACCGGGAAGCCAATACCATCGGCTCTAAATGCACGGATGTGGCGTTGGCACGAATTGTTGTGGACATAAAGGCTGAACTGGAGAAGATCCGGGAGCAGACCCAGAACATCGAATAAGAGGGTAGTATGAAGCTCATCAATATTGGTTTTGGCAGTATGGTAGCTGCCGGGCGCGTACTGGCAGTTCTGGACCCGGATTCAGCGCCTATCAAACGTATTATTCAGGAAGCTAAGGAGCGGGCGATGCTTGTGGATGCTTCCTATGGCAGAAAGACAAAAGCGGTTATTATTATGGACACAGATCACGTGATCTTGTCTGCTGTGGCACCGGATTCCATCAGCGCCCGTTTGGCAGACAAACCCGAACAGGAGGAAATGTAAATGGGAAGACTGTTTGTGATTTCCGGCGCTTCCGGTGTTGGCAAAAGTACAGTGCTGAAAAAGGTCTTTTCTGAGAGAAAGGACCTGCAGTTTTCTGTGTCTGCCACAACCCGAACCCCGCGCCCCGGCGAGGAGGAAGGAGTCCACTATTTCTTCGTGAGCAAGGATACTTTTGAAAAGATGCTTGCCGAAGATGCTTTCGTGGAGTACAGCGCCCACGCGGCCAATTATTACGGCACACCGAAAGCACAGTTGGAAGAAAAGCTTCAAAGAGGCGATGTGATTTTGGACATTGAGCCAAATGGCGCTTTTCAGGTGCAGAGAGTCAGAGAGGACGCTATTTTGATCTTCATTATGCCGCCCTCTATGGAGGAACTGTCCCGGCGGCTCAATGGCCGCGGTGATACCCCTCCCGAGCAAATTGAGATTCGAATGAAGCGGGCAGACTGGGAAATCAGCCAAAGCCCCCGCTATCATCACATTGTTATTAACGATCAGGTGGATGCCTGCGCGCAGAAGATTTTGGAAATTATCGCCAATACGGCGGACTGAAAATAGGAGGAAATGAAAATGCTTTACCCCCCCGTAGCAGATTTGTTAAAAAATGTTGAGAGCCGTTACTTACTGGTAAATGTAGTTGCCCAGCGGGCAAGACAGATTGCCACAGAGGCGGACGAACGGCAGGAGGAGCTGCCGGAGAAGCCTGTGACCATGGCCATCTATGAAGTAGCTGAGGGCCGTTTGACCGCAGAACTGAAGGACGAATATAAATAATTTTAGGTAAGGAGAGGGTATTATGATTGCAAAAATTGCTGTATCTGCGGCTAATTTTGCTATTGATAAGCCCTATTCTTACTTTATACCCGATGTGATGGAACTTTCTCCCGGTATGCGGGTGATTGTACCTTTCGGCAGAGGCAACCACCATACCGATGGCGTTGTACTCTCTGTGGAAGAGGGCGCGCAGACGGGATTAAAAGCCGTGCAGAGGGTTCTGGATACTGTACCGGTGCTGAATGCGGAAATGCTTCGTATGGCCGGTATGCTGCGGCAGCGGTATTTCTGCACTTTTTATGATGCGATCCGTGCCATTCTGCCGGCTGGACTTTGGTATCAGACAAAGGATACATATACTTTGACGGATGACCGTAGCTGGAAAGAAAAGAAGCTGCGTCAGGAAGATGCGCTTCGCCTGTTACAGCATATGGACGAGCTTGGCGGCAGCGCCGATGGTGCAGCCCTTCGTCAAGTGCTGCCGGATGAAGATGCATTTGCCAAAGCGGTTGCCTATCTTCTGCGGAACAAGTGGGTTGTATCGGATACGGACTACCTCAGCCGAACAGGGGAAAAGACGGAGAGGGTAGCCACCCTTGCCACCTCTGTGGAGGAGGCGATGGAGTATGCGTCCTCCCGGCCAAAATCCGCCCAAATGCAGAAAAACGTGTTGGAACTCTTATGCAGCATTGGATCTGGGGCGGTAAAGGAAATTTGTTACTTTACCGGCGCAAAGACCGTAACTGTCAACCGTTTGGCAGAGCTGGGCTATGTTACCCTTTCTGAGCGGAAGGTTCTTCGCTGCCGGGAAATTAAGAAGGCAGAATTAAGCGGCCCACTCCAGCTAAACGAGGAGCAGGCAGCAGTTTATCGGGGGCTTGCAGCACAGTTTGACCGCGAAAAACCCGGCGCCGCTCTGCTGTACGGTGTGACCGGCTCCGGTAAGACTTCTGTCTATATTAAACTTATCGAACATACCCTAAAGGCGGGAAAGCAAGCGATGCTTTTGGTCCCGGAAATTGCGCTGACATCTCAGCTGCTGTCACTGATGGCGGCATATTTTGATGAGCAGGTAGCGGTACTGCACAGCAGCTTGCCCACCGGTGAGCGGTTTGACCAATGGAACCGGGTGCGTTCCGGGGAGGCAGGCGTAATCGTGGGAACACGGTCGGCGGTCTTTGCCCCTTGTCCCAATCTGGGACTTGTTATTTTGGATGAGGAGCAGGAACACTCCTATAAGTCGGAGAATGCACCTCGCTATGGCGCCAAAGAGGTTGCGCTTTGGCGGGGAATGAAAAGTAATGCGCTGGTGCTATTTGGCTCTGCTACACCGTCGGTGGAGACAATGTATTACGCAAAAAGCGGGATATACTCTCTTTATCGCCTAAATAAGCGCTATAACGGACGAAATCTTCCTTTGGTGGAGATTGTAGATATGCACCGGCAGATGGAACTTGGCAATGACAGCGCTATCAGCTATCCTTTGCAGGATGCAATGGGGGAGACGATGGAGGCCGGAAAACAAACGGTTTTGTTCCTCAATCGCCGGGGTAACAGCCGGGCGCTTGTGTGCGTTGATTGCAGACAGACACCGGAATGTCCCCGCTGCGAAGAAAGACTGACCTATCACAGCGCTAATAGCCGTATGATGTGTCACTACTGTGGCTTTTCGCAGGACGTGCCGCGGAAATGCCCCCATTGCGGTGGCAGTCTGAAACCCATCGGTACGGGTACGCAAAAGGTGCAGGAAGAGCTGTCTTCGCTGTTTCCCGATGCGTCTGTGGCGCGAATGGATGCGGATACCGTAAACGCAGTCAACACCCACGATAAAATACTGCAGGAGTTCCAACGGGAAAAGACACCGGTGTTACTGGGAACGCAGATGGTTGCAAAGGGTCTTAATTTACCTGATGTGGCATTGGTTGGCGTCCTGGATGGCGATATGGGACTGTATAGCGGTAGTTACCGGGCTGCGGAAACGACCTTCAATATGTTGACCCAAGTGGTGGGCCGCGCCGGTCGCGGCGATACACCCGGCAGGGCGATTATCCAAACAATGACGCCGGAGCATAAGGTGATTACCTTAGCGGCCCAGCAGGATTACGACAGTTTTTATGAACTGGAAATTAGCCTGCGGAAACACCTTCTTCACCCGCCTTTTGGAGACCTTGCGTTTATTACCGTAACCGGTAAGAACGAAGGGCAGGTAATCCGGGGCGCGGCCAAGCTTAGGGACAGCATTATGGGATGCTTACGTGATCCGGCGTACAATATGGAAGTGTGTACAATTCTCGGTCCTGCGCCCTGCGCAGTACCGAAGATCAATTATAGTTTTCGTTACCGGCTAACCCTCAAATGTAAGTTTACGCCCCAGTTGCGGCAGCTTGTGGCCTATATGCTCCGCCAGTTTTCTTTGGATAAGGAAAATCGCGGTGTGACGGCTTTTGTGGATGTGAACGGATACGAATAGAAATCGAGGAAAAAATGGGACTTAGGAAAATTTTAACAGATGAAGAGAGCGCCCTGCATAAGGTGTGCAGACCTGTGGTAAACTTTGATGGAAGACTTTGGAAGCTGCTGGATGATATGCGGGAGACACTGATTGAGTCCGGCGGTGTCGGTCTTGCCGCGCCCCAGGTGGGAATCCTGCGCAGAGTGGTGCTGGTTGATAACGGAGAAGAGATTTTAGAGCTTGTAAATCCTACGCTCATCGAAACGGACGGTGAGCAGGTTGGCGCAGAGGGCTGTTTGAGTGTGCCGGGTAAATACGGCATTGTAAAGCGCCCCTTCTATGCGAAAGTCCGCGCCCAGGACCGGAACGGTGATTGGTTTGAGGCAGAGGGAGAGGAGCTGACTGCCCGGTGCTTCTGCCACGAATTGGATCACTTGGATGGCATTCTTTATACGGAAATTATGGATCGCTTCCTGACAGAGGAAGAACTGCTTCAAGAAGCGGAAGAATAAAGGAGGTTTGTTCGATGCGTGTTGTGTTTATGGGAACACCGGACATTGCGGCGACTTGTCTTAAAAAGATTATAGGGGACGGTTTTCAGGTGGTCGGTGTGTACACGCAACCGGACAGACCGAAAAACCGGGGTATGAAGCTAGCGTTTTCGCCTGTGAAAGAGGTGGCCTTAGCCGCAGATATTCCGGTTTATCAGCCGGAAAGCTTTCGGGAGGATGCTGATGTGGAGACACTTCGGGCGCTAAACCCGGATGTGGTTGCGGTGGTTGCCTACGGTCGGATTCTTCCCCAAAGAGTGCTGGATATTCCTAGGTTTGGCTGTATCAATATCCACGCAAGTGTCCTGCCGTCCTACCGTGGCTCTGCGCCCTATCAGTGGGCGGTGTTGGACGGCTTGACCGAGACCGGTGTGACGGCAATGTACCTCTGCCGGGAAATGGATGCCGGAGATATGATTGCTATTTCCAAGACACCTATTGGGGAAAATGAGACTGCCGGTGAGCTTTTGGACAGGCTGGCAGTTTTGGGGGCGGACTTGCTTTCTACGACCTTAACAGGTATCGAAAAAGGGGAGACTAAACGGATTCCTCAGGACAGCGAAAAGGCCACCTATGCGCCTATGCTGGATAAATCTATGTGCCCCATCGACTTTACGAAAACGGCCCGGCAGGTGCATAATCACGTCCGCGGTCTCCATCCCTGGCCTGTTGCCACGATGGAATTGCAGGGACAGCGGTTTAAGGTTCACGAGACAGTCGTTACTGATGGAAGCGGCGCCCCCGGTCAAATTCTGGGTTTGACGAAAACAGGCCTTGTAATTGCCTGCGGCACCGGCGCGGTAGAGATTCGCTCTTTGCAGGCAGAGGGTGGTAAACGTATGAGCGCTCCGGATTATTTCCGCGGGCATCCTTTGGAGGCTTAGTAATGGGCGCAAGAGAGACAGCGCTGAATGTACTGATTGCCATTCGTAAAGAAGAAGCTTGGTCCAATGCTACGCTGAAAACTTATATTCAACGGGACAAACTGGATGGCAGAGAAGCCGCCCTTGCCACACGGCTCTGTTACGGCGTGCTCCAAAACCGGGCGCTGCTGGATGCCTATCTTAAGCAGCTCCTTACAGGCAGACTGAAGGACTTACACCCTGTGGTGCGGGATATTCTGCATATAGGTCTTTACCAGATATATAAGATGGACAAGATTCCGGAATCGGCAGCGGTAAATGAATCGGTACAGCTTGCAAAAAAGTACTGCAAATTTCCCAAGGCGGCTGGTCTTGTCAACGGTGTGCTGCGTAATGCAGTACGGACGGTTGGGCAGTTAAAGACCCCCACGGATTACTGTGAAAAATACAGCCATCCCCAGGAACTGATTGACCTTCTAAAGCCCTATGTTGGGAAGGATAATCTTGTTCCGATGTTGGAGGCCAATAATGAGACACCACCGATGACCGTTCAGGCAAACCTGCTGAAAGTCAGTTGCGACGAGCTTGTTGTGAAGCTGCAGGCTGAGGGTGTGACGGTCAAGAATCACCCGGTTTTTCCGGCGTGTCTGATTTTAGAGAATACGGGCAATATCGAACAGCTTTCTGCTTTTCGCGAGGGCCTTTTCTACGTGCAGGATGCGGCAGCATGGCTCAGTGTCCAATGCGCCGGCATCAAAAGCGGTGACCGTGTGCTGGACTGCTGCGCTGCCCCAGGCGGCAAGAGTTTTGCGGCAGCTGTGTGCGGGGCGGGGGAGATTACCTCCTGCGACATTCACCCCCATAAAGTGACATTGATGGAAAAAGGTGCGGAAAGGCTTGGAATTTCCAATATGCATCCCATATGTCAGGATGCAACAGTATTTGTGCCTGAATTCGAAAATATGATGGATGTCGTCATTGCAGATGTGCCTTGTTCTGGTTACGGAATCATCCGTAAAAAGCCGGATATTCGCTATAAATCCCCCAAATCTATGGAGGAGTTGCCGGCGCTGCAATTACGTATTCTTAAAAATCAAGCCCGATATGTGCGGCCCGGTGGCACGTTGCTTTACTCCACCTGTACGCTTACTTATCGGGAAAACGAGGGTGTAGTGGAAGCGTTTTTGCATGAAAACCCTGCGTTTAGGTTAAATAAACTGCCTTTACCGGTGGAAATCTGTCAGGAGCGGGATGGTATGCTGCGGCTCATTCCCGGACAGTATGACACAGATGGTTTCTTTATTTGTTGTATGCGGAGAGAACGATGAACATAAAATCTATGACCTTGCCGGAACTGACCGATGCGATGAAAGAAATGGGGCAGCCGGCCTTCCGCGCCAAGCAGGTATACACTTGGCTTCATAAGGGCGTACGCGCCTATGACGAAATGTTAAATATTCCCAAGGACTTGCGCGTGGTTTTGGCGGAGAAGTACCCCATTTTGACGCCACAGGTTGTCCGTCGGCAGGAGTCACAGAAAGACGGTACCATCAAGTATCTTTGGCAGCTGGCAGACGGCAACTGCATCGAAACGGTTTTGATGCGTTACCATTACGGCAACACCGTCTGCATCTCCACAGAGGTGGGATGTCGGATGGGCTGCGCCTTTTGCGCCTCCACCCTTGGTGGGTTGGTGCGGAAATTAGAGCCTTTTGAAATACTGGACGAGGTGCTCTTTACCCAGGTGGAATCCGGACTTCCTATATCCCATATTGTTTTGATGGGCATTGGCGAGCCGCTGGATAACTATGAAAATGTCCTGCGTTTTTTGGAGCTGGTCAACAGCCCGGAGGGTATGAACATTTCTATGCGCCATATTAGCCTTTCCACCTGCGGTCTTGTGCCGAAGATTGACGAATTGGCAAAGGAGAAACTGCAGATTACTCTCTCCGTTTCGCTCCACGCGCCCTCTGATGAAATTCGGGACAAGATTATGCCTGTCAACAATGCCTATCCCACGGACGTGCTAATAGAGGCTTGCAGGCGGTATTATGCTGAGACAAACCGGCGTATTTCGTTTGAGTATGCGATGATAGACGGTGTCAACGACACAGAAGCCTGTGCAAAGCTGCTGCTAAAGAAGCTGAAGGGTCTGCCAGCCCATATGAACCTCATTCCGCTTAACCACGTGGAGGAAAGCCCATTGAAGCCCAGCAGCCGCAGCGCGGTTATGAAATTTCAAAAAATATTGGAGGATGGCGGTGTGCCGGCGACTGTCCGGCGCACATTGGGCAGCGATATTGATGCTTCCTGCGGCCAACTCCGTCGAAAATATACGAAAGAAATGCAGAATCAATCCAGAGGAGAGTCGTAAGTTATGCGTTTTTGGGGACTAAGTGATTTAGGTTGCGTTCGCAAGCAGAATGAGGATGCGCTCTATATCCAGCAGCTAAGCAAGAATACAATTTTATGTGTTATTTGCGATGGTATGGGCGGCGCCAAATCCGGCAACGTTGCAAGTTCCTTGGCTGCGGATACCTTTGCCCAGGAAATGAAGCGTACTTGGAAGGGAAGAAGAAAGAGTACTGTAGAACAGTTACTTTTCGAGGCGGTCAACCTAGCCAATGACACCGTCTATCAGCAGTCGAAAGTATCGGAGGAATATACCGGTATGGGTACGACCTTAGTAGCTGCCTTGGTTCGGGGAAAGACTGTCAATATCGTAAATGTGGGTGACAGCCGCGCATACAGCATCAGCGAAGGCGGTATTCGGCAGATTACGGTAGACCACTCTGTAGTGCAGATGATGATCCAGCGGGGAGAGCTTTCCAAAGAACGGGCGAAGCGCTATCCCGGTAAGAACTACATAACCCGCGCCATCGGTACGGAGGAAACTGTGACCTGTGATGGTTTCCTCTCACAGCTTATAAAAGGTGAGTATCTGTTGCTTTGCAGCGATGGTCTTACCAATGTGGTCAGTGACCAGGAAATTCTCTTTGAGGTACTCCACGGAGGTACACCGGAAACCTGTTGCCAGCGGCTCATCGAGATTGCCAAGCATCGGGGCGCACCGGACAATGTGACCTGCGCGCTGATTATGGCCTGAGGCGAAAGGAGATAAGATTATGGATAAATACATCGGCCGCTTGCTGGAAGACCGTTATGAAATTCTTGACGTTCTTGGCGTAGGCGGTATGGCGGTGGTATATAAAGCAAAATGCCATAAGCTTAACCGAATGGTCGCTATTAAGGTTCTGAAAGATGACTTTTTAGAGGATGCGGATTTCCGCGGCCGTTTCCACGCTGAGGGTCAGGCGGTTGCAATGCTCAGCCATCCCAATATCGTTTCCGTTTACGATGTTTCCAGTACGGATAAGGCAGACTATATCGTAATGGAACTGATCGAGGGTATTAACCTGAAACAATATATCGAAAAGAAGGGCGCGCTGAACTGGAAGGAGACCCTCCACTTTGCTTCCCAGATTGCGAAGGCTTTGGAGCACGCCCACAGCCGGGGAATCGTCCACCGGGATATTAAGCCCCATAACATTATGGTGCTGCGAAACGGCTCTGTGAAGGTGGCTGACTTTGGTATTGCCCGGGGTATGGCAAAGGGCAATACCCTGAAGAAGGAAGCCCTTGGCTCCGTCCACTATATCTCTCCCGAGCAGGCCAAGGGCGACCACGTGGATGCCCGGTCGGACATCTATTCCTTGGGCGTGGTGATGTATGAGCTGGCCACCGGCAAGCAGCCTTATGAAGGCTCTTCCCCTGTGAATGTGGCCCTCCAGCACATCAACGGCACGCCCACATTGCCTACTGCGCTCAACAGCGCCATTCCAACCGGTCTGGAGCAGATTATTATGAAGGCGATGGCGCAAAATCCTGCAGACCGTTATAGCTCGGCCGAAGAATTGCAGCAGGCCATAGAGCAGTTCCAGAAAGACCCCAAAATGGTCTTTCCCTATCCTATGACTGTGGTTGGAAAGCGACGGAAAAACGCCGGGGAAAAGCCCCGTGTAATCAAAATGACTGACGAGGATGGGGAAGTGGAAATGAAAAAGAAGCCTGCGAAGCTTCCTGAGGATAACCGTAAGAAGCAGGAC
>JAZQUL010000051.1:0-30599 GCA_045631285.1 Faecousia sp. | reverse complement strand
TGGAAACCACCAAGCCCGGCGCGCCGCTCCACGCCAAGCGCCTGCCTTTCCTGCGGAATGTCATCACCGTGGGCTACCGGCAGACCGGCTGTCTGACCTTTGAAGAAGCGATGGCGCGCGCCCACGAGACCCCTATCGAGGCAATCTACCGCCTTGCCGCTGCCGTAAAGCCTGACGATGTGTGCAATATGCAGTACACCTCCGGCACAACCGGCTTCCCCAAGGGCGTTATGCTGACCCACTACAACGTGGTCAATAACGGCAAGTGTATCGGTGACCGGATGGGACTGAGTACCGCTGACCGGATGATGATTCAGGTGCCGATGTTCCACTGCTTCGGTATGACGCTGTCTATGACCTCGTCGATGACCCACGGTGCAACTATGTGCCCGATGCCCTATTTCTCCGCTAAGTCTTCCCTTGCCTGCATTAATCAGGAGCGAATCACCTGCTTTAACGGTGTTCCCACCATGTTCATCGCAATGTTCAACCACGAGGACTACCGCAAAACCGATTTCTCCCATATGCGTACCGGCATTATGGCAGGCGCCGGCTGTCCTCCCGAGCTGATGCGCCGTGCCGCACAGCCGGACGAAATGAATATGTACGGCATCGTCTCTGTCTACGGCCAGACCGAATGCGCCCCCGGCAATACTATGTCCGCCTGGACAGACTCTTTGGATGTACGCACCAATACCGTCGGCTATGCCTTCCCCTATGTGGAATGTAAGGTTATTAACCCCGAAACCGGTGAAGAGGTGGGCATTGGCGAAAACGGTGAGTTCTGCGCCCGTGGCTATAATACGATGAAGGGCTACTACAAAATGCCTGATGCCACCCGGGACACCATTGACAAGGACGGCTGGCTTCACTCCGGCGACCTTGCCTGCAAGGACGAAAACGGCTGCTACCGCATCACCGGCCGCTTAAAGGATATGATTATCCGTGGCGGTGAGAACATCTACCCCAAGGAAATCGAGGAATTTATCTACACCCACCCGCAGGTGCGGGACGTGCAGGTCATCGGTGTGCCGGACAAGAAGTACGGTGAAGAGGTAATGGCCTGCATTATCCTCAAAGAGCCGGGCAGCCTGACGGAAAAGGAAATGACGGACTACATTATGGCAAGTATGGCGCGGCATAAAGTCCCCCGCTATATCCGCTTTGTGGATTCTTTCCCGATGAACGCCGCCGGCAAAATCCTCAAGTACAAGATGCGTGAAGAAGCCGCGGAGTATATCAAAACACTCTAACAAAAAAGCACCCACCCGGGTGCTTTTTTATTGACAGTTGAAAACGGAATGCTTCGTTTCTGTGTTCTCGCTCGCCTTTTGCTTTTCGCAAGTGTCTTCAAGAGCCATATTGCAAAAATAGGCGCTAAGGTTGTCCATCCCCAGATCTGTATGCGTTCTCTATCCTTTTACAGTTCGATCTGTTTTGGGAATGCTTCTTTTCGCATAATGCCCCACATCTTGTCAATATAAGACAGCGTGTAAAAATTCTCATAGTAGTGATAGTAAAACGCACCCTTTAGCGTCATTTCATAAGTGCCGTTGTGTTCCTTGATGAACCCTAATCGTTTTGCGACCCAAAGCTCGAAGCCATACATTTTTTTCAGTGGCACACTAAAGAATTTTTCAAAATCTCTTGCATTTACTCTTGTACTGTACGCCGTCCAAAACAGCCAGTAGATCATCCGCTGCCGTTTGGTAAAGCGAATCGTCAATGATGTGGCAAGCTTGCCGGAACGAATCCTTTCGCAGTAAAATGCAACGTCGAATGTATTGATTTTGAATTGCTCTTTGAATAGGCTTGTAGCAGAACAACCGAAGCCGAGAAAGTTATCTCTGGTCATTGATGAATAGTTTGCGTTCGGCTCACTTGAGAATGTCCATATAGAACTCCGAGAATATCCCTTGCCCAAACAGTATTGTGTGATAGCATCCAGTAACGCTCGTTTTTCTTTTTTGGGCATTGCAGCAACGGGACTTTCTGTAAAAGTAAAATCAATAAATGGGTATATGGCAATGTGATTTGCACCCAATGCAAATGCGGTGTCAATATCCGATTTCAAATCATCGTAGGTTTGTCCGGGCAGCGCAAAGATAAAGTCCATAGAAACCGTTTCAAAAGGAACAGCAGACAACGCAGACAGCATTTCTGCGGTATCAATTTTCTTTCTGCCAAGAATCTTCTGATACTTATCGCAGAACGATTGAATGCCGATGCTGATTTTTGTTACGCCTGCATCCTTCAATGCTTGCAGCACTTCCACATTCACATTATCAGGGTGAAGCTCCAATCCAATCCCCTCTGTGATGATAAAGTGGTCATACAACGCATCAACAATTTCTTTTATGCGATTAACCGCGAGTGCAGGTGTCCCTCCGCCGAAATAAAGGCTGGTTACTTTTTTCCGTTCTGCGTATTGGCTCCCTACAAGATGTATTTCTCCAATTAGAGCGTCTATGTATTCATCACACAGTTCGGCGGAATACCGCACTTTGCAATAAGGGCAAAAGTTGCAGATACTTTTGCAAAAAGGGATATGAACATACAGTCCAAGGTTTTCGCATTCCGCAAACGGCAATATCCGGTCATATTCATTTTTGAATGTAAATGGCTTCATTGTTCGGGTAAGCCACATTCTCGTTAAACTTGTAATGAAACGCATATTACTCCTAAATGTACTTCAAGTATGTATGAAGCATCTCAAAGATTATTTTGGGATTGCCTCTGAACAAAAGCGTGTATTCAGCAACAAAGAAGTATCCGCATTGGTCGCAAAGACCGGGAACATCTATGCAGCGACCACAAGTAGATATCTTTCCGTTTTCCACGACAACACACTGATAGCAAGGTGTGGGGAATCGGTTTTCGATGAGATATGGGAATGCACTTTTAAGGTTGAAAACAGGTGCGCCTTCTTTCATCATTTGGGTTATTGTATTACAGCACTTGGCTTTTTCCTCTTTGCTCAAAGCCAATTCCTTTGTGTCGGGATATGGCGTATGGAAATTGAACGATACAGCACGGACATTTTTGGTATCACGAGCCGTTAGGCACACATCTCGTACACAGTCTTTGTTGATTTGATTGATCGCCATATACAAGCAGATATTATCTGCAGTGGCATTGCTGATGTTCTTCATAATCGTGTCGTAGGTATCTCCACGAACTTCATTATGACGCTGCCTGTCTCCATCCAGACTCAAAAGAATCAAATCTGCTTCCGGAAGATCAATGGGGAACGTTCCATTCGTAACTACGTTGACGATGAGAAATCCCATACGCTTTGCTTCTATGACCAAATCTCTGAGCGTACGTTCGCCGTCTTTCCAAAGAAATGTTTCGCCACCGCAGAAGAACAAAATGCGAACACCCATATCATATAGCTGCTGCATTTCTTGCCTGACTTGTTCATACGGGTGGATGATCGCTGTGATGTTGTTGACGGAACAGTGCTTGCAATGGAGATTGCATCTGTCTGTTACGATTACAGTTCCGAGGATTGGTGATTTCTTTCTGAACAGAATTGTCTTTGCGCCAAAAGCAACAAAGTGCAAAAAAGATGATAGTTTCATAATTTATCTCCATAGGGTCAATGAGGAATATCAAAGTGTATACACACATTTATTATATATGGTTTTCGCTGTTTTTCAAGAAGCTACCGGAAAATCCGCCACGCCAAAGTGTAACATTTTCAATCACAACCACCTTCACCGGCGGTTTTCTTTCAGCAAAAAAAGAACGATGCTAAGTCTTTCGACTCGACATCGTTCTTTTCTCTTACGGTGTTATATCTTCCATCGTTTTTCCGATGGAATAGCAAAATACATTATCCCTTGCGGGAGCGAGGTCAGAGAACAGTCCCCGGGTGGTATAAACCGTGTAGTTACAAAACAGCACCGGGCAAAGAAGGCCTTGCTCCATCACCGCGCGGTGGAGGTTATAGTAATTTCCCTCATCCGCAAGGGCCTCCAGACACAGGGTGTAGGCCGCCACATCGTCAATGCCGCCGTAGCTCAACTCGCCCCAAGTGTAAAAGAACGCAGACAAATCCATATTGGGTGAGAGCCTTGTTTTGCCCAAATATACGTCAAATTCCCGACGTTTTATGGCATTTTCGTAGGCACTGCCGCCTAATTCTTTCATTTCCACCACGAAACCGCCTGCCCTGAGCATATCGGCAATCGACCGGGCCGCCCGCAGGCGGATGGAATCGTCGCTGTTTACCAGTAGCACAACTGTGCTTCCCTGCTTGCCGGAGGCGGTAACAGCCTCTGCAAATTTCGCCCCGTCATAGCCGTATTTTCCGGCTAACCCCTTGCTGTAATAGGGGCTGTGGGGAGATGCGGGCAGCGTAGCACTCTCCGCAAAACCACGGTAGAATTTGCTGATCAAGCTGTCCCGGTCAATAGCGTAGGTCAGAGCCGCCCGCAGCTCGGGTGTATCAAAAACCTTACTGTCCTCATTACAGCCGATATAGAGGAACAGACCGCTTTCGCAGTTCCAAAGCTCAGCATCGCTGCGGTAATCCACATACTTATCCGAACTGGGATCGGTGAGAGCAAAGTCCAGTCCACCGAACTGAAAATCGTCCCGGATTCCCGAAACAGAGGTAGCTTCCAGGAGCGGAATGGCAGGCGTAGAAATCGGGAGTATCGCCTGACACCACCAAGCCGTCTGTTTTTTCAGGTATGGACCAACCACCGTATCTTCCAGGATATACGGCCCAGAGCCAAGGGGAAACCGCTCTCCCACTTGCGCCGCCGGCACAATGGGAATGTCCAGCAAAATGGGTAGATTTCCCATTTCCGTGTCGGTTTTTATAACAATCTCCCCGGCATCCGACAGGGAAATATCCGTAATATGGGTCAGCCGTCCGCAGTAGTAGTCGCTGTCTTTGGCAGCGCGCAGACTTGCCACCGCATCCCGGGCCGTCACCGGTGTGCCGTCTGAGAACGTGGCATCGGGGTCAACGGTAAAAGTATGGGTCTTATAATCCGTTGACGGAGTGTAGCTGCCGCAAAGCACCGGTGTGGTCTTATAGCCGCTGTCGGTAGCGAACAGTCCCTGATAAAGAAGAGACATCAAAACCCGGTTGGTATAATCGGTGGTCAGATAGGGATTCAGCCCCTTTTCCTTATAAAAGGTCAGAGTGATAATCTTATCCCCGTCGTTTGGCTGGGTAGGGTTTTGGGGTTTCCCGTCTGCAAGGCCGCCGCCGTTGGGAACATAATCGGAGTAATCGTAGCTGCAGCCGCCAAAAGAAAGAAGCAGGCAGACTGCAAGCAATATACAAATGAGCCGCTTCATCTCTTTCTCTCCTTACATACAATGACAGCGCCCTGACTGCCCCGAGCCGCCCCCACTTTTCGGTGAGACCAGTATAAATCGGGATTACAGGCGGTGCAATGGGTCGATATATCGATGGACTGTACCCCTGCCCGACGCAGCAGCCAGGCGTTGATCGCCTTTAAATCCACGTGAAATTTATGGTTTTTTTCGGTGAGAAATGCACCGATATCCACCCCATAACGCCCGAAAAAAGCATCGGGTACATCCCGGTCGGTTTCAAAACAGCACGGCCCGATGTTGGGTCCAATAGCAGCCCGGATGTCTTCCGGACGGCAGCCGAAATTTTTTTCCATTGCCCGGACGGTCTTTCCTCCAAGGTCGGCAAGTGTCCCCCGCCAACCTGCGTGGGCTGCGCCCACCGCCCCGGTTACCGGGTCGTAAAAAAGGATTGGTGTACAGTCTGCCGCAAAAATCACAAGGGCAGTTTCCGGGGTGTTGGTAATCAGGGAATCACAGTCGGAAAGCTCGGGGGCATACAAGCCCGCGCCCCAAAGGCTTTCGTCAGCCAAGCGCACAATATCCGTATGGGTCTGCTTGGTATGCACGGACTTTTTCGGGTCAAAACCAATGGCTTTCCCCAAAATCTCATAGTTTTTCAGCACATTTTCTCTTTTATCCCCCCGGCGAGTGCCGATGTTCATAGAGGACAAGTATCCCTCGCTGACACCGCCTTTTCGGGTGGTAAACATATGGGGCGCGGAGATATTCTCCGCCACCTCATACTGTAGCTCATCCTTGATAACCGTCTGCATATCAGCCTTGCTCTTTATCCCGGCAGCACTTTTTGTATTTCTTGCCGCTGCCGCAAGGACAGGGATCGTTAGGGCCGACCTTCTGGGCAGCACGGACAGGCTGCTTTTTCACAGTCTTGTCAGGGGCGCTGGTGCCGGTTTCGTGGGCAACCTTCTCCCGTTTGACCTCCTGATTGGTGCGAAGCTGCACTAAGAACATCCGACGGATGGTCTCCTCCCGGATGGCGGTGACCATGGCCTCAAAGAGCTGGTAGCCCTCCTCTTTGTAAGCAATGACCGGGTCGTGCTGACCGTAAGCCCGCAGACCGATGCCCTGCTTCAGGTCATCCATCGCATCGATGTTATCCATCCAGTATTCGTCTACCACCCGAAGCATAACCACCCGCTCCAGCTCCCGCATTACAGACGGGGTGATGGCGGCTTCCTTGGCTTCATAGGTATGCAGGGCGATATTGTAGATTTCCTCAGTGGCGGCAGCTTCATTCAGCCCCAAAAGTTGGTTTTCCCGACCGCTGAGCGTACCCTTTGCAAAGTACACGCCCTCCATTTGGGCAGCAATTTGAGAAATGGCTTCCTCGTTTACTTTACCGCCGCATTCGCTGAGAACGGGCGCAACCGTGGTCTCCACTACCGCCCGAAGCATAGTGAGCATATTCTCCCGCAAATCCTCACCGGATAGCACTTTCTGCCGCTGGGCATAAATAACTTCACGCTGGGTGTTCATCACGTTATCGTATTCCAGAACGCTCTTACGGGAGCGGAAGTTCCGGCTTTCCACACTCTTTTGGGCATTTTCCACCGCGCCGGAGAGGATTTTCGCGTCAATGGGGGTATCCTCATCGATGCCCAGCGTGTCCATCATCGCCATCACCCGTCCCGAGGAGAACAGACGCATCAAATCGTCCTCAAGGCTCAAATAGAAGCGGCTGACGCCCGGGTCGCCCTGACGGCCGGAACGGCCGCGGAGCTGATTGTCGATACGGCGGGATTCGTGGCGCTCGGTACCGATGATGAAAAGACCGCCGGCAGCCTTCACCTTTTCCGCTTCATCGGCAATGGAGTCCTTATATTTTTTCAGCAGATTCTTATAAGTCTCCCGAACAGCGAGAATTTCGGGGTTATCGGTTTCCGCATAGGAGTCTGCCTCCCGGAGAATTTCCTCGGGCAAGTCCATCTTGGAAAGTTCCGCTTTTGCAAGGAAATCCGCGTTACCGCCCAGCATAATGTCCGTACCACGGCCTGCCATATTGGTGGCGATGGTAACCGCGCCAAACTTACCGGCCTGGGCAACGATGCCCGCTTCCTGCTCGTGATACTTGGCGTTTAGCACGCTGTGGGGAATCTTCTCCCTTTTCAGAAGCTTCGAGAGAATTTCACTCTTTTCAATGGATACCGTACCTACCAGTACAGGCTGTCCTTTTTCGTAGCATTCTTTTACCTGCTGAATGATTGCCCGGAATTTGCCTGCCTCAGTCTTATAGACCACGTCGGGCATATCCTCACGGATAACAGGGCGGTTGGTAGGAATCTCCACCACGTCCAGCATATAGATAGCATTAAACTCTTCTTCCTCCGTCAGCGCCGTACCGGTCATACCGGACAGCTTCTTATACAGCCGGAAGAAATTCTGGAAGGTGATGGTAGCGAGGGTCTTGCTCTCGCTGGCAACCTGCACCCGTTCCTTGGCTTCGATGGCCTGATGGAGACCTTCGTTATACCGTCTGCCGTACATCAGTCGGCCGGTAAACTCGTCCACAATGATGATCTGTCCGTCTTTGACCACATAGTCGATGTCCTTTTTCATAAGACCACGGGCTTTCATCGCCTGATTGATGTGGTGAGACAGGGTGGAATTTTCTGCATCTGCCAGGTTTTCCACATTGAAATATTTTTCTGCCTTGGCAATACCGCTGGCGGTGAGAGAAACAGAGCGAGATTTTTCATCCACGAAATAATCGCAGTCGTAATCGTCGTGGACCTCCTTGTCCTCGGTCTTTGCAAAGACCTGCTTGCGGAGACCGGAAACAAAATTATCCGCCATCGTATAAAGCTGAGAGGAGGCTTCGCCCTTACCGGAAATAATAAGGGGGGTGCGGGCTTCGTCGATTAAGATAGAGTCCACCTCGTCCACGATGGCAAAGGCGTGTCCCCGCTGGACCAGCTCCTGCTGATACAGCGCCATATTGTCACGCAGATAATCGAAGCCCAATTCGTTATTGGTGCAGTAGGTAATATCCGCCTTATAAGACTCCCGCCGCTGGGCAGGGGTCATTCCGGGGATAACAAGGCCGATGGTAAGCCCCATATAGCGGTAGACCTTACCCATCCACTCGGACTGATATTTGGCGAGGTAATCGTTGACGGTGACCACGTGAACGCCCTCACCGGTAAGGGCGTTGAGATAGCTAGGCAGAATAGCAACCAGAGTCTTACCTTCACCGGTCTTCATTTCGGCAATTCTGCCCTGATGCAAAACGATGCCGCCCAAAAGCTGCACGGGATAGGGACGCATACCCAGCACCCGGTCAGCCGCTTCCCGGATGGCCGCAAAGGCTTCCGGCAGCAGGTCGTCCAGGGTTTCACCGTTGGCAAGACGCACCTTAAACTGGGCAGTCTTTCCCCGCAGGTCTTCCTCGGAAAGCTTTTTATATTCCTCCTCCAGGGCGAGGATTTTATCTAAGGTAGGCTGGAGCTTTTTAATCTCCCGCTGGGAACGAGTTCCGAATAATTTTGTAAAAAGGCCCATGGAATTCTCCTTTAAGCAATATTTTTAACATTATAGCATAATTACCTGAAAAAATATAGAGGAAATATGAATTTCTCCGGGAGGATTTGAAAAATTCTTGCATAGCGAAAAAAATATGCTACAATACGATTATCTTGTAGGGGCGAACTGCGTTCGCCCGCGGGCGATCAAAGATCGCCCCTACAATGTATAAGGAAGTGGTGCAATGCCTGCAATCAAATATAAACCCACCGCTGCGGATATTGTGCGGCATATCCTGCTGGGCTGGCTGCTGGCGGCGATGTTAGAATATCTTTTCCTGCCGGTATCTCTGCGAAACCTGGCAGGGTTGGAAGGTCTTAAGCATATGTCCCTTTCCCGGGTGCTGATATTGACAGCCGTTTTTACAGGCGTTTTCACGGTTTTGGGGCTTTATTTCCGCACCCGGATAATTGGGCGCTTCGGCATACTATTCGTATTTACCATCCTTGCCTTTTCTGCTATGGATGCCTGCGATACAAGTGTCTTTACCGTACTGTGTCTAATCATCATCGGTCTTTTCGCCTGCTTTGCCATCCGGGGCTGGAACGGGGAAGAAACAAAATTTAAAGAAATCAAAACCCACTGGGGCTATGCCGCGGGAACTACCGGACTGTCGGTAGTATTTTTCTTCATCGTCAGTGTCTGGACGGTGGCGAGGGTGGAGAGTATGAGCACCCCCTCCTTTGACTTCGGTCTTTTCTCCCAGATGTTTCACTATATGAAGACCACCGGACTGCCCCTTACCACCTTGGAACGGGACGGGCTTCTTTCTCACTTTGCAGTCCACGTGTCGCCTATTTACTATCTGATGCTGCCTTTTTACTGCCTTGCGCCCACCCCGGCGACCCTGCAAGTCCTGCAGGCGGCGGTGATGGCATCGGCAGTCATTCCCCTATGGCTCATCGGTAAACACAGGGGTCTTTCCGGCCTTTCCCGGATGCTCCTTTGTGGGATTTTGCTGTGTTTTCCCGCCTTTGCCGGAGGCGTAGGCTATGACCTCCACGAAAACTGCTTCTTAACGCCCCTTATCCTTTGGCTCTTTTACGGCATCGAAAAAAAGAATGTACCCATCACAGCTGTTTCCGCAGCCCTTACCCTGATGGTAAAAGAGGATGCGGCAGTCTACGTGGCGGTGATTGGTCTGTATCTTTTGGTCAAAACTGCCCTTTGCGGCAAAAAGGCAGATAAGCAAAATCTGATTGCCGCCGGCGTGCTTTTGGGGGCTTCTCTTCTTTGGTTCTTTGCGGTCACCGGCTATTTGGCAAACAACGGTGACGGCGTGATGACTTACCGTTACGATAATTTTATTTACGATGGCTCCGGGTCCCTCTTTACGGTCATTAAAGCGGTGCTGATGAACCCGATGAAGGCGCTGTATGAGTGCGTAGACCCGGAGAAGCTCTCCTTTGTCAATCTGACCCTTCTGCCCCTGCTGTGCCTGCCCTTTTTCACCCGGCGGTATGAGCGGTTTATTCTGCTGATTCCCTATATTTTGGTGAATTTAATGTCCGACTACCAGTATCAGCACGATATTTTCTTCCAATACACCTTTGGCTCCAACGCATTTCTCATTTATCTGACAGCCCTCAATGTGGCAGACCTGAAAATCGACTGGAAACGGATGGGCGTACTGGCAGTCACAGCAGTAGTCGCGTTTGCTTGCTTTAGCGTCAATATCCTGCCGAAAGTCCGGCAGTATCAGGACTACGCCACCACCTACCGGGATTATTACCATAGCGTCCGCACCGCGCTGGATACCATCCCCGCAGATGCATCAGTGGCCACCACCACCTTTTACACCACCCATCTGTCCCAAAGAGACATTCTCTACGACATCCGTTACTGCGCGAAAGCCCACCTGCTGGAGGCCGAATATGTGGCGTTGAAAGTGTCTTCCCCGGCAGATTATAAAAAGTATGCTACACCCGGTCAGGACAACGGCTTTGCAAATATCGTTATCCTTTTGGAAGCAAACGGCTATGTGCCGTATGAGAGATTAGGCGATATTTTGGTCATCTACCACAAATCCAACACCCAATAAGGCTGCCGGGTTTCCACGCACAGTTGAGAAACGATTGTAAGGGACGGCGCCCTCGACGTCCCGCTATGTCACGCCCTCGTATAACAAAATTGGCATATCGAATGCCGATTTTGTTTCGGGTCGTCCAGAGGCCGGCCCCTACATTTTCTTCCGGCAAACGCATCTTGTCTTTTCTGCACCGTCGTGCTATAATGTAAAAAATGCAATTTGCGCCCCGACGCGGAAAGGAGACACCCGTGAAGAAAGATAAAAAGGAAAAGGATATTCTGCCAAAATTTGCAGATATTCACAGCCATATTTTGCCCGGTGTAGACGATGGCGCAAAGGACTATGCGGAAGCCCTGGCGCTTGTGAAAATGGCTTGGGAAGACGGTACCCGGGTGCTGTTCCTGACTCCCCATTACCGGGCCATCTACAAACCCCGCCCGGAGAAACTGAAAGAAGATTTCTACGCCTTTCGGGACACTCTCCGGAAGGAAGATTTGAAAATGAAGCTGGTTCTTGGCTGCGAGGTGCGTTACCAATCCGAATTTCCCCAACAGGTGGAAAAGGGCCTGCTGCTGCCTATCGCCAAGTCCCGGTATATGCTTCTGGAGTTTCCCACCACCGTGTTTCGCCCCAACGTGATTGCCGGCATCCGGGACTGTTTAGAGGCCGGCTTTGTCCCCATCATTGCCCACGCAGAACGGTACGACATTTTCCGCCTTGATAAGACCCTTACCGATGAGGTTTTGGAGTTGGGCGCGTTGATTCAGCTCAACGCTGACAGTGTAATGGGCAAATGGGGTTTTGGCGTCAAGCGCTTCTGCCACCGGATGATTATGGCGGAAAAAGTCCATTTTATCGCCTCTGATGCCCACGACAAAAAGCAGCGTCCCCCCAAGCTCTCTGCCTGCTACCGATATGTGTGCAAAAAATACGGAGAAAAAACCGCAAAGAAGCTGTTTTGGCAAAACCCCCGGGCAGTTATGGAAGACAGAATCGTAGAAACCGAAAAAGAAGAAGAAAACAGCACTCCCGATTGAGAGTGCTGTTTTTTATGATTTGTTTTCTACTTTTTTACCACTTTCACGCCGCCTTGCATCTTGACGATGGCTTGCGCCAGAACCTCCATCGTATTGAAGGCCTCCTGCTGGGTATTGCCTACCGCGCCGATTTCCATAAGCATAGAGCCGGGATGGAGATGCTGGTTATAATTATGTTTCGGTGCCGTTTGTACCCATGTTTTGTATGTAATGCCGGGGAAAATGCTCTCCAGCACCAGACGGAATTTGAAAACCGCCGCCGCATTTTGCTGCCAGTTGGGATGGGGCATCTTATTGCCGCTGCCGGACGCTGTGACCACAAACATAATCTTGGCGGCTTTCTTTCCGTTATAGGTAGCAGTCAGTGCGTTCTGGCGGATTTCCGCATCGTTCGCGCCAAAGGCATCCCGATGAAGATCCAGCACAAGCTGGATGCTGGGATATTCTTCTAAGTATTCAGAAACGGACTTTCGGGAGCTTTGATAAGCCTTTAAGTAATCTTTATTGTGATTGGTACGGTCGTGAATGACGGAAATGCCCTGGGCTTCCAAAAGGGTTTTCAGTCTGTCCCCCACAGCGATCATATTATAGTTATTATCCAGAGTATTATACGCATCGCTTTCCTGATACTGTCCGTCGTTCTTGTAGCCCTCGGTGGCGTGGGTGTGGACAATCAGCACCGTAGGCGCATCTCCGGTCAGATTCCAGTCCAGAGGCTTTTTCAGGAGCTTTTCATAGTTAAAGGACGCGCCCGAAGTATTGAGATAGAGTTTCTCTACTTTATCGGGCAGCACGATTTCAAAGGGGTCGGGCTTAACGATGGGCGGTTCTGTGGGAGGATCTGTGGAAGGATCCGTGGGTGGGTTTGTAGGCGGCTGTGTGGGTGGCTCCGTAGGCTGCTGGGGCACCACACCGGTATAAAACCAGGTCAGCCAGTCCGCCAGGGTGGCGTTTTCCATAAGGACAGTGCCGCCAAAAATCAGGCGCAGCACAACAGCGCAGAGAATCACTGCCGCACCCATATAGATGGCTCTGCGTCGCAGGGTTTTCTTTTTTTCCGGTGTGGTCAATTGATTTTCCATTTAGGTCTCTCCCGAAGTTCGATTCTCAGTTTTTTAAAAAAATCCTCTAAAAGGGCGCGGCTTTCCCCTGCCAGAATACCCTTTTCCACCTGCGGTTTGTGGTTAAAATCCATTTCAAAGAGGTTGCACACAGAGCCGCAAGCGCCGCATTTTTTGTCCTCCGCGCCAAAAACGACCCGAGGAATCCGGGCGTTAATAATGGCGCCGGCGCACATAGGGCAGGGTTCCATCGTCACATAGAGGGTACATTCCCAGAGCCGCCAGCCGCCTAAATTCTTGCAAGCGTCGGCTATAGCCTCGATTTCCGCGTGACCAAGGGCGGTTTTGTCCCCTTCCCGGCGGTTGCGGCCACAGCCTACGATCTCGCCCCGGCGAACGATGACACAGCCAACGGGTACTTCGCCCGCTTCTCCCGCTTCCCGGGCAAGAGCGAGGGCAGATTGCATAAATTCTGTATCTGTCACGAAATACCCCCCTTTTTAACCTATATATCATACCCTAAACATTTCCTGCCGTCAAGTACTGCTTTTATATCACCCGTCCTATCAAGGAAAATATAAGGTTATCCCTTGCAAGTTTCTTTTTTTGGTGATATAATGGTCAAAATATTGGCATTTTCGGAGGTTTTTATGAAAACCCTGCTTCATATCTGCTGCGCCCCCTGCGCTAATCAGTGCGTAGAGCTGCTCCGTTCGGAAAGTGTAGAGGTCAGCGGCTTTTGGTATAATCCCAACATCCATCCCTACACCGAGTACCGGGAGAGAAGAAACTGCGTGCAGGCATATGCCAAAGCAGTTGACCTGCCGCTTGTACTAAAAGACGAATACGCCCTGCGTCCCTTTGTTCGAGAAGTCGCGGAGGACTTAAACAACCGCTGTGGCAAATGCTACCGGATGCGGCTTTTTGAGACGGCGAAAACTGCCAAGGAACTGGGCTTTAACAGCTTTACCTCCTCCCTTTTTATCAGTCCCTATCAGGATCACGAGAAGATGAAGAAACCCGCCGAGGAAGCCGCCGCCCTTTTCGGGGTAGAATTCCTCTATCGGGACTTCCGTCCGCTGTTTAAGGCTGGGCAGGAATATGCCCGGACAGAAGGCTTTTATATGCAAAAGTACTGTGGCTGTGTGTTCTCCGAGGAGGAGCGCTACCGCAAACCCCACCAGATTATCCGCTGAAAGGAAATTCTATGACAGAACTTAAATTCGCTGTTCCTTGCCTTTTTGGCTTGGAGGGCATTGCCGGTGACGAGCTGCGCCGGCTGCAGATTGAAAATGTACAGGTAGAAAACGGCAGAGTGCTCTTTACCGGAGATGCCGCTGCTATGGCAAAGGCAAATATCTGCCTGCGTACCGGCGAGCGAGTGCTGCTTGTGCTTGCAGAATTCACCGCCACCAGCTTTGAAGAACTGTTTCAAGGTGTATATCGCACCAATTTGGAGGATTTTATCCCCAAAAACGGTGTTTTCCCCGTGAAGGGCCATTGCCTTAACAGCCAGCTTATGAGCGTGCCCGACTGTCAGGCAATCATCAAAAAGGCTGCCTCCAAGCGGCTTGGCGAAAAATACGGTATGCAATGGCTGCCGGAAGACGGGGATAAATTCCCTCTGCAGTTTTCCATTATGAACGATAAAGTCACTCTCTATTTGGACACCACCGGTCAGGGACTCCACAAGCGGGGTTACCGGGCTGTTGGCAACGAGGCGCCCCTGCGGGAGACCCTCGCCGCCGCTATGGTAATGCTGACCCGCTACCGCGGCAGAGAGTTCCTTTGGGACCCTTTCTGCGGCTCCGGCACTATTCCCATCGAAGCCGCCCTCATCGCCAAAAACCGGGCGCCGGGACTAAACCGCCACTTTGGGGCAGAAAGCTTCCCCTGGGTAGAAAAGGATATTTGGGAGCAGGTACGCACGGAAGCCCGGGACAAGGAATTTTCCGGCAAATACCGCATTTTAGGCTCTGATAACGACCCCAAATGCGTTTCTCTCTCCTTTGCCAACGCCAAAAAAGCCGGGGTAAGCGACTGCGTCACCTTTGCCGACGGCGATGCCACCAAGATGTCTCTGCCGGCTGATGGCGGTATTCTCATCTGCAATCCTCCCTACGGTCAGCGGCTTATGGAGCAGGACAGCGCAAGAAGACTTTACAGCGCTTTGGGCCGTCACCTGAAATATGCCAATAACTGGCAGAAATTTGTTATCACCAGCGAGCCGGAGTTTGAGCATTATTTTGGTAAGCGGGCAGATAAAAAGCGGAAACTTTACAACGGTATGATCAAGTGTGATTACTTTATGTATACGAATACCCAGAGAAAGAAAGTGTAATTTATGAAACACCTTTTTATCATCAACCCCGCCGCCGGCAGTCGTAATCGGACAAAAGAATATACGGAAAAAATCAATGCCGCCTTTGCCGGTACTGACCTTTCCTACCGGATAGAAGTCTCCGCCGCGCCGGGGGATTGCGCCCGGATTGCCCGGGAAGCAGCCCAGTCCGGTGAGGAATACCGGATTTACTCCTGCGGCGGCGACGGTACGATGAACGAAATCATCAACGGCATTGCCGGTTACCAAAACGTAGCCGTCACTATGTACGCAGGCGGCAGCGGCAACGACTTTATCCGGCTGTTTAGCAACCCCGAAGATTTCCGGGATCTTTCTAAGCTGATGGACTGCAAGGAAGCAGAATTTAACCTGATAAAGTGCAACGACCAATACAGTCTCAACATTTGCTCCGTAGGTCTGGATGCCCGCATCGGTACCGATGTGGCAAATTACAAACGGATTCCCTTACTTAGCGGCTTCCGGGCTTACGCAGTTTCTGCGGTCATCAATGTGATTCGTGGCATCGCCCGCCATTTTGTAGTGGAAATTGAGGGTGAACGGGTGGATGACGAATTTACAATGATCAGCGTTTGCAACGGCCGCTACTATGGCGGCGGGTTCAACCCCGTTCCCGAGGCTGACCCCTCCGATGGGCTTCTGGACGTACTGCTGGTCAAAAAGGTTTCCCGTCTTCAGGCCGCTACTGTGGTTGGAAAATATAAAGCCGGAAGATATAAAGAACTTCCCCATTTGGTACGTCATATCCGCACGAACCACTTAAAAATCGCCTGCGACGCGCCCTCCAGCATCAATGTAGACGGTGAGCTTCTGGTGGCGCAGGAAGTGGAATTTACCGTCTCTCCCCACAAAGTCCGCTTCTTCTATCCCAAGGACCTCAGTTGGGAAAAAGAAACAGTAAGTGTTTGATACATACCGTAGGGGTCGGTTTTCCGTCCCACACGCCTCCGCACCTTCGTATGTGATCGTAGGGCGGGGGCTTGCTCCCGCCGAAATGAAATGTTACGCCATCGGCGGCGGGAGCAAGCCCCCGCCCTACAATAATTTTTACAAAAACTTTTCTTTCCGGGGTAGCGCATCAACGCACATTATGATATAATGTTTGTAACTATACACTTAAAGGAGATTGCCATGCTGGAACTGTTAGCGCCTGCCGGCTCTATGGATGCCCTGAAGGCCGCCGTACAAAATGGCGCAAATGCCGTATATCTTGGCTGCGGGCAGTTTAACGCCCGGCAAAGCGCCAAGAATTTCTCCCCCGAAGCCCTGACGGAAGCAGTCAAATACTGCCACGTACGGGGTGTCAAAGTACATCTTACTCTCAATACACTGGTCTCCGATTTGGAGCTTCCTGCAGTGATGGAGACTATCCGTCACGCGGCAAGCAGCGGTGTGGATGCATTCATTGTGCAGGATTTGGGTGTCATTCAGCTTTGCAGACAGATTGCGCCCCACATTCCCCTCCACGGCTCAACCCAAATGTCCATTCACTCTTTGGCCGGCGTGCAGCTTTGCGCCGGTTGGGGTCTTTCCCGAGTGGTGCTCAGCCGGGAACTGAACCGGGAGGAAATTCGCTATATCTGCGAAAATTCCCCCATCGAAATTGAAGTTTTTGCTCACGGCGCCCTGTGTATGAGCTATTCCGGCCAGTGTTATCTCTCTGCCGCCATCGGTCAGCGCTCCGGCAACCGAGGCCGCTGCGCCCAGCCCTGCCGCCAGAGCTACGGCTACGGCAACTGGCAAAATAAATATCCCCTGAGTCTAAAGGACAACTGCCTTGTCTATCACCTGTCTGACTTAGAGGCCATCGGTGTGGCTTCCATCAAGTTAGAGGGCCGGATGAAGCGGGCAGAATATGTGGCCGCCGTCACCGGTGTGTACCGGCAGGCCCTGGACCGGGGCTTTGTCCGACGGGATATGGAGGAAACCCTCCTTACCGCTTTTAACCGCCAAGGCTTTACAGACGCTTATTATGACAAGCGTTTGGGGAAAGATATGTTTGGCATCCGGGAAGAGACCCCGGAAAATAAGCCCTGGCTGAAAGAGATGCAGCAGAGCTACGAAACTGCCGAAAACCCCTTAGTACCTGTAATTTTCCGGGCTACGGTACTTCCCAGCAGCGTGTCTCTTTCCGCCATTGACCCGGAAGGCCACGTATGCACCATTTCCGGTCCTGCCCCCGAGCAGGCGCGAACTCTGCCGCTGGACAAGACTTCCCTCACCGCCCGGCTCAGCAAAACCGGCGGTACACCTTATTACTGCAAGGCCGTGGAGGCAGACATCTCTCCCGGACTGACCCTTTCCGCCGCAACCATCAACGGAATGCGCCGGGACGTGCTGAATATGCTCACCGCCCAGCGGGCCAGACGGGAAAACGTGGCTTTGGGCAAACCCAAACGCCCCACCTGCTTCCCCGGCAACCGTCGTCCGCCGGTCATTACCGTGCAAATCACCGACCGGGAACAATTAACGCCCCAGCTTCTACGCCTCCATCCTGCGGTGCTGTATATCCCGCTGCACATTTTGGCGGCAGACCCGGTCTATTTCCGGGAACTGTGTCGCAGTCAGCATATCTGCGCCGTGATGCCCCGCATCATTCACGATGGCGAGCTGCCTGAAATCACTGCCGCGCTGCGGCTTGTACGCAGCTTGGGCATTGAATCCGCTCTGTGCGGCAACTTAGGCCAGCTTCTGCCCGTCCGGGAATGTGATTTGGCAGTCCGTGGTGACTTTGGTCTTAACCTGTTTAATTCCGGTTCAGTCAACACCGCCCGGGAACTGGAGCTTGCCTCCGCCTGCCTCAGCTTCGAAATGACCCTGCCCCAAATTCGGGACGTCAGCAAGGCCGTTCCCTGTGAAATGCTCATTTATGGCAGACTGCCCCTGATGGTAACAGAGAACTGTCTCATTCGCAACCGCAACGGTCAGTGTACCTGCCATACGCCCACCAAGCTTACCGACAAAACCGGTGCAGATTTCCCCATTATCAAAGATGGCGCTTCATGCCGCAGCGTTCTGCTTAACGGCAAAAAGCTGAGTCTCCTGGACCGTCGGGATGAATTAGAAGGGTTGGGTCTTTGGGCGACACGTCTGTACTTCACCACAGAAAACCCCCGGGAGGTGGACAACGTTCTGTCCTCCCTCCAAAATCCCGCCCCCTTTGATCCCGGTGCCTGCACCCGTGGACTTTATCTCAGGGGCGTGGAATAAATACCCGAAAGGATACCCTTTTATGGAAATCATTCTTGCTTCCCAATCTCCCCGCCGCCGGGAACTGATGGGATTTTTTCCCTTTCCGTTTACCGTCCGGGTCTCGCAGGCGGACGAAAAAATGGACAGCGCGAAACCACCCCGGGACGAGGTGGCCCGCATCAGCTATAATAAAGCCTCCGCGGTGGAGAGAAAGGCTGAAGACATCGTCATTGGCGCAGACACCATTGTGGTCTGTGATGGGGAAATTTTAGGAAAGCCCAAGGATGAAACCGATGCTTTTCGGATGCTGTCCAAGCTCTCCGGCCGCGCCCATCAGGTAATGACGGGTGTGACCGTCCTGCAGGGTGAAAAATGCGTCAGCTTCACAGAAATCACCGATGTGTATTTCCGTACCCTGACAGAAAACGAAATCAACGATTATATCCGCACAAAAGACCCTCTCGACAAAGCCGGCGCCTACGGCATCCAAAGCGGCGCCTGTCTCTTTGTAGAAAAGCTGGTCGGTGATTACTATAACGTGGTGGGTCTGCCCGTGTGCCGTCTTTATACGGTACTGCGGAGATTTATGGAGGAAACCCAATGAAGCATTTATTTACCACCCGGGTTCGTGTGGTTGTGGCTTTGGTTCTGCTGCTGGCTGTGGGTCTCAGCGTTGCCATCGGACTTACCGGGATCAATCTGCCCGATATGTTCGTACAAGGCGTGCTGACGCCCATTCGTACCGGCATCAGCTCCCTTACCGCCAGCGCCCAGCAGCTTTATGACTATATGTTCCGCTTTGAGACCATCTCTGCGGAAAATGCCGCGCTGAAGGAGCAGCTTGCCCAGATGGAGGATGATGCCCGCAAGGCAGGCGCCATCGCCCGGGAAAACGAGCGGCTTCGTCAGCTTTTGGAGCTGAAAGCAGCCCACGAAGATTTTGAGTTGGTGGACGGCTACATTATCTCTTGGAGCAGCAACGACTGGAGCAGCACCGTCACCATCAACCGGGGCACAAAGGACGGTCTGGATGTGGGTATGTGCGCCATCACCGCAAATGGTCAGGTGGTGGGCCTCGTCAGTCAGGTAGGCTATAATTACGCAGTCATCAAGACGGTATTGGACTCCTCCATTGAAATCAGCGCCACCCTTTCTTCTACCGGCGGTACCGGCTATAACGGTATCGTCAATGGCGGCTATGCCTCCGGGCTTTCCGGACTTCTGCGCATGAATTACCTGCCCAGCAACTCCGTTATCCACAATAATGACCAAGTGGTGACCACCGGCTCTACCGTCTATCCCCGGGGACTTATCCTCGGTTATGTAATGGATGCAGGTTACGAGGAAACAGGTATTGCGATGTATGCCCTCCTGCGCCCGGCGGCAGACATCGGGTCTCTGGAGCAGGTGTTCATCGTGACCAAATACGATAACGGGTGATTTTATGGCAAAAAAACAGGATTTTCAGGCAGATAAATCCCATTCCGGACTGCTCAGTAAGCTTTATATCACCGGTAAGCAAAGGCTCTCTATCCTTAAGTGGGTGCTTGTCGGCTTACTGCTGCTGCTCCTTTCCGTTTTGCAGGATGTGGTGCTGTGCCGTTTCCGGCTCTTTGGCGCCGCCACCGATCTGGTTCCCTGCGCCATTATTCTCATTTGTATTATGGAGGGCGTGGAGAACGGCTGCGTGTTTGCCCTTGTATCCTCCCTCATCTACCAGTTTTCCGGCTCTGCGCCGGGTATGTACGCAATGGTATTCATCACCCTGCTGTCTATCGTTGCCGCTATTTTCCGGCAGAGTTATCTGCAAAAGGGCTTCGGCGCCGCCTTTTTCTGCACCGCAGGCGCTTTTATGCTCTATGAACTTCTCATTTTCCTATTTGGCCTTTTCCTCACCGTCACCTACCCGGCGCGGATAATAGGCTTTTTGATTACCGGCGGATTGACGCTCATCAGCGTACCTCTGCTGTACCCCATTGTTTTATTCATCGGCTCGATTGGAGGTTCCATATGGAACGAATAACCCGCATCCGCGTGGGTTGGGTACTGCTGCTCTTCGCGGTGGTCTTGGGCATTTTCGCCCTGACCTTGTACGATATGCAGCTCATCCAAACCGGCGGCAATATTGACAATGCCTCCACCTTTACCACCCGAACCCGGGTAAAGGCTGCCCGGGGAAATATTTTGGACCGGAACGGCAAGGTGCTGGTCAGTAACCGGGCTACCTTCGATTTGGTGCTGAATCACTATGTGCTTATTAGCGCAGAGGGCACGAACGAATACCTTTATAAACTGGTCAAACAGTGCGAGGAACTAGGCATCGAATATACGGAGCATTTCCCGGTCTCCAAAGAACGTCCCTTCGTCTACACGTTAGACGATTACAATTCCTCCTGGCAGAACAATTTTCAAAAATATATCGCCTTTATGGGGAAAATCGACTCAGATATTACTGCGCCGCTCCTCATTGAGACCCTGCGAACCCGGTATAAAATCCCCGCCTCCTGGACAGACAGTGAAGCGCGGCAGGTTATCGGTCTGCGGTATGAACTGGATTTGCGGCGGTGCGTATACAATCTCTCCAATTTCGTGGTCGTTTCTGATGCCAGCGACGAAGCCCAAGCCGCTATTTTGGAGCTGAATATCCCCGGCCTGCAGGTGGAAAACTCCGTGGTGCGCCAGTACCATACGGAATATGCCGCCCATATCCTCGGTCACATTGGCGCGGTCACGCCCCAGCAGTGGGAACACTACAAAAATGTGGAAGGCTATGAAATGGACGCGCTGGTGGGCCAGTCGGGCATTGAGCTTGCCTTTGAGGAATACCTCCACGGTATCGACGGCTGGCGGGAGGACGTTGTGGCAAAGGATGGCACCCTTATCTCCTCCCGGTATCTCACCAAGCCAAAGGCTGGATCCAACGTGGAGCTGACCATTGATATTACCCTGCAAGGCATTGCCGAGGACACTTTAAACACGCTTCTTAACGAGCTTCGGTTAAGCGGTGATGCAGGCAAGGATGCGGAAGGCGGCGCGGTGGTAGCCATTGAGCCAAAGACCGGTCAGGTTCTGGTCTGCGCCAGCAATCCCACCTATGACCTTTCCACTTACTTTGAGAATTATGAGGAACTGAAGGACGCAGATTTTAATCCTCTCTTTAATCGGGCGCTTCAGGGCATTTACGCCCCCGGCTCTACCTATAAGATGTCCACTCTAATCGCAGGCTTTGAGGCACAGGTCTATAACGCCCAGTCCATCATTGTAGATAAGGGTGTCTTTACCAAGTATCCCGGTTTCCACGCCAACTGTCTGAAATGGACAAACCAGCACAGCACACACGGCCCAATCAACGCGGCAGAAGCCCTGCAGTTCTCCTGTAACTATTTCTTCTATGAAATGGCGGATAACATCACCTTAGAGGCGATGGATAAAACGGCTGCGGCTTTGGGTCTCGGTGTCAAGACCGGTGTGGAGCTACCGGAGCGGGAAGGTTACCGCGCCAACGCCGCTACCAAGGAACTGCTGCACACAGGCGATAACAAGTACTGGTATAAGGGCAATCAAATCCTTGCCGCCATCGGTCAGGATGACAACCAGTTCACCCCCATCCAGCTTTGTAACTATGCCGCCACATTAGCAAACCAAGGCACTCGCTATAAAGCCACCTTCTTAAAGCGGGTGGTGTCCTCAGATTTTTCCAGCCTCATTTTGGAAAAGCAGGCAGAGGTCGCCGAACACCTGAATATTTCGAACGCGACCTACGAAACTTACCTTGACGGTATGACCCGCGTCACCTCTGTCAGCGGCGGTACGGCATACAGCGTATTCCGTAATTACCCCGTAGAGGTTGCCGGCAAAACCGGTACTGCCCAGATTGGCACCGGGATGCCCGCCAACGGTTCTTTCGTATGCTTTGCACCCGCCCGTGACCCTCAGATTGCTATGTCTGTCTACGGCGAAAAAACCGCCAGCGGCGCCCAGATGTCCAAGGTTGCCAAAGCGGTTCTGGATAAGTTCTTTGAAATCGGCACTTTGGGAGACGGAGACGTTTTCGAAAACCAATTAGGCTAAGAAAGCATAATCCCCCCATCTTGGGGAAAACTGCCACCATAAGAGGTGGCAGTTTTGATTTTATCTTACTTTCGTACGATCATTTTATATCTTATCTTAATTCTCGTCATCCGGCTTATGGGCAAGCGGCAGATTGGGCAGATGGAGGCCTCGGAATTTGTAGTAACAATGCTGGTTGCAAACCTTGCGTCTATCCCTATGCAGGATGGGGCAATTCCCCTATACTCCGGCCTTGTGCCTATTCTTACGGTGCTGGGCGTGGAGCTGACACTATCCTTTTTGTCCCTCAGGAGTATTGTTGTCCGAAAGCTTTTGTGCGGCAAGCCGGTAATTCTAATAGAAAACGGCAATATATTGCAGGATAACCTGCGAAAAACCAGCGTTACTCTAGATGAGCTGACCGGGCATCTCCGGGAAAAAGGCGTGCTGGATTTAGAGACGGTGCAGTACGCCATTCTGGAAACCAACGGCAACCTTTCGGTCTTTCCCTATCCAAAACACGCCCCCGCCAGCGCAAAGGATGCCGGTATACAGGTCTCACACCAATTTATTCCCCTGACCATCATCTCCGACGGCTATCTCTCAAAGGAAAATCTGCAGAAAGCCGGAAAGGATATGGCTTGGATGGAGCGGGTACTAAAGCAACACAATGCTACCAAAGAAACCACTTGGCTTTTAACCGTGGATGGCAGAGATCACATTCTCTTTTTACCAAAGGAGGGAACGCAGTGAAGCGGTTTATCATCGGTCTTATAACTCTCTCCCTGCTTCTTGCTATTGGGCTTTTCGTGGCAACCGCCACCGGCCGGGCATATACGCCTGTGATTGCCCTTTTGGAACAGGCCGCAGACACCGCGCTGAACGGTTCTTTTGAAGATGCTGTTTCCAAGGCACAGGAAGCAAAGGATTTATGGGATAAACACAAAGGCAAAACCGCCACCGTGGCAGACCACACCCCTATGGAGGAAATCGATCAGCTCTTTACGGAAGCGGAAATCTATGCAAAATCGGAAGAAAAGCCCCATTTTGCCGCCTGCTGCGCCCAACTTGCCTCAGCTGTGCAGAATATGGCGGATGCCCACGCAATGAATTTGTGGAATCTCCTGTAATTTTCTGCCGCCCTGCTTTACAGCAGGGCGTTTTTGTTATAAAATAGATAAATACAGAAAAAAAGAGGTGAAAGAACGTGGCAAAATGTATTGTCTTTTGCGCCGGTGGCTTTACGCAGCTACTGTCTCCCATTGAAAAGGACGACTTTATTATCGCCGCTGACGGTGGGTTAAGGCATACGGAAAAATTAGGTCTTATCCCCAATGCGGTCATCGGTGATTTTGACTCCCTTGGCTATACGCCCGAAAATGCCACCGTCTTTCCTGTGGAAAAAGACGATACCGACAGTATGCTGGCTATCCGGCAGGCGCTATCCCTCGGTTATAAGGAAATACACCTCTATGGCGCTCTGGACGGTCCACGGCTGGATCACACCCTTGCAAACCTGCAATCTTTGCAATTTCTTACAGACCGGGGCGGGGTCGGCTATTTGGTAGGCGAAAGATACATCGCCACCGTCGTGCAAAACAGTACCCTCACCTTTCCCAAAGAAGCAACGGGCATCCTCTCCGTCTTTTGTATGGGACAGGACGCAGAGAGTGTGACCCTGCAGGGTCTTAAATACGAACTGACAGACGGCAATCTAAGTGCCGGCTTCCCCTTAGGGGTCAGCAATCATTTTATAGGCGAAAAAGCCACAATTTCTGCGGGTAACGGCAGTTTATTGCTGCTTTATGACAGAGAAAACGGACTGCCGAAACGGGAGGTTTCCCTATGAACGAAGAAAATAAAATCCCGATTATCAACGCCGACCCGGAATACGGTTTGACCGCCGCCGAAGCTTCCCTTCGGACAGAAAAGGGTCTTATAAACAAGCCCTCCGCCAAAACCGGGCGGACAGAATGGCAAATTATCCGGGAAAATACCTGTACCTTCTTTAACTTGGTGTTTGTGATTATGGCGGTGGCACTGTTTTTGGCAGGCTCTTCCATTATGAATATGACCTTTATGGTCATCGTCATCATTAATGCCATCATCGGCTGTTTTCAGGAAATTCGGGCAAAACGGGCAGTGGATAAACTAAGCCTGCTGTCTGCCCACACCGTAAAAACGCTCCGGGACGGCAAGCTGCAGGAAATTCGCTTTGATGAACTGGTGCGGGACGACATCGTCCTTTACGGCCCGGGCGACCAAATCAGCGCAGACGGTGTGCTTCGGGCGGGACATATTTATGTGAACGAATCCCTGCTTACCGGTGAAGCCGACGCAGTGGAAAAGCACCCCGGCGACACCCTGCTGTCCGGCAGCTTTGTGGTCACCGGCAGCGGCAAAATGCAGCTGACAAAGGTGGGCGACGAAGCATTCGCCACAAAGCTGGCGCTGGAAGCCAAAAAGAATCCCAAAGCTGCCCGTTCGGAGATGATGCGGTCTTTAGACTTACTGATTCGGTTCATCGGCATTGCCTTAGTGCCCATCGGTTTACTTCTCTTTTATAACCAATATAAATCTCAGGATTTAGGTCTGCAGGCCAGCGCAGAAGCCACCGTTGCTGCCTTAGTGGGTATGATTCCCGAGGGCCTTTACTTACTGACCAGTATCGCTCTGGCTGTCTCCTCCCTGAAGCTGACCCAAAAACGGGTTCTGGTGCAGGATATGCACTGCGTGGAGACCCTCGCCCGGGTGGATGTGCTGTGCGTGGATAAAACCGGCACTATCACCGAGCCGGTGATGCAGGTGGAGGAGGTTCTTCCCCTCTCCCACCAAAGCCCGGAATACCTGGAAGAAATTATCGTCAATCTCTACGGTGACGAAGACCCGGAAAATGAAACTGCCCGGGCGCTGCAAGAGCTGTTCCCCGGAAAACCGGCTTGGAAAAAGAATGTAGAAATCCCCTTCTCCTCGGACTACAAGTGGAAGGGCGCAGTTTTTGCAGACACGGGCGCATTCGTCGTAGGCGCGCCAGACGCCATCTTAGGCGCTTTCTTTCCAGAGGTTTCCAAAACCGCCCACCATTGGTCATCCCTCGGCTACCGGGTGTTGCTGATTGCCGCCTATGATGGCTCACCACGTCCCGGAAATCTGGTTGCCTCTCAGCTTCACCCGGAGGCGCTGATTTTGATGACTAACCGCATTCGTCCCGAAGCCCCGGAGACATTTTCCTATTTTGAAAAGCAGGGCGTGACCATCAAGGTCATTTCCGGTGATAATCCGGCAACTGTCTCGGATGTTGCCCGACGGGCAGGCATCCAAAACGCCCAGCGGTATGTGGACACCACCACCTTAGAGACCGACAAAGACTTTTTGAAAGCTGCTGAAGAATATACCGTCTTTGGCCGGGTAACCCCGGACAAGAAAAAGCGGCTGATTTGGGCGCTGAAGCAGCGAAAGCATACCGTGGCAATGACCGGTGACGGTGTCAACGATGTGCTGGCTATGAAAGAAGCCGACTGCGGCATCGCAATGGCAGGCGGCGCGCAAGCCGCCAGTCAAATTGCCCAGCTTGTACTGCTGGATGCGGATTTTTCTGCAATGCCCAGCATTGTGGACGAAGGCCGCCGAGTTATTAACAACATCCAGCGAGCTGCCGCGCTGTTCCTTGTAAAGAACATTTTCTCTCTGTTTTTGGCGCTGATTGCCGTCCTTGCAGACTGGCCCTATCCCTTTGCCCCCATCAATCTCAGCTTGATTTCGGCGCTGACAATTGGCGTTCCCTCCTTCTTCCTTGCATTAGAGCCGAATTACGAGCGGGTGCAGGGACGGTTTATCGTCAGCGTTTTGCGTCAAGCCTTCCCCGGCGGTCTTACCAATATTATTATGGTGGTCACCGCCCAAATTGTACTGGGCTTCCTCTCTGCGCCCGTAACGCAGGTGCGGACTGTCTGTACTGCTATTCTGGCAGTGACCGGTCTTTTGGTACTCCTCTCCGCCTCCAAGCCTATGGGCAAATTCCGCCTGTTCATTTGGATTATGATGGCAATTGCGCTGGTCTTCAGCTTCTTCTTCCTAAACGGCATTTTGCAGCTGCAGCATATTGCCCTCTCCAATCTGCCGGTCTTGGCCATTCTGCTGGCAGTAACCCCGGCAGTTTACTGGGGGCTCAGACGACTTTTCGACCTTGGCGACCGGCTATTTGCCAGTCTCCGCAACCGCTAAACCCATCCCCTCTCCCGGGGAGAGGGTGGCTCGCCGCAGGCGAGTCGGGAGAGGAACGGCGTGCAGAACAAGTCTGTAATCTGTTTGTAACTTACAGTTTGCCTCCCGCATTCCTCATCCGCCCCTCCGGGGCACCTTCCCCCCGGGGGAAGGGATAACACGTTAAAACAACCGGTGGAATTTCCACCGGGTGTTTGCTTTCTTATAAGTGGGCTTCGTTGATCAGGATATGCACATCGTCCAGCTGCTTCTGAGAAACAGTGGTGGGTGCGTCCATCATCAAATCCTGAGCCTTCTTGTTCATCGGGAAGGTAATGACCTCGCGGATGGACTCCTCGCCGGTCAGCAGCATCACAAGGCGGTCAACACCGGGGGCTGCGCCTGCGTGGGGAGGCGCGCCATAGGTAAAGGCGTTGTACATTGCGGGGAACTTTGCCTTCACGTCCTCTTCGCCCAATCCTACCATCTGGAAGGCCTTGACCATAATCTCGGGATCGTGGTTACGGACAGCGCCGGAAGCGGACTCGTAGCCGTTGATAACAAGGTCGTACTGGTCGGCATTGATGGCGAGCAGCTTGTCGGTATCGCCCCCAGCAGCCAGCAGCGCGTCCATACCGCCCTGCGGCATAGAGAAGGGATTGTGGCAGAATTCCAGCTCACCGGACTCCTCGCCCATTTCATACATCGGGAAGTCCACAATCCAGCACATTGCGTACTGCTCTTCGTCGAAGTGACCGGGGATGCGCTTACCCATCATCGTACGGATAACGCCTGCGGTCTTTTGGGCAGCAGTCTTCTTGCCGGCTGCCATACAGACGAAGCTGCCGGGCTTCAAGTTCAGCTTTTCGGTCAGCGCCGCGGTCTGCTCCGTGAGGAACTTGGAAACACCGCCGGTAAGATTGCCGTTTTCGTCAATCTTGACCCAGCAAGCCTTATTGCCGGTCTGCACCTCTACGTCGGCAAGGAGCTTATCGATCCACTTGCGGCCCTCATTGAAGTTATCCACAGCCACAGCCTTTACAACTGCGTTCTGGAAAGGACCAAATTCACTGCCGGATACCGCATCGGTCACATCGGTAATCTCCAAATCGATACGAAGGTCCGGCTTATCGGAGCCGTAGCGCTCCATGGCTTCATTAAAAGGAATGTGGCGGAAAGGCGCTGTGCTTACCCGCTCGTACTTGCCGAACTTCTGGAATACGGGACGAATCACATCCTCCAAGGTAGACAGCACGTCTGCCTGAGAAGCGAAAGCCATTTCCATATCCATCTGGTAGAACTCACCGGGGGTGCGGTCTGCGCGGGCATCCTCATCCCGGAAGCAGGGCGCAATCTGGAAATAGCGGTCAAAGCCGGAGGTCATCAAAAGCTGCTTAAACTGCTGGGGTGCCTGGGGCAGCGCATAGAACTTGCCGGGATGATTACGGGCAGGAACCAGGTAGTCACGGGCACCCTCGGGGGAGGAGGCGGTGAGGATGGGCGTGGTCATTTCCAGGAAGCCCTTCTCGGTCATCAGCCGGCGCAGCTCGGCAACCACCTGACAGCGCAGAATGATATTCTGCTTCACAGCGGGATTACGCAGGTCAAGATAACGGTACTTAAGACGGACATTCTCGTCTGCATCCCGGGACTTGTTGATCTCAAAAGGCAGGGAGTTGTGGACGCACTTACCCAAGACCTTAATATCGGTGGGAACGACCTCGATCTCACCGGTGGCCTGCTTGGGGTTCTTGCTCTCCCGCTCCCGGACAGTACCGGTAACAGAAACCGTACTCTCCTTGTGAATTCCCTTAATGATTTGCATCATCTGCTCAGTTTCGACAACCACCTGAGTAGTGCCGTAGAAATCGCGAAGTACCAAGAATGCAAAGTTTGCGCCAACCTCACGGACATTCTCCAGCCAGCCGGAAATGGTAACGGTTTTGCCTGCATCGGAAAGCCGCAGCTCTCCGCAGGTATGGGTTCTGGATTGGAACATAAAATATCCCCTCATTTTTCTCATATTGCACCGCCTATTTTCTCACAAACCGCTTAAAAAGTCAATCACTTCTTACAATTTGGTGAAAAAGTGGTGAAAAAGCCTTTGCATTTTTCACAAATTTATAACGCCATAGGGATTTTTTATGTATATACTAAGAAAAGTTGCATTTTTCGTAATTTTTTGATTGATTTTATTCGAAGTTTGCCGTACAATAGGGAAGCGAGCAAATTGGAGAGGTGAAAGGATTGCTTCATATCGTTTTGGTAGAGCCGGAAATCCCCGGCAACTGCGGAAATATTGCCAGAACCTGCGCCGCCACCGGCTGCAGTCTGCACCTTATCCGTCCCTTAGGCTTTGACATTTCAGACAAGGCGCTGAAGCGGGCGGGTCTCGATTACTGGCATCTTTTAGATGTCCACGACTATGATAATTTAGAGGATTTCTTCAGCAAAAACGACGTAAAGCAAATGTGGTGTCTCACCACCAAAGCCCCCCGGTGCTACACCGAAGCAAATTTCGAAACCGACTGCTATCTGTTCTTCGGTAAGGAAACCAAGGGCCTTCCGGAAGATTTTCTGGAGGAACATAGAGAGAGCTGTATCCGGCTCCCTATGCGGCCGGAAGCGCGAAGCCTGAACCTCAGTAACGCCGTGGCCATCACCGTCTTTGAGGCGCTGCGGCAGCTTGATTTTCCACATTTGCAGGACTTTGGAAAAATGCGTAAATAACCAATATGGAGGAAATAACAATGAACTACAACAAGAAGTCTATTGAAGACATTGAAGTAGCCGGCAAGCGCGTTCTGTGCCGCTGCGACTTCAACGTTCCCACCAAGGAAGGCAAGATTACTTCCGACAAGCGTATCGTAGCCGCTCTGCCCACCATCCAGTACTTGGTCGACAAGGGCGCTAAGGTCATCCTCTGCTCCCATATGGGTAAGCCCAAGGGCGAGTGGAAGCCCGAGCTGAGCCTCAAGATCGTTGCTGACCGCCTCAGCGAGCTGCTGGGCAAGGAGGTCATTATGGCTTCCGATGTCGCCGGTGAGGACTCCAAGTCAAAGGCCGCTGCCCTCAAGGATGGCGACGTAATGCTGCTGGAGAACACCCGTTACATTAAGGGCGAGACCAAGAACGATCCCGACCTGAGTAAGGCACTGGCCGACCTTGCCGACATCTTCGTAAATGACGCATTTGGCACTGCCCACCGCGCCCACTCTTCCACCGCAGGTGTTGCTGACTACCTGCCCGCTGTTTCCGGCTATCTGGTACAGAAGGAAGTTTCCATTATGGGTAAGGCGCTGGCAAACCCCGAGCGTCCCTTCGTGGCTATTCTTGGTGGCGCTAAGGTCTCTGACAAGCTGAACGTTATCAATAACCTGCTGGAGAAGGTCGATACCCTGATCATCGGCGGCGGTATGGCTTACACCTTCCTGGCTGCTCAGGGTTACAGTGTTGGCAAGTCTCTCGTGGACAACGAGAAGCTGGACTACTGCAAGGAGATGCTCGCTAAGGCAGAAGCAAAGGGCGTAAAGCTGCTGCTGCCTGTTGATACCGCTATCGCGCCCGCATTCCCCTCCCCCATTGATGCTGAAATCCCCGTAGACTATGTGGACTGCACCGCTATCCCCGCTGACCAGATGGGTCTGGACATCGGTCCCAAGGCTTGCGAAACCTTCGCTGCTGCTGCAAAGGCTGCTAAGACTGTTGTTTGGAACGGCCCTATGGGCGTTTTCGAGAACCCCACTCTGGCAAAGGGTACCATTGCTGTTGCACAGGCGCTGGCTGAC
>JAZQUL010000050.1:0-13510 GCA_045631285.1 Faecousia sp. | reverse complement strand
CCGTCCCGGATGGTTTTCAGGGTCTCCACCAGGTTTCGACCCACAAAACCCTTTGCGCCTGTAATGAGAATGTTCATATAAGAAAACCTCTTAGTAAGTAATACCCATTTTATCCAGTTCCTCGCGGATGTAGGAAAGGCTCAGCAGTTTCTCTTGCACCTGCTCCACATTCAAAAGTTCCGTATTAGAAGAATTGAACTCGGTGAGCGGATTGCGGTCCACATCGCCTTGCTTAAAGAACTTATCGTAGTTAAGACCGCGGTTATCGCAAGGCACACGATAAAACGCGCCCATATCCACAGCATTTACACATTCCTCATTGGTAAGGAGCGTCTCGTACATCTTTTCACCGTGGCGGATGCCGATGACCTTAATTTCGTGACCGGGCGCAAAGAGGCCGGTCACCGCCTTTGCCAGCACTTCGATGGTGCAGGCAGGGGCTTTTTGTACCAAAATATCACCGGATGCGCCGTTTTCAAAGGCAAACAGCACCAGATCCACCGCCTCGTCCAAGCTCATAATAAAGCGGGTCATGGACGGCTCGGTGATGGTGATGGGATTGCCAGCCTTAATCTGTTCAATCCACAGCGGAATGACCGAGCCACGGGAGCACATTACATTACCGTAGCGGGTACAGCAGATCTTCGTCTTTTCCGGGGATACGGTGCGAGATTTTGCAACGATAACCTTCTCCATCATTGCCTTACTGGTACCCATAGCATTGACGGGATAGGCCGCCTTATCGGTAGAAAGGCAGACAACATTCTGCACACCCGCTTCGATGGCGGCAGAAAGTACATTTTCGGTGCCCAGCACATTGGTTTTCACCGCCTCAATGGGGAAAAACTCACAGGAAGGCACTTGCTTCAGGGCCGCCGCGTGGAAGATGTAATCTACACCGTGCATTGCGTTTCTGACAGAAGCGATGTCACGGACATCGCCGATGTAGAATTTAATTTTGTCTGCCACTTCAGGCATCTTTGCCTGAAACTCGTGACGCATATCGTCCTGCTTCTTCTCGTCACGGGAGAAAATGCGAATCTCCCCGATGTCTGTTTTCAAAAACCGATTCAGCACCGCGTTGCCAAAAGACCCGGTACCACCGGTAATCAGTAAGGTTTTATTTGCAAAAAGGCTCATAACGCTTATCCTCTTTTTCTCAGAATGCTTTGAATCTTATTTTTTACCAAGTCATATGCCCGGTCGTTAAGACCGCCGTTGATGATAATATCCGCGTAAGCCTTTGTTGGCTCTACATATTGATTGTGCATAGGCTTAACTGTGGCTAAATACTGCTCGATAATGCCGTCCAAGTCACGGCCACGCTCTACCATATCCCGGCGGGCGCGGCGGAGAATCCGCTCATCTGCGTCAGTCTCCACATAGATCCGCATATCCATAATCTGCCGTAATTGTGGCTCGGCAAAAATCAGGATGCCGTCGATGAGGATGATGGGCTTTGGCTGGATCTCAATAACACGTTCGCTTCGGGTGTGCAGAGAAAAATCATAGACAGGACACAGTACGCTTTTACCGTTTTTCAGATCCATAATCTGCTGAATCATCAAGTCAAATTCGAAAGCCTCGGGAGAGTCATAGTTCTGCCGTTTCCGCTCTTCAAAGGGCATACCTGTTCTGGCTAAATAGTAGTTATCGCAGCTTACCAACGCGATATCGTCAGGAAAGCGTTCTTTTAGTCTTTTGGCAAAAGTAGATTTTCCCGATCCGCTGCCACCGGCAATGCCGATTACAAAGACATCTTGCATTTGTATTCCTCTCCCTATTTCTCTGTTCTCGAAATTATTTATTCTGTCTCACAAGTGATACTACCGGCAACCGGTAATATTTTATTTGCAATTGACCCTATTTCATATTTTCTTGTTTGCTTTTGGAAGCAGACGCGTAATCGTTTTGTTTCCAATAAGGATTTCAACAAGGAAGTAAACTGCGCAAGACAACAACACGCACACAAACAGCCCAGCAACCCCCATCGACTGAACCCATTTTTGCTGATTGAGGAAGTAAGCTGTTAATGCCATTGGAAGACAACCAATCAGGCTTTTGCATACTGCAACCAACATTGTCTTAAAACCGAAATCCCCTATTTTTCTGTGTAAAAGCACATACAACGCTACAGCGCTGTATATGGCCGACAAGCTGGTTGCCAAAGCCAGTCCGTTGATCCCCATAACCCGACTCAGTAACACATTCATAACGATATTTGCTCCGATGGCGGTAATAGAGACGATCGATGTGACTCGGGTTTCTTTGTAAGCATAGAACACTTTAACCATAGTATCGCGCATTGCAAGAAACAGCAGGCCTAATGTGTAGAACCGAAGTGCAGCTGCGGTCATTTTTAGAGAATTCTGATCAAATTCTCCTCTGCAAAGCACCAACGAAACAATCGGCTCAGCCAAAATCGACACACCCACACAAGCAGGGATAAGCAGCAGAATCATAGTATTGAGCGTTTCAGATAGCTTTTGCTTCACCTTGTCATGTTCTTGCTTAGCCACATATTCCGAACATTTTGCAAAAAGAATCGTTACGATGCCAGTAACTAAAATTTCCTGCACACCGTTGTTTATAAACACAGCATAAGTCAGTGCCGAGATGCCGCCCTCTAAAATTGTAGAAGCCATAGAACGATCGACTATCTTATTAACCTGACCAACACAGACTCCCAATACAATGGGGGCAATCACGTAAAGGGTCTGATGCATGTATTCATCATTTAGCTTCATTTGTGGCTTATACAGGTAGCCTTTTCTTATTACAAAGGGCATTAAAAGAAATAGCTCCATAAGATAGGACACCATCAAGCCATAACCCAACCAATCGGTGCCTAACCCTGCTGCCAACACCACAGAGAAAACGATCGCAATATTTCTCGGAAGCGAAATGGCCGCCGGTGCCAAAAAGCTTTTATTCGCCTGGAGGTATCCGCCGAATACATTAACAGCACACATCACATAAATGCTCGGTGCGCTGATCCGGATCAAGCGGACGGCGATATCTGCTGTCGCCTCGTCGAAACCCGATGCAAATATTTTTACTACAGCTTTTGGAAAGAACAAAAGCAGCAAAACAGCGACCGTACTGATAACCATCGCTGTGGTCAACAGGTTATTGGAAAATCGTTGTGCCTCTCTTTCCCCACGCTCTATCTTTACGCGATTATACATAGGAATATAGGCGGTGGAAAGGGAGTGTCCAATCAGTGCAAAAAGCGTTGTCGGGACTGTCAGCGCAAGCAAAAACGCATCGCTTATGTTGGTGGTTCCAAAATAATTGGCAATCACGATATCGCGCAGCATACCAATGATCTTCGTCAGCAGGATTACGCTCATCAAAACGATACTGCTGTTTTTATTCCTTGCGCCCCTCATTTCTTTCTCCAATCTGTTATTTTTCCGTAGCTATTTTTTGGATACAGCGCCACTGAGCATCGATGCGACTGTTTGAATATTTTTTTCTTTATTGAAATACATATCCGTCACTTTCTTCGCAGCATCCAACTGCCTGTTTCGTGCATCCTGATCAAACAGAGCCGTACGGAGCGTTTGCTCCAACGCATCGACAGAAGTCGCCACAAAAGCGCAGTTATGCTCCAATGCAAAAGCGGTTTCTATAATCCCGGCAGGTGCATAAACGAGCAAAGGTGTTCCACAAGCAAAACAGTCCGCATATTTTGTAGAAAAGCCATAACGTTTATTCTTAACAACATATGGATCATTGTTAATTGCTTCAATCAAAAGCGAACTGCTTCGCATAACCTGCTGCACTTTTTCATAGGACACAAAGCCATGATACCGGATACCTGGGCAAGACTCCAACTGTTCTTTTAATGCATCCGTTGTTCTGCCGTAGATATCTAGCTTTAGGCGGGAATCAATCTTTTGCAGTGCATCTCCAATCTCTGTGAGCGCCTGAATACGTGCAGTCCCCAATGCGCCCAGATAAGTAATCGTTGTATCTTCTGTACTCCTGACCTCCCCGTTGCGAATAAACTCCATTTGGGAAGCCATCATAACTGTTGATACATTGGAGATCCCGTACTTCTCTGCCAGCTCCTCACCCAGCTTATCGGAATTCGTAATTAGACCGGCGGCTTGACGAAATAGCCTGCGCGTTGCTGCAAGGCTTAGCTTTTGGTATATCCAAAACCAAATAGACGCTTTTTTCCGATCTAAGTAATTATAATCCTTCAAACAGTAATCCTCACAAGAATATACTACCAAAGGAATGTTCAATTCTTTGGATGCATACACCGCTAAATTCTGAAGGGATGCTTGATCTCCGTACATATAGACCACACAATCTGCGTTCTGCTCGTGGAGCCAAGACTTAAACTTTTTGTTTTTCCATCTGCCAAGCAGCCAAATAAGCTCCTTTGCTACATATTTCCATGCCTTTCGTGGGCCGTTACGCTGGTCTTTCTTAAGCTCCTCACCGGGATCATGATCCATACACGCATCTATCACTCCTCCTGCACAATTTGCTTTGAACAAAGAATTAACAGCATCCTTATTGGAAACCTTATAACAAGAAGCACAGCTCCCCTTGTCAGGTACGCCGTAGCAGCAAAATAAAGATATATTTTCAGCGGGAATATTTTGCAAGAGGCTTTGCATCGTTCGTCCGTTAGGGGTGCTGGATATCAGGGAAGTATAAGAAATCACTAAAACTTTCTTCACGATAGTTCCTCTCCTTTCGTAATATTGGCACATACATTCATATAGTTATGGGGACATTTTCTCTTTTCCATTGCAGGTTCCTGCATATAATCTTCGCCAAAGACCCGGCGCAAAAAGGCATCTGTATCTGCAGGTGCCGTAAATTCGTGCCCTTCAAAACTGCACACACTGCCTTCGCCGAAAACGCGCATTTTGTGCAGTTGCTTATCCCAGGAATAGTTGTGGAGCCATAAAATAGCATACTTTCTTTCCCCGGCATTTTCCTGCGTACACAGCCGGTCGATTTTTCTGTCTATAAATTGAATTGTCAGAGGGCAAACCGCCCGAATAAGTTTTTTCACAGCCGTATGGCGGCCATTCAGGTAACCACCCTTTATAGCCCGCAGAGACATCAGACGCCGAATAGCGGTTGCTCTCCGGGAAAGCCGCTTTTCTTCCCCATCTGCCACATAGTCAATAGGAAAAATATCAATATATATCCCCTGATGGATATCTACATTCAAGCACATCTTTTCTTCTATTTTTGTGCCGTTTAAACGCACCTTTTGTATACAACGCGAAAACAACGGGTCACTTTGGGCATTTTGCAGGAAATATTTTTCCGACGAAAAAATGGTTTTGAGCCGCTCATAATCTTCCCGGGGCATTGCCACATCCACATCATCATCCCAAGGGATAAATTTCTGATATCGCACCGCACCGAGGAGTGCGCCGCCGATCAAATAATACCGAAGCGCATTTTCCTTGCAAAAGTCTGCAAAATCCGTAAGGATCTGCAGTTCTATTTGTTGGAGTTCCGCCAGTGTATATTTCATATAATCTAAACCTCTTAAAATGCTTGCTTTCGAATACTATTGCGTACATATTTAGGAATCAATACAAAAAACATCGTCAAAAAGAAGGAGTCGATAGAGGATGTAAAAATGATAGCGGTGTTTGTAAACATCATCGCCATTGCAGAAAGCAACAATCCTACAGAAACAGCGCCTACGTAACGGTCTTTTTTGCAGAAACGAGCACCGCCGATCAACTGAGAAAGAAGAAAACAGACCAACATCCCAACGCCAATCACGCCATAATACAGCAAAACCTGCAAGTATGCATTATGCACACTACCATGTTCGAAATGCTTCTCAAAATAATCGCGCGTTTCATAAATACCATAACCAAAAATTTTTTGTGCGACGTCACCACCGTTGTAGTACCGTATACCTTGCTCCAACAGAACATCTCTGCCGGCAGCATTGTTTCCTTTGAACACAATGTTAAAAACAAACTCTGTTAATTTCGGAGATATAGCCAGCAGCGCAACCACCGCAACACCAAGGAGCAAAAACCATTTCCGGGCAGACTTTTTTCCCCAGATCACGTATACTAATAAAAACACTGCCAACCCCAGCATAGATGTCCGCGAAAAGGTCAAGATCAGGTTTACTGCCAAAAACGCAATTACCGCTAAATAATATACTTTGCGAAGACTTCCCCTTTTTTCTGATAGGTCAAGACACAACGTGCAGGCAATGATGGCTGCCACTAAATACATTCCATATTCATGGTTACTGATAAAAAAGGAACTCAACTCATTACCATATGCATATTTCAAAGATATTGCACCAGCAAATTGATCCCAACAAAAAATGACTGCATAAATCGCTGCATACAGGGTGATGCCGATTATGCACTTGCAAAAAGACAATAGCTGTGCACGATTAATTTGCAGATTATCACCAAATCCGTATACCACAAAAAGAATGATAACCGGATAGGCATACGCGACAATGTTGCTTAAGGAAAACTGACTTTCTGTTGATGCAGTAATCATCAGGGACATTGCAAGCAAAACCACAAGAAATGCTTTTACATTAAAGGCTCGCGCCCGAAGGAGGTAAAATCCCACAAAATAGGCCATCAGCCCAACCTTTATAAGCAAGTCCATTGTGCCGCGAGTTTCCGCGCCGCTGACATTTTGCCACAAAACAAGAATTCCCCAGTAAACTACGAACATAAAGCTCACATTCCGATAAAACCCTGTTTTTGTACTGCTAGCTGATTGAATTCTCATAATCATCCTCGTTTATCTGCTGTATACGCGCCATAGGATAGCATCTTCTCATATCCCTCTTTGCCGCGTTTCATCCATTTTATTTTTTCCGCTAAAGACAGCGTCCCTTTGCCTCTTGTTCTAAATGCCCCATAGAGGTACTTGAGAAACGCAATTTTCGGATTCATAGCTGTGTAATAAGCGCCAACGCCAAAGAAGTATTTCTCATCATAGCCGGTAAACCATATAGAGGTTTCGTAGGATACCTCCCCAATCGTTTCCTTCGATACATAGAATGTCAGTCCGCTTTTCCGCAAAGCCTTGATCCACATACTGTCCTCACCAGAGGGAAAGAGACACCCGCCCCCAAACAGGGTGGTAAACCACGTATTCGCCCGTTGAACAGCTTCAAATCGAAAGGCAATGCGGATAGCACCCCAAGGCGTTCTTGCAAATTTCGGCCATTTTTTGGTTTTTGCGTATTGCGGTGGTTTTCTGTTCGGGTCATTAGAAGCAAAGTGGAACACAATTACATCCGCATCGGGGTGCTTTTCAAATTCCCGGAGCACCCTTTGCTCCATATCGTCTGCATACCTGACATCGTCATCTGCCATAAGGCAAATATCGGCAGATGCATATAAAAGCGCGAGATTACGGTTTTTGCCTATGCCCCTCGTTTCCGTGGAAATCATTTTGGCAATATGATTTTCAAAGTGGATTTCTTCGTAAGCTGTGCGGTTACATTGATTGGCAAAAACCACATCCGAGCGGATATTCATTTCCTTTAACTTGGAGAAATCCGTTTGGTGCATAGTTACACAGAGAATTTCAAATCTAGGCATAACCGACTCTCCCCTTTAATCCGGATGGGATGCTAAGTTTTGCTTGATTTGCGTTGTGCTGATTTCCGGCGTTCTGGGCAAGTAAACCACCTCTGCGCCTTCTTCCTGCAGGAAATCAAACTTGCCTTTCCAATCATCCCCGATCACAAATGTATCTACACAATACTCATGAATATCCGTGCGTTTCTGCTCCCAAGTACATTCCGGGATGACCAAATCCACGTATCTGATCGCTTCAAGCAGAGCCTTTCTCTGCTCGAAAGAAAAGTAACATTCCTTATTCTTCTTGTCCCTATTAAATTCATCTGTGGACAGTGCCACAATCAAATAATCTCCCAGCGCTTTGGCTCTTCTCAAAAGATTAATATGACCATAGTGGAGCAAATCAAACGTACCGTATGTAATTACCCTTTTCACTGCAATTATTTCCTTTCCAGATATGATTTTTCCAAATCTATCATTACGAAATCGTGGTGTGTAACCCGTTTTTCAACAGGTGGCAATTGTCTCCAATTACCGTATAGGCTCGTTAAATAGGCATCTGCATTTTCTGCGCCGTACGCCTGCATATCTTCAAATGTATAGAGGGTTGGACGCCCCATCACCTCTCTGGGCATAAGCTCTCTGGTTCCCCAAGCGCCTACCAGGTTTCCTACATAACGACATTCATAAAAGCTTTTTTCCGCGCAAAGGGATACCAGCTTACGCAGAATATACTTTGGGCTAACCGGGACTATCCGAAACAACGCCACGCCCAAATTTTTAAATGCAGAACGACCTTTTCTGAAGCCTGCCACCTTCAATAACAGTAATTGGTTCATCCGCTGAATCTTCTCAAAATTCTTTTTGCCTTCCTCTGCGCTGTTGCCAATACCATCCAAGGGGAAAATATCCAAATATATTCCCCTCTTAATTTTGGTTTTCGTATTTTCAATAAGCGTGGTGTCCGTATCATAAATTTTAGAAAAAGGATAATAAAAATCTTTTTCAGAACTATCCGGTGTTTCCAAAACATATTTTATCGGGGTCATATTCTCTTTGAGCAGCAAAGCCAGCTTATTATAGTCCTCACGAGGCATCCCAATGTCAATGTCGTCATCCCACGGAATAAAGCCTCCGTGCCGTACTGCGCCCAGCATTGTTCCACCCAGCATATAGTATGTCAGGCCGTTTTCCTCGCAAAAGGTATGAAACCACTTGAACATTGCCACAAGCTTTTCCTTCAACATATCTGATTGTGTCATACTTTCTCACCCTCAAAGTTTTTATGGTGCCGCGCAAAGCTTTCCTTTACTTCAATATGGACAAAAACTGCATTGGGGAAGCCAAGAAAGCCCGTAACGCATTCCAAACAAAGCTCCCATATTTCTTTCTTCTCAGTTCTGCGTAGGCGATCACAGCGTAATGTCTCATTTTGATATAGCGGACATCCTTTACAGGCAGCTTGTCAAAAAACGTCTTCTTATACGCATAGAGCGCATTTTCGCCCTGTATTTTTCCGTCGCCGCTGGAAAGACCGCCCTCGCCTGTATGCACATACGCCTTAATGCTGCAGCCCGGAAGATAACCGAACTTTCCTCCACCCTCGATGGCTCTCTGTATCAAGTAGAACTCATCGCCTACATCTATGGGCGCAAAGCCGCCGATTTTTGCCAAATAATCCTTCCGGAACATCATCGTGTCTGTGCCGGTCATATGATACTTCAGGTGATACATTTGTAGTTGTGCCGGTGATGTTTCTTTTATATAGGAACGAATCCGTCTATCAATCTCCTTGTCCATTTCATTGTAAAGAACCAAGTCGGTAATCGAGTAGTCGCAGCCTCCGTTTTCCATAAACACAGCTTGGTTTTTCACCTTATCCGGCAGGTAAACATCATCGTCATCCAAAAATGTGACATATTCTCCTGTGGCCGCAGCGATGCCGATATTCCGGGATTTGGCGGAGCCTTGATTTGGCTGGTTTACAATATACTGCAAAGCAACATTCGGGAAATTTGCTTTGAATTCTTCTACAACGGCAGATACCCGGGCATTCCAGGCTGCAACTCCATTATCATCCACAAGCACAATTTCCATATCGGCATAATTTTGCTCTGCTAAAGATACCAGCGCCCGCTGCAAATCCTGCTCACGTCTGTATGTAGCAACTACAACACTGACCTTTTTCACTTTGCCGTTGCCTCCGCTTCCGTCTCTTTCTCCTCTTGTCTCTTTATCTCACCTGTGCCGCCTTCAACAACACCTTTAGAACCAAGTACTGCTGTAACTGTACCGATAAAGCACTTGCAATCAAACCAGAAGCTCATTTTTGCCACATATTCGCCATCCAGCTTTGCCTTGACGGGAATTTCCAATTCGTCCCGGCCATTGATTTGTGCCCAACCGGTAAGGCCGGGCAACACATCGTTTGCACCATACTTATCCCGCTCTTCAATTAAGTCGTACTGATTCCATAACGCCGGGCGGGGACCGATGATAGACATATGCCCCGCAAAAATATTAAATATCTGCGGCAGTTCGTCCAAGCTGGTCTTTCGCAAAAATTTCCCCACCTTGGTAATCCATTGTTCGGGATTTTCAAGCAGGTGCGTCGGAGTATCCTTAGGTGTATCTACTCGCATTGTACGGAATTTGAGAATGTTAAAATAGGATTTATGTATTCCCACCCGCTTTTGCTTAAACAGCACCGGTCCCGGGGAATCCAATTTAATCATCAATACCAAAATCAGCATCGGCACTGCCAATACTACAATTCCCACTGCAGACAGCAAAATGTCAATCACTCTTTTTAAAAAAGCTTTATACACAGAACCAACTCCGTTTATCTATCAAATATGGGCTGAAATTTAAGTTTTATGCAAATTCGTATAGACCGCGAATATACATAACCTATCCTATTATAGCGGATAACCGCTAAAAAGTCAAATCGCGGCCAAGACCGACAAAACTTTCCAAGACCGACAAAACTTTCCAACTTCTCTATACCTCTCTATTGGCTTACGAAAGGGACACTACCCGATGGGCAGTGTCCCTTTTAAATATAGCATTGGGAGGCTTACTACGCCTTATCTTCCGCCTGTGGCAACGGCTGCGCGGATCTCTTCCGCGAACGTATCGCTGAGCATATCCTCCCGACAGCGCCAGCTCCAGTTATATACGCTGAGAATGCCCGGACAGTTTATTCGGCTTTCCGCCCCAGTGCCCAACAGGTCCTGCATCGGAATAATTACATATTTTGCCCGGCTTGCATAAGCCAACTGCACAGCCGCTCTTCTCGCCTGCTGCATTGTTTCCGGGTCATCCTCCGAATATGTAAATTCCACACCCCATTTTTCACATTCCCCAGCAATATCTGCATAGACAAGTTCTCGCTGCGCCGGAGTCATATCTTCTAAATACTCTATAAAGGTAGCGTTATCGTGGGTGCCGGTATAAACCACACAGTTTTCTTCGTAATTGGAGGGTTTGTAGGGGTGGTCAGGGTCACCGTCAAAGGCAAATTCCAGCACCTTCATACCGGGATAGCCTATATTTTCCATAAGTCTGTACACACCCTCATCCAGCGTTCCCAAATCCTCCGCCACAATGTTCCAATGTTCTTTGCCTGCAAAAAGCGTCTCCTTCGGCCCATCCCGCCACCGGCCTTCTTTGGCTGTAGGACTGTCGGCAGGAACGGCATAGAACCGGTCAAAGCCCCGGAAATGGTCAATACGGACGATGTCGTACATAGAAAGGGCCTTTTTCAGCCTATTTGTCCACCAGGCGTAGCCATCTTTCTCCATTGTCTCCCAGTTATACAGCGGATTGCCCCAAAGCTGGCCGTCCTCGCTGAAATAATCCGGCGGCACGCCTGCCACCTCCGTAGGCTTTCCCTTGCCGTCCAACAGGAAAAGCTCTGGGTGCGCCCAGACCTCTGCGCTGTCATCGGAAACGTACAGGGGCATATCGCCCATAATCTGCACGCCCCGGCTGTTGGCGTAGGCCTTCAATTCCTGCCATTGGCGGAAGAATTCGTACTGGGTAAATTGCCAAAAGAGTACCGCTTCTTCATTTTCTGCCAAAGATTTTTGCACTGCTTCGTTATTGCGGGTGCGGCAGCCGTCCTCCCAAGCAGAAAGGGACTGCCAGTTATGGGCTTCTTTCAGCGCCATAAAGGCTGCAAATTCTTCATACTCCCCCGCTTTTAAAAATGCCCGGAACGGCGGTGTGCTTTTATCAAAGCGGCTAAATGCCAATTTCAGCAGCGGGATACGCCGATGAAACAGCGCCTCATAGTTGACCCGGCCGGTAGCACCATCCCAGATAGGCAAATCGCAGGTATATTCCTCTGCTTCCGCTTTTGTAAGCAGTCCTTGGGCAATCAGGGTATCAATGTCAATTAAGTATGGACTGCCCGCTGTGGCGCAGGAAGAGGAATAAGGAGAATCCCCATAGCCCGTAGGCACCAGCGGCAGTACCTGCCAAATGCTCTGCCCGGCTTTCACCAAAAAATCCACAAAGGCCTTTGCCTTTTCACCTATGCTTCCCACACCATAGGGTGAAGGCAGCGCAGTAACCGGCAGCAAAATACCGGCGTAACGTTCTTTCATTCCTCTGTCCCCTTTTCGCACTTCCCATTTTGATACATTTTAACATAGGAAAAGAAGCAAAATCAAGCATATAATCGTCTCTGTCTGTATTCTCTACGGTGATTGAAACCTATAACAAAGAACAGGCTATGCCCAAAGGCACAGCCTGCTTTTTATTAACAGCTAAACCCGCGGTTCTCCGTATTCTCTGCGCATAGCCTTCATCGAGACGACCCACTGCTTGCCGAACTTGCACACGTCAACACCTTCCACCAACTTGCCGTAGGTGATGGCTTTTCTAAGCGTGCTTTCGTTCAGCGCCCAAAGGGCAGTGGCATCGCTGAAAGCCATAAGGCCATCAAAGGGCGTTTCTACCTCGATGCCATTCTCCCACAGCTCATCACAAGAGAGGTCCAGATCGTCATTCCACACAATTCCGTGACCGCCCACATCAACAGTGACATCCGAGAATAGATTCGGATCCTTCAGCTCTGCAAAAAGCGGAATACGCGCGAACAAGGGCTTCATATCGTATATCTTGGTGCAGCCCTCGGCAAACTGAACGCTCAGACGATAGTCCGGCAGCGCAGAGACATTCTTGATCTTATGAAACATACTTGCCTCCTTACTCCAACGGAGGAAGGTGTTTGAAATCCTGGGTTTCCCAAATAACAAAGAGTTCATCCTTGTGCAAAGAAATCCACTCTCTTACCAATTCCAGAGCCTTGTAAGGCAGCGCCCCCTCCAACACCTTCCCGTCAGAAATTGTGATTGCCGCCATATCATCGCCGTAAATTGCGTGAATATGGGGCGGATTATGTTCCTTTTGTAAAAAGTACATACGGATAACGATTCCGTAAAATCTTGACAGTACGGGCATTTCATCCACTCCTTTCGCTAATAGTATATCACGGTATCGTGATATTGTCAATATATAAAACGCCCTCAAAACATAAGGTTTGCAACCGTAATATTACTATGCTATCCAAATTTTTCCATTTTAGCATAGGAAAAAGAAGCAAAATCAAGCATATAATCGGCTTTATCCACACTCCACACCACATATAGAATCCAACGAAAATGCCGAGCTGACCTGCCTGTGATTTTTTATGCCGGCAGGCTTTACTTTTGGGAACCGACGTGATAGAATGGTGATGCCACATAAACCGAATAAATGTTGCTCGTTCAGGGGGAGACTATCTTTGTAAAAAGGTGCTCTCCTCATCTCCCTGCGCGAGCAATGGACGGTTTGTGTGGCAACAACCGGGGAAGGCACTTTTTTGGCACACCCTCCGGGGTGTGCTTTTTTATTGGTGACAGGTATGAAAAAAATCTTTTGTTTCGTCTGCATTATTG
>JAZQUL010000049.1:0-6070 GCA_045631285.1 Faecousia sp. | reverse complement strand
CTCTTCCTCAGCCTCAAGCTCGGCGGCAATGCGGCGGTTTTTGATATGCTCGATGCGCTTATTGGCGATATGATTAACCACAATTGCCGCAGGCTCGGGCTTTATATCTTCCTCATCGTCCCAGTCCGCTCTGGGACGGTTGCGGACAGCGCGAACAATACTGGGAATGGTAATCTGCATACCGGCAAGCAGTGTCAGCAGCGCAGCAGGAATCAAAAATACTAGAGTTGCCTTATCGAAGAAAAAGGCAATCAGTTGGGTGATAATGCCGCAGATCATACCGCCGGATGCGCCTGAAAGACCGTTTTCGTAAAGCTTTCCAAAACTCTCAAAGCTATAAACCTGCTCAATATTGCCTGCAAAAACGTGCCCAATACAGCCGCAAATGAGGATAAATACAAACAGGCACGCGGTACGCATCCGAACCGGCCGTTTTGCGGAAAAAGCGTGGATAAAGAACAGGTACAGCGATACGGGAATGGACACCAAAAATCCTACCTTACCGAAAAGGCCAAGGAAGACATTCTCGAGCGCCATAAAGAACACGCCGCCGGGAGCTAAGAAAGTAATCAGCAGCAGCGCAAAGCTGATGAAAAAGAAAGTTGCGGTAAAGAACCGGAAAGGAATCCCCCACCGGTCCAAAAGCTTCCGGACGGGACTTTTTACAGTAACTTTAGACTCTGTTTTGGCAGACCGCTTGGTCGTCTTCTTTTTGTTTTTGGAAGATGCGACTTTTTCGGCCGTAGACTTTGTTTTTTTGTTAGCCATATGTCCTCCTATGTGATCAAAAACAGTATAAACGTAAGAATTGCTGCGCCCCATACGTAGTAGGCAAATCCGGAAAGACCGGAACGGCTTACCACAAAACGAACAAGGCGGATAGAGATGCGGCCGCCAATAAAAGCAAAGACCGCGCCGCCGAGACTCCATAAAAATCCGGCAAAGGACAGCGTTGTGCCGCCAATCAGGATAAACAGCAGGTCAATTGCCATACGAATCAGCAGTGCAGGGACGCAAATAGACAGCGCCCAGTTAAGGGCCGACTGCCGCTGGGCGCCACGGGCTACGGCAACGGACGAGACCGTACCCACCAGAGAGATACCGGCAACAGCGGAAGCGCCTCCGAAAAGTCCCATCAAGGTGCTGTCCAGGCTGGCCATACGCCGGGAGTCCTTATTCCCCTGCCGCATATTTCCGGTCACGAACAGCAAAATACCGTTAATTAGAAATGTCAGCGCCAAGCCGGGCAGGCTTATGGAAATGCGAAATAAAGAACAGACCGTATATACGATGGCCAGCGGCCAAACAGCGGTTTTCACAATCCGATAATCGTAGTAACGGGAGCCGTATGTCCTGTGCTTTCTCTTACGACGGGCAATTGCCTGCTCGGCCATTAAACGGCGGATGAGACCGCTGCAGGCAGTTAAAACCGCCATAAGAACACCCGCCATCAAAATAAGATGACATAAGGGGTCCATTTGTGTCTTCCCGAACAGATGGAGCATAAGCCGTTGGTGGCCGCCGGAAGATATGGGGACGAATTCAGAAAGGCCGGAAACCAGTCCGAGGAGTAATATTTCAATCCAATTCACTTCGTGCCCCACCTCCAGCGCATATTTTTAGTATTATAGCATAGTCATCCGAAAATTTCCAGTAGAGAATAAAATTTTTATTCCTGGAACTTCTTATCCCGTTTCTTGTTCTTATCAATCATTTTATGCAGGGCAGAAAGCGCGTCGCTGAGACTGCCAAGGCGGTCAATCAGCCCCGAAGCCACCGCTTCTTTGCCGTAGAGGATTGTGCCAACATCGGACGCCATCTCCCCTGTTGCCATCATATAGCCCTCAAATTGCTCCCGGGAGATGCCGGAATTGGCGGTCACAAAGTCTGCAATCTGTTCCTGAATACGCTGAAAATAGCGGAATGTCTGGGGTGCGCCGATGACAAGACCGGTCATTCGCACAGGATGCACGGTCATACTGGCGGTGGGTGTGATAAAGGATTTCTTCGTGCATACGGCCAGCGGAATACCGATGGAGTGTCCCCCGCCCAAGACCAGGGAAACGGTGGGCTTTTTCATACCCGAGATCATTTCCGCGATGGCGAGGCCTGCCTCGATATCACCGCCGACGGTGTTCAGCAGTAACAGCAGACCGTCGATTTCGTCGCTTTCCTCAATGCCGGCAAGCAGGGGCAGAACGTGCTCATATTTGGTTGTTTTTACGTTCTCAGGCAGGACTTGGTGACCCTCTACCTGTCCGATGATGGTTAAGGTATAAATATTACCTTTACTGGTTTTGGAAATATCCGCGCCAAGGTCTGTCAGCTCATTTGGCTGATTTTGGTCATTTTGTTTTTCGTTGGTTTCCATATATACATCTCCTCCGTTTTTTACATAGGATAACCAAATCAGAAGCAATAAATTCCTACTTGAAACTTTTGCGCGGTTATCGTATAATCAAAGAAAAAAATGAAAGGAAACCCAATATGCAGTTTGAATATAAGTGCAGCGGCACCTGCTCCCAGTACATCCAGTTTACCGTTGAGGACGGCAAGGTTCATAATGTTGTGTACCTCGGCGGCTGCAACGGCAACCTAAAGGGCATTGGCGCTCTTGTGGAGGGAATGGATATCGACGAGGTCATTACCCGCCTGGAGGGCACTACCTGCGGCGCAAAGAACACCTCCTGCCCCGATCAGCTCTCCCGCGCGCTGAAAGAAGCCAAGAAGAATATCTAAACGCAAACAGACACCGGTGAGCCGGTGTCTGTTCTTTTATTTGACTGCTTCTAAGATTTTTGCTACAAGGTCGTCCCGGCCTGTTCCCTTTTCCGCAGAAAAAGGAATGATGGGACAGCTCTCCGGCAGCTCCAAATCCTCTCGTATTGTTTGCAGGTTCGGGAGGATTTCGCTTTTCTTTAGTTTATCCAGCTTATTGGCGACCACCACAAAGGGACAGCCGCTGCCTATAAACCAATTTGCCATCGTAATGTCGTTATTGGTAGGGGCGTGACGGGCGTCCACAATCAGCACGCCCAAATCAATCCGACCGGAGGCAAAATAGTCCTCCATCAGCTTTCCCCAGCGCTCCTTTTCCTTTTGGGAGACCTGGGCAAAGCCGTAGCCGGGCAAATCCACAAGATAGCACTTCTTATCCAGCACAAAATAATTGACGTGGATGGTTTTACCCGGCTTATCCCCTACCCGCGCAAAGTTCTTTCGCATCAGCAGCCGGTTGATAACCGAGGATTTTCCTACGTTGGATTTTCCGGCAAAGGCAATCTCCGGTAATCTTTCCTTAGGAAAGCTGCCGGGATTTGCCGCCGAAATCAAAAATTCCACATTATGAAAATTCATAAGCTACCTCACTGACGGATGCCGGGCTTAGTTGCCTTTTTCTTTGCCTCTCCGGGCAGTTCCGGAAGCATTGCGGAGGTTAGAGTCGCTTTGCGGTTGAGCGCCGTCTCCAAAACTGTCTCGATGGTCTCTGCTGTCACAAAGTTCAGCGCAGAACGGACAGTCTGGTCGATTTCTTCCAGGTCTCTTTCATTGTCCTTAGGAATAATCACAGTGCGGATGCCCTGACGGTGGGCGGCCATTGTCTTTTCCTTCAGACCGCCAATGGGCAGGACACGCCCGCGGATGGAAATTTCACCTGTCATTGCCACATCGGAGCGAACAGTTACGCCGGTCAGGGCGGACACCATTGCGGTACACACTGCAATACCGGCAGAAGGACCGTCTTTCGGCACAGCGCCCTCCGGGAAATGGACGTGAATGTCCTTTGTCTTATAGAAATCCGCAGAGACACCCAGTTTCCCGGCATTTGCCCGGATATAGCTAAGCGCTGCGTGGGCAGATTCTTTCATCACATCGCCAAGGTTGCCGGTCAGCTCCAGCTTCCCGCTGCCGTCCATCACATTCACTTCTACCGTCAGGGTCTCACCGCCAACGGAGGTCCAAGCAAGTCCGGTCACAAGACCAACCTGATCCTTTGCAGGGATACGGTCGGGCAGATACTTACGGATGCCCAGCAGGCTTTCTACATTACTGCCCCGTACCACATTGCGGACATCCTCCTGAGAGGCTGTGATTTGCATTGCGGTTTTGCGGCAGATTTCTGTAATAGCGCGCTCTAAATTACGAACACCGGATTCCTTTGTGTAGCAGGTAATGATCTCCCGGATGCCGTCGTCGGCGAAGCGAAGCTGGCTGCGGGAAAGACCGTGCTTTTTGAGCTGCTTGGGAATCAGATGATTCTTGGCAATCATTAGCTTTTCTTCATCGGTATAGGAGGAAAGCTGGATGATTTCCATACGGTCAAGGAGGGGTCTAGGGATAGTATCGAGGGTATTGGCGGTAGTAATGAACATTACATTCCGCAAATCCACAGGAATTTCAAGGAAATGATCCCGGTAGGCTTTATTCTGCTCCCCGTCCAGTACTTCCAGCAGCGCTGCGGCAGGGTCGCCACGGTGGTCAGCGCCCATTTTGTCGATTTCATCAAGGAGCAGCACAGGGTTCATACTGCCGGACTGGATGATACCGGAGATAATACGGCCGGGCATTGCGCCTACATAGGTCTTTCGGTGACCACGGATGTCCGCCTCATCCCGGACACCGCCAAGGGAGATGCGGGCAAGCTTTCTGTTGAGGCAGTGGGCGATGGAATAAGCGATGGAGGTTTTACCCACACCGGGAGGGCCGACCAAACAAAGGATTTGAGGCGGCATCTCCGGGGCGACCTGCCGGACGGCAATGGTCTCGAGGATACGTTCCTTCACTTTCTCAAGGCCGTAGTGTTCCTTTTCAAGGATTTTCCGGGCGGCATCTACCTGCACCCGTTCCTTGGTTTTTATGTGCCAAGGAAGCTCCAGCACGGTGTCGAGATAATTACGCAGCACAGAGGCTTCCGCAGAGCCGAAATGTTGCTTTTTAAGTCTGGAAACGTCCTTAAGGAGCTTTTCTTCCGTCTCTTTTTCAAGCTGGAGGGCGAGAACTTTATGGGTATATTCCTCGAATTCCTCCGCTTCATCCCCCTCGCCCAATTCCTCACGGATGACCTTCATCTGCTCCCGCAGGTAATAGTCCCGCTGCTCCTGGTCAAGATATGCCCGGGTTTTTTCCTGAATTTCGTTTTCCAGCTGCAGCATCTGCATCTCCTGCTGCAAAAGCCGCAGGGCATTTTCAAGGCGTTTGACAGGGTTAAACTGGCACAGAAGCTTGGCTTTATCGGGATAGTCAATGCCAGAGTTCTGAGCAATCGTATCTGCAACAAAGCCGGTATCCTCGGAGGCAATCATCCTAAGCTGCACGGTCTGGGCAGGACGCTCGGCAAGCTCCATATAAGCGCCGTATGCACCCTTTGCTTCCCGACGAAGGGCGCGGGCGTGAAGATTTTCAACCGTTTTTACATCTTCAGCCCGTTCCACTGTTGCGGACATAAAGGGATCGCTTTGCAGTATATTCGTAATCCGTGCGCGGCAGATGCCGGTTACCAAAACGCGGATATTATTGTCCTGAGATTTGAGAATTTGCTTAACGTGAACCACCGTACCTACAGGGTACAGCCCGGCAAAACCGGGATCATCGTCCACGATGCTCTTTTGGGGCACAAGGAGAAGCTGCTGATTGTGGCGCATTGCTTCTTCCAATGCCAGCGCTGACTTAACGCGGCCAATGTCAAAATGGAGGGTCTGTTCCGGGAAGACCACAAGGCCGCGCAGCGCCAAAACCGGTAAATTACCGGAAATAAATTCTTCGTGCATAAATACACCTCTTTTCTGGTTGCAGAAAAGGGGGCAGATACCCTACCCCCTCCTATGTGTTATTTTGTACCCGGTTTCCGTCTGGGATTTTCTGCATCCCGTATGATCTCCGGGGCGCCGCCGTTGACACAGTCGGCAGTGATGCGTACCTTTTGAATGGTAAGGTCAGAGGGAATTTCGAACATTATCCGCAGCATTGTCTCTTCCATCACCGCGCGCAGTCCTCTTGCGCCAATCTGGCGGGCGATGGCCTTTTCAGCAACCGCGTCAAGGGCATCGTCTGTCATTTCAAAGGCAACATT
>JAZQUL010000048.1:0-2353 GCA_045631285.1 Faecousia sp. | reverse complement strand
ACACCGGCTTCCAGCAGTTGCTTCATAGATACGACAGCCATTTTAAAAATCTCCTTTTGTTTTGTCCTCCACCCCGATCATCCCGCGCTGCCCGCCTTTGTGAGATAAGGCACAGGGGTGCGCGATCCCCGGGTGTGTGGTTTTAAATGTCACGGGCGTTTTTGCCCATGCCGAAATATTATACCCGAAAGAGGGAAAGATTGCAAGCATTATTTCCAAAATATTTTGAAAAAATTCCATGAAATTACGGGATATTCGCGGGTCCTGTTATGGTATTTAGAACAAAAGCCCCTTGCCTGCCCGGGGAACCCGGCATTCATTGGGCCGTGTTTCCACCAGCACGATATCCGGGCCGATTTTTTTGATACAGTTCCAGGGGATTATGTAGTCATCCCGGCGGCCGGCTACCCCGAAAAACCGACAGGGCCCGGGCACCACCACGGCGCAGATATTGCCCTCCGGGATATCGATCTGGACATCGGTAATAAATCCCAGCCGCTGACCGGAGCCGATGCAGATGACTTCCTTACATTGCAGGTCGGTGAATTTGATGGACATGAGGCATTCCTCCTTTTTGCTTTATAGTTATGATATGGGAAAGGTGCTTATGTACTTTTCTTGACCGGCAAGAAAAGTACCAAAAGAAGCCGGCATAGGGGAGGCGCTACGAAAAAGCATATACTATCGAATGATTGCCACTGGCAATCATATTAATTTTTGATTCGCTGCGCGGAGCACCACCCTCCCATATGTACTCCACCCGCCGCAACGCCAGCCAGCGTCCAAAAATGTTCCGATTTTTGAACGCTTACAGCTCTGAACGCTGTAAATGTTCTCTCGGTAGACTCCCGAAAATCGGAACATTTTCGGGAGTCGGATGGCGAGGCGGCGGGGATTTCCAAAGGGGGCGCATTTTCGTAGCGCCCCTTTGGCTGACTTCTTTGGTTACTTTCTTGTTCAGAGACAAGAAAGTAACATTACCGCGCTACCCTCTAAGAAACACTCACCGATTTCCGCATAGCCCCAATCGCCCCTTTTTCCAGTCTGGATACCTGGGCCTGGGAGATGCCCAGTGTGTTGGCGACCTCCATCTGGGTTTTGCCGTCGTAAAACCGCAGGGACAGGATCTGCTTTTCCCGGTCATTGAGACTGCGGAAGGCATTCAGCAGGGTGATGTGTTCCATCCATCCGTCTTCCGTGTTCTTGGTGTCCCGCACCTGGTCCATGACGGTAAGGGGGTCGCCGCCGTCGGCGTAAACGGGATCATACAGACTCACCGGTGCGCAGACCGCATCCAGGGCCTGGGAGACATCGTCAATGGGGATGTCCAGTTCTCTGGAGATTTCTTCCAGGGTGGGCTCCCGGCCCATCTGGGCGGTGCGGGCTTCCTTGCATTGCAGTACCTTGTAGGCGATGTCCCGGATGGAACGGGACACCCGGATGGCGCTGTTGTCCCGGAGATAGCGCCGGACTTCTCCGGCAATCATGGGCACGCCGTAGGTGGAGAACCGGACCTGTTTGTCCGGGTCGAAATTGGAGATGGCTTTGATGAGGCCGATACAGCCCACCTGGAACAGATCGTCGGGATTTTCACCCCGCTTGTCAAATCGCTGGATCACGGAAAGCACCAGGCGAAGATTTCCTTCAATGAGTTTTTCACGGGCAGAAGAATCTCCTTCTTTGGCTCTGCGCAGAAGCATATCCATTTCTATGGGGGATAAAAGGGACAGCGAAGCTGTGTTCACGCCGCAGATCTCTACTTTTCCCTGCATGTGTACCTCCTGAATCAAACTTGATAGGAAAAGTATTCCCCTGTCACTGCGCATGATACAGAAAACAGAAAATTGGGGATTTTTCACAAAAAATTTTGAGAGAGAAACAGATGACAACAATATTTGACGGCTGTAGTTTACAAAATGTAAACTTTTTCGACAAAAAATGTAACCAACTTTAGCATTTGACGTGGCGGTGTATTGTGAACAAAAATCTGCGGAGGAAGGAATTATGCAAACCGGTATGCAGAAATTCCACAGGGGGTACCGGTTTTTCAAAGTATCGGAATACCTGTTGATAACTCATAGTTTTCCACATTCTCCACAGGTTTGTCCACAGGAGTTATCCACAGGGCAGGCGCGCTGTGGATATGCATTTTTGGTTCACATAAAATGAACCTGTGGGCCTTCCGGAATGCGTACTTTTTTCGCAGATAGTGTTTTTTACCATGGCGGATTTTTTGTGTAAAAATTCGGACTTGACAAGTTGGTTGGCGGGACGAAAAAAACAAAAGAAATTTTTGAAATTGGGGGTTGATTTTGTTTGATAAACGCGCTATAATGTGTGTCTGTATGGAAAA
>JAZQUL010000047.1:0-14530 GCA_045631285.1 Faecousia sp. | reverse complement strand
CCTGCGCCGGAGGCAGGCTTCTACTCTTTGATCCCTACCCAGTTTATTTCTATGGACTTTTCTAAGCTGGGAGAGACTTTCGGTCAGTGCTTCAATGTGGATTTTTCTGCGATCCGTGTGATCGATTTCGTCATTGTCATTTTTGCCTTCCTGTTTGTGGATCTTTTTGATACGCTGGGTACACTGATCGGCGTGGCTACCAAGGCGAAAATGCTGGACGAAGATGGCCGTCTGCCCGGAATCAAGCCTGCGCTGATGGCTGACGCGATTGGTACTACTGTGGGCGCGGTGATGGGCACTTCTACCATCACTACTTTCGTCGAGTCTGCTTCCGGTGTCAGCTCCGGCGGACGCACCGGACTGACTGCTATGGTGGCCGGTCTGTTGTTCCTGCTTAGCACCCTGTTTGCGCCTATTTTCACCGTTATTCCCTCCTTTGCCACTGCGCCTGCTCTCATCATGGTAGGCTTCCTGATGGTCAGCTCTGTCACAGAGATCCGCTTTGACGACGACAATCTCGGCGAGGCCATCCCCGCCTACATTGCCATCATTGCAATGCCCCTGTTCTATTCCATCTCTGAGGGCATCAGCCTTGGCATTATCTCCTATGTGGTGCTCAACGCCGTGACTGGTAAGCACAAAAAGATTTCTCCTCTGATGTATATTCTCGCAGTGCTGTTTGTTCTGAAATACATATTCCTGTAATAAAAAGGCTTGACCACACCGGTCAAGCCTTTTCAGATTGTGGAATGCATAATAAAATAAAACCTTGCATTATCGGAAAAACTGTTATAAAATAAACTCGCCACGCAAGTTTATATTCAATTCCATTTGGGGAAAGTGTTTTTATTATTCGGTAAAAACACGTTCTCCTATTTTGGCATCCCCCGAATGGATTGTTGAACTTGTGTGGCGCAAGCAGGGGACTGTGTTTTTCGTGCGCAGCTTCTGCTGCGCACTTTTTATTTTTTGCGGAGGTGGACAATAGGAAATATGCGCGCAAGTGAAAATGACTTTGAAGGTAATCTATATGAAAAACGAAAAATAAAGGAGATTGTTTTATGAAACTAAGAATAGTGGTAAAGATTGTTGAAAAACTACTTGGAATCACCGTTAGCGACGATGAACCCCGGGCAGATATGTATATGCCGGAGCGTGCATTGGCAATGGCACTTGTCTTCATAGCCGGAGGCATTGTAAGTGTTTTTCTTGCGGTTTTGAAATCTGTAACCTGGGTGATTGGTGTTGCAATTGGCCTTGGTTTTGGTATCTTCGCCCTGCTTTGTTGGAAAAATCAAACAATCCACGTTATTTCTGATGAGCAATTTACATACACCACTATGTTTGGCAATACTTATACCTATGCATTTTCTGACATTCAGGGACTGCGAAAAAATCAGGATTCGATGACATTGTTTGTCGCCAACAAAAAGGTGCATATTGAGTCAATGGCAATCCTCAGCGACCGGCTTGTAGAGCTTATCAACAAATCCTTAGAAAATAAAACCTAACAAAAAGGCTTGACCGATTGGTCAATCCTTTTTCCTTAAATTAAGGTTGTTATCCAATAAATAAATCCATATACTACGCTTGCACTCACGCCGTATACGATGACTGGTCTGGCGATGGGGAGCGATGGGCGCGCCGCCGGTGGCGGAAGGAGCGACCTGAGCGAGTGGCAGCGGTCGGCGAGGGACGAAGGCGCACCGACACCGAGGACATTCGCCGGGCACCGCAACAGGAGAACATCTTTGCGCCGATGCCGAGAATAAAACCATCCGGTCAACAACAAGGCAAGACCACTCAAACATTGGGGTTTACACCAATTCGGTGCTGTGGTATACTGAAATAAAGGGGGGGTAATTATGCGTATCTTACAATGCTATCGATTTCTTGTGGGCACAAAGATCCCATTTGAAAAATGGCCAGTCATTATTGAGCAATATCTGCGGGAACAGAAATTGCATCATCAGAGCTTCCATTATTGTCTAAAGACCTATAATTCTTCAGAAAAATGCCGCAGCGTTCTTGATGGAACGAAATGTGAAACCTGTTTGGCGCCTAAATCTGCGTGTGAACGATGCCATAAAGAAGCTGAAGATACCCTCAGAAAGGGCACTGGCTGTGAGCGGGCAGTAAGGGAGAACCCCTTCTTGGGCACAATCAATATCCGTCAAACACAGTATTCTACAATTCAATTCTTGAGCAATTTCGATGATGAGTCCGTTAGCAGCAAAGAAAAGATCTATGCTATCATACCCAAGATATATCGACGCTATGGCCTTGCGGAAACTGCTTTGATTTACCGGGGCATTGACTTCTTCTCCCAGCGCGTTCCTACCCCTGCACCTGAAGCAGAACATCTGATAGAAGGTTACAAAGGCTCCGGCATCACCCTCTACCGCAGCTGTTTGAGTCAAGACAACGCTATTATTTTGGTGATAGAATCCCGCTATCCGGGTGAAGTACCAGATGCCGTGCCGTATGCCGATGCCTTAAGTAAGCTGCTCCCCGGAATCAAAAGGCTGTCTGCTACGAAGATCATCATGGATGGAAGTGAACGGATTCGTTACGAAGCGCTTCATACCAAAGCAAAACCATTGGTAAAACAAGCAAAAGAGTTTTTTAATGAGCATATGCCGGAGGAAAAAGGGAATGAGGAACCTGATACAAAGGTAAGCGTTGCCTCATGGCTCCAAAAGCTTAGCAAGCACTATGGCTACACTTATTCAGGATATATGAATCACACATATTTTCTGGAAAAGAAACTCTCAAGCGGTCACTACATTTGTATTGAATTCGCATCCAATCCGCTGAGCCCAGATGCCGATCCTTATGTAAAGCTTTGCGGTTTAGGCTTTAACCATGAAATATGGGCAGATGGATTCAGTCCGCAAAATCCGCAGGATGCTTCCAAGTATTTCACCAAGCTCTTCGAGACACTTGCACAAGCAGAAAAGTCCGTGTTTCCTGCCGTGCTTGATTTGTACCCCGACACTCCAAACTGGTTCATACCCACCCATTAAAAATCGCTCCCAATTTGGGAGCGATTTTACTATATCTTAGTGAATACCCAATAAATCAATCCATAAACTACGCTTGCACTCACGCCGTACACGATGACTGGTCCGGCGATGGGGAGCGATGGGAGCGCCGCCGGTGGCGGGAGGAGCGACCTGAGCGAGTGGCAGCGGTCGGCGAGGGACGAAGGCGCACCGACGCCGAGGACATTCGCCGGGCACCGCAACAGGAGAACATCTTCGCGCCGCCGCCGAGAATGAAGCCTCCTGCTGCTGTCAATATAAGACACAGTGTTGATTAATATGTTTTTTTACATTTCTGACGATATTGACTTGGGGTCATATCACATTTTGCTTTAAACACAGCAAGAAAATTGGAAAGAGAGCCAAATCCGGATTCAAAGCAAACATCGGATACAGAAAGGCCGCTTGCCAAAAGTGCTTTTGCATAATTAATGCGCAGAGCGGTCACTCTCTCAATATAGGTTTCACCTGTAAACTTTCGGAACAGCTCGCTAAAATATGTTGGACTGTAACCTGATATATCTGAAAGCAGCTCTAACGTTATTTTTTCTCTGAAATGCATTTCAATATATGCAACCGCCTTTTTGATTCCGGTTAATTGTTCCTGCGTTGCAATACAATTACTTTTTCTTGCGTTATGCAGCAGAAAGCGACTTAATAGATAATTTAGCAACTGATCAATACACAGAGCATCCGACTCATATTCGCGCCGTAGCAATTCAGCCGCCATAACCAAACGCTCATACTCATCTCCGTCAAAACGGCGTACTTTTGAAAGATCGGCTGTATATAAAAATGACCGAATATTCTCAGGCAGCCATGCATCATCAAAAGAAACATTAATAAGCTCTATGGATGAGTAAGCTTCAATTTCATGAAAATCGACGGGAGTTAAAAGGTAAGCATCTCCTTTTCCCACTGGATATGCAGTACCGTTGAGATTATGAGTTCCTTCCCCTGCTACAACTATTTCTATCTCAAAATAATTGTGCCAATGCTGCGGATATGTGGAATAAGTCTGCCTTTTCACAGCAATATGCTGGTTGCCGATCTTGTCCGTTGCCTGTAATCGCAGTATCTCCTTATGAACTTGCATAACTATCACCCAGATACATTATAAACTGTCTTTTCCGTTTTTGCAACAAAAACCGAAGAAACTGTGTTTTTTTACTTGATTATTCGTTGTATTGCTTTTTGCAACTATATTATAATGAAATCATTCTAATTAAAATACCATTGTAGCCATCGTGAATACTATTTCGTCAGAGGTGTTACTATGTTGAAAAACCTAATTGCACGTTATCCCCATCTTAGTGTCTGTGAGTCAAAAATCAAAAAATCAGCAGATGTGTTGATCGCTTGCTACACAGCAGGCGGTAAGGTTTTGACCTGTGGTAACGGTGGCAGTTGTGCCGATGCAGACCATATCGTAGGCGAACTTATGAAAGGCTTTTTGAAAAAACGCCCCTTATCGGATACAAAAAAACAAGCAATGCAAGCCAAATGCCCAGAATTAGATGATCAAACACTTGCCTGTCTGCAATGTGGGCTGCCTGCCCTTTCTCTTTGCTCGCTGACCGCGCTGAACACCGCCTTTTGTAACGATGTGGATCCGGATTTGACCTACGCACAAGGTGTGCTTGCGATTGGCAACCCCGGTGATGTGCTGATGTGTATGAGTACGTCCGGAAACGCGACTAATGTTATTCTTGCCGCTAAAGTAGCAAAAGCATTGGGCATTACCGTCATTGGTCTGACCGGTGCTCACGGCGGAAAACTGCGCCAAATCGCAGATGTATGCATCTGCGTTCCGGAAACAGAAACCTACAAAATTCAAGAATTGCATCTTCCAGTATACCACACATTATGTGCCACTACAGAAGCACATTTTTACACAAAATAACAATTAAGTTCAGAGGAGGATACTTATGTTCGAGCCGAAGACTGCGGATTTTTCTAAAACAACAACCTTTACTGCCCGGAATCGGCACAACCTTGTTCGGATCGATAATCTGCGCAATCCCGGTATGCAAGAGGACAACCTATTCCACAGTGCAGAGTTTGACATTCTTGTAGAAAAGCTAAAAGAAGCAAAGTCGGAAGGAAGAACTGTCACCTGCTTTATTGGAGCGCATGTAATCAAATGTGGGTTATCCCGATATTTAATCTGGCTGATGAAAAACGGTTATGTTACCCATTTAGCCTCCAACGGTGCCGGCTCTATTCACGATTTTGAGCTTGCCTATCTTGGGGGAACTTCCGAGCATGTGCCCACAGCTATCGAAGATGGCAGCTTCGGTATGTGGGAGGAAACCGGCCGATGGATGAACGAGGCCATTCAACTCGGCGCTGCAAAGGGTTATGGCTATGGTCAAAGTCTTGCAGATTATGTGGATAAGAACCCGGAAAAATTCCCCTATCGGGAGAATTGTGTGTTCTATCAGGGCTACAAAATGGGTGTGCCCGTCACTTACCATATAACTATGGGTACTGACATCATTCACCAGCATCCAACTGTGGATTTTGGCGCGCTGGGCGCAACCAGTGGCCGTGATTTTCTGTACTTCTGCCAGTCCATTGCAGATCTGGGTGACCGAGGTGTGCATATGAATATCGGCTCTGCTGTTACCGGCGCAGAAGTGTTCTTGAAAGCGCTGTCCATTGCAAGAAATCAGGGCAATGCGTTGAAGCACATCACCACCGCCAATTTTGATATTGTTCCTTTGGGCGATTACAAGGCAGATATCGGTAAGGACACCTTTGAGTACTACTACCGGCCCCGAAAAAACATCATTAATCGGCCTGCATCCCTCGGTGGTACCGGTCTGTATATATGCGGCAATCACGCAGAGACCATTCCCAGCCTGTACGCCAGACTGAAAGGATAAGTTCATGGATATAGTAACATTAACACGGGACGAAGTTGTCTCTATTTTAGAAAAAATCAAAAATGCAAAGATCTGTCTGATCGGTGATGTTTGCCTTGATCTTTATTGGCGGGCAGATATGAAAAAAAGCCGTCTGTCCAGAGAAACGCCTCATTATCCCCTTCCGGTGGTCAAGGAAACCTATACGCCTGGCGCCGGTGGCAATGTGCTCAATAATATTCACGCCTTAGGTGTGAACAAATTGATGGGTATTTCAGCAATCGGCCCCGATTGGAGAGGTTTTTTGCTGACAAGCTGGATGAAAGAGCACGACATTGACTCGTCTTATATTCTCAAGCGGGAAGCTGGTGTCACCCCCTGCTATTGCAAGCCGCTTCGTATGGGCATTTCCGATGTAGTGTATGAAGATCCCCGGCTGGACTTTGAAAACTATGCGCCAATAAGTCAAGACGACGAGGACAGTATTCTGAAGGCTTTGGATTCTGCGGCGAAACAAGCCGATATCATCGCTGTATCTGACCAATGCACCTGCGGTGTAATCACTCCGCGCGTTCGCAAACGCTTGTCGGAGCTGGCGCAAAAAATTCCCGTTGTGGTAGATAGCAGAGAAAATGCGACCTCATTCACCAATGTAATCATTAAACCCAACGAGGTCGAAGCAGCTGTCGCTGTCGGCAGAGAGATTGCCAGTCTCGATGCTCCACTTGAAGAGTACGCTCAGATCGCCGTAAGTCTCCGACAGAAAACCAACCGCCCTGTGATAGTAACGTTGGGTTCTTTGGGTGCTTTATGGTGTGAAGAAGGTACTTGTGTACTGGCTCCTGCAGTACCTGCCAAGGCTCCCATTGATATTGTGGGTGCAGGAGATACCTTCTTGTCTGCTTTCTGCTGTGCCTATGCGGCCTGTAAAGATGGTGCCAAAGCCGTGGCGTTTGCTAATCTTGCTTCTGCAGTAACGGTGAAGAAAATCGGCACCACAGGAACGGCTACAGCAGAAGAAATTCTAAAAAAATGGGAGGAATATCAACAATGAGCACATCGCTTGAATTGTTGCACCCCGATCATCTTCCACAAGGAAACATCCGAGCGGCAATCTTTGATTTTGACGGAACATTTTCCACACTGCGATGCGGTTGGGAAAAAGTAATGCGAAAACTGATGATAGAACTGATCTCCGGCGGAAATGAATATGACATAGCACTGGAAAATAAGGTGGATGCTTATATAGATTCTTCCACAGGCATTCAAACCGTCTATCAGATGCAGTGGCTCAAGGACGAAGTGGAAAAAGCAGGTTATGGTCAAGATGATCACGATGTATGGTGGTATAAGGATCTGTACAATACACGTTTAATGGAGGAAGTCGAGCGGCGAATCCATCGTTTGGAAACCGGGAAAGATTCTCCGGAGCAATATCTCATTGCGGGCGCTGTCGAGTTTCTGCAATACCTACGCAACGCCGGCATCGCTGTATATCTGGCCAGTGGCACCGATCATAAGGATGTGGTGCATGAAGCTACTGTCTTAGGCGTAGCAGATATGTTTTCTGTTATAAAAGGCGCACCGGAACGGCAGATTGCCTGTTCTAAAGAGGCGGTGCTGCAAATGTTACTGGAAGACAGCGGACTGCCGGGAGGCAATATACTGTTGGTAGGTGACGGAAAGGTGGAAATCGCTTTGGGTGCAAAAAACGGCGCCTATACACTGGGTGTTGCATCCGATGAAAAAAAGCTCCGTGGCCTCAACCCCATAAAACGAAACCGCCTGCAAGCTGCCGGTGCAGATGCTATTGTTGGTGATTTCGAAAACCTGACCACCATAGGCAACTGGCTTCTAGCATAAAAAAGCTCGCCACATTGGCGAGCTTTTTGCGTTAAAATAAGGTAGTTACCCAATAAATGAACCTGTAAACTACACTGGCGCTCACGCCATATACAATAACGGGTCCCGCTATTGTAAACATCTTCGCGCCGATGCCAAGGATGAAGCCTTCTGCTTGTGTCAACTTAGGACGCAGTGTTTTTTGTTGAAACTGGTAAAATTATTTCGAACTAGGTCAAAATATTGCAAGCAAATCCGGGAAATTGGAGATAGAAGGGGCGGATATTATCCACCCGCAAAATGTACCGCTATATTATACTTATTGCAATTTTATTTTAAAGCCTGACCAGATCGGTCAGGCCATTTTTATATCTGATAGGTTCTGTTTTCCGCAGCATATTGGGTAGGAGTTTTCCCTGTGCGCTGTCTGAAGGAGCGGCAGAAGTGGTAGACGCTGGAAAAGCCGCATTCCTCCGCAATTGCGGTAACGGTAAATGGCGTGTCGACCAGCAGCTGCTTGGCTTTGCGGATCCGAATATCCAAAATATATTGCTTGGGTGTAACACGGTAATGGGTCTGGAACTGCTTTCTCAGATAAACCTCACTGATCCCCAGGCATTTGGCAAGCTCCACATTGGAAAGGGTCGGGTCTTGTATGTGCTCCTCTATATATTTCTCAACACAGGTCAGCCGATCCGAATTCTGCTCGTTTGGGGATAAAAGACTATCCAGCAGATCATAAAAGGTGCCGTAAATTTTCATCCGGCTTTCATTACGCAGGAATAGCTGCTGCAGGGTCCTAAAACGCCGGATGAAGTCTTGCGGATTATCCAACGGGAGAACCGCTATTTCCTTGAGATCCAGGCCACTGCAGAAAAAATTGATAAGGGGAAACAGTCCTTCGCTGTCGGTCACCCGGCAGTAGGAACAGCCCTGGGGCACGAGGATGGCATTATCCGGCCTGCTGATATACTTTTTTCCGTTCATAGTATAAGTAATTTGACCGCTTATGGAAAAGCATACTCCAAAATATTGACGGTTTTCCATTTTATAACAGGCACCTTTTTGGGAATGTACGACCGTTGGCTTCCGAATATCTGTGATAACCAGCTCGTCAAAAGATATCATAAACATCACCCTAAAGAATCATATCAATAAATAACAAAAATATCAACAGAAAACACGCAAATTAGTATCAAAAATGTTAATGCAGTATCGGTTTTGACATTGCTTGTCCCGCGCAAGGATCCTACAATAAAGAAAAAAGATTATTGGGCTCCCGGACCCTGCTTGCACCCAGGCGGAAAACTTTCACCGTGCAACGGCCGAGCTGTATTTTAACGCCCATTCTCTTTATGAATTTGGACTGCAGTATTTTAATGCGTTTGAAAAGCTGAATAACCGGACACAGCCTGCAGATCCTTCGAATCTTTTGACAAAATCATACAGAATGCTACACCCGATATTAATTTTAGTAGTTTTTTACAACAAAGAGGAGGCTTTGTTTAGATATGGCAACAAAAAAACATCTTTTCCCCCAGGTAGATCATTTTTACAAAGCAAATCTACACACCCATAGCATCATTTCCGACGGAAAACTAACTCCGAAAGAAGTAAAGGAAGCCTATAAAACCCTTGGCTACCAGATCCTTTGCTTGACCGATCATAATACCACGGCAAATCATTCGGATATGAACGAGCCGGATTTTCTGATGCTCACCGGTGTGGAGATCAATGTCAATGCTCCAGACAAGAGCGCTGTCGGTGGACAGACTTACCATCTGAATCTGATTGCCAAGAAACCGGACAACACATGGAGTCCTTCCAAAGTGTTCCGTAGTTTTCCTGCAGCTGCGGAATATGAGGATAAAATGCAGTGCGAAGAAATGGATCTGCAATGCAATCCGGATTCTATCAACGCCATGATCGCAAAAGCTAACGAGAAGGGCTTTCTCGTTATGTATAACCACCCCACCTGGTCCTGCCAGAGCTATCCGGACTATGCACCCCTGAAGGGTCTTTGGGGTGTGGAAGTGCGGAACACCGAGTGCTGCCTGCTCGGCCACGACGAAAACAATTTCCGGGTCTATCGGGATCTTTTGATGCTGGGCAACAAGGTCTACCCTCTGGGCACGGACGATATGCACAGACACAGAGCATTGGGTCAGTCCTGGATTATGGTTGGCGCAGCGGAGCTGAGCTACAGCAGCGTCATCGACGCGCTGGAAAACGGCAATTTCTATATGTCCTGCGGTCCTGAGATCACCAGTCTGAGCGTAGAAGGCAATGTGCTGAAGGTAACTTGTTCCGATGCACAGCGAGTCAATCTGGCAACCCACGGACGCCTCGCTGATGTTGTCCACGCCGAAGGTGAATCCCTCCGGGAAGCAACATTCCAGCTCGATAAGCTCCTTAAGGTGTACGGAACCGATCCCGAAGCATTTCTTTACATCACTGTTACTGCACCGGACGGCGCTTATGCTATTACCCGACCCTACTACTTGAAGGATCTGCTGTAACATGAAAGAAGCCTATCTTTTCGATTTTGACGGAACATTGGTGGACTCCATGCCCACCTTCTGTTCCGCAATGCTGCGTATCCTGGATGAAAATGGCATCTGTTACGAAAATGACATCATCAAGATCATTACACCGCTAGGTCTGGCCGGAACAGCGGAGTATTACATCAATCAGATGGGTGTAAATATGTCCCGAGAGCAGCTGATGGGCGTTATGAAGGACTATATGAAGGAAGCATATTTTCACACCATCCCCGCGAAGGCCAATGTCCCGGAGGTCCTTCGGGAACTGATGCGTTGTGGTGCCAGTCTGAATGTGCTTACCGCCAGCCCCCACATCACGCTGGATGCCTGCCTGAAACGACTGGGCCTGTGGGAACTGTTTGACAACATCTGGTCCTGTGATGATTTTAATATCTCCAAAGCAGACCCACAGATCTATGTGCGCGCTGCCGAAAGAATGAACACCACTGTAGAAAACGTTTTGTTCCTTGATGATAATCTGGGTGCAGATATGACCGCAAAATCCGCCGGTATGCAGGTTTGCGGTGTATATGACGATTCCTCCAAGGACTACGTGGCGCAGATGAAAGCCGCCACCGACTACTATATTTACGATTTCAAGGAATTACCGGATCTGGATTTCCACAAAAAGGCTTGACCTCTCGGTCAAGCCTTTTTCGTTAGAACAATGTTGTGATCCAATAGATAAGTCCATACACCACACTTGCGCTAACACCATACACGATCACAGGACCTGCAATTGTAAACATCTTCGCGCCAACTCCCAAAATGAATCCTTCTGCTTGTGTCAACTTAGGACCCATTACTTCGTGTTCTATTAGGACTAAATTTCCCCTATCATTTAGTTATCGATTTTAATAATAACTTGATTATATTTTTGCTCTTTTCAAATATCTATATTTATGCTATTGTTATTAAAAAAGCGGAGGTGCTTTATGGAACATAAAATTGCCGTTATTGCAGGAGACGGAATTGGGCCGGAGGTCTTGGCAGAAGGTGTAAAGGTATTAAAGGCAGTCAGTCAGGTCGACGGTCGTTTCTCCTTTGATTTCACCCATTTTCCCTGGGGATGTCAATATTATTTAGAAAACGGCAAGATGATGGCAGACGACGGAATGGAAACATTAAAAACCTATGATGCCATCTTCTTGGGCGCAGTGGGATATCCCGGTGTTCCGGATCACATTTCCCTGTGGGACTTGCTACTGGTTATCCGCAAGAAGTTTGATCAATATATCAACATCCGGCCTGTGAAGCTTTTGAAAGGCGCTCCCACTCCTTTGAAGGATGTCCGTTGCGAAGACATTGATATGATCTTCATTCGGGAAAACAGTGAGGGTGAATATGCCGGAAGCGGAAGCTGGTTATACCCCGGTCAACCCAACGAGGTCGTCATTCAAAATGGCGTTTTCTCCAGAAAGGGCTGTGAGCGGGTAATACGCTATGCCTTTGACCTTGCCCGCCATGAGGGCAAATCCCTTACCAGCATCAGCAAGGGCAATGCATTAAACTACTCCATGGTCTTCTGGGATCAGATTTTTGCAGAAGTGGCAAAGGATTATCCCGATGTAAAAACCTACAGCTATCTTGTAGATGCTGCGAGTATGTTTATGGTGAAAGACCCCAAACGCTTCGAAATTGTGGTAACCTCTAATTTATTTGGCGATATTTTGACAGATTTGGGCGCTGCCATATCCGGCGGTATGGGTTTAGCAGCCGGTGCTAATATTAACCCTGAGCGGAACTTCCCCTCCATGTTTGAGCCCATCCATGGATCTGCGCCGGATATTGCCGGAAAACAAATTGCCAACCCCCTCGCTACTGTTTGGTCCTGTGCCCAAATGCTGAACCATTTGGGATACCCTGAATGGGAAGATAGACTCATTGGTATTATCCAAGAATTGCTGGTAGAGAAGCATGTGCTGACTCCGGATATGAACGGCACCGCTACAACCTCGCAGGTGGGCGACGAAGTTGTTCGTAAAATAAGAGAAAAATTTTAATTAGGGTGAGAATATGAATTTACAGCATTTGCGATATTTTAGTCTTGCCTGTAAATATCTCAATATTTCAAGGGCTGCTGAAGAATGTCATATGTCCCAGTCCTCCATTTCTTCTGCCATCAAGTCCCTGGAGGAAGAATTTAATACCACACTGATCAAGCGTCAGCGCACTGGGTTTATGCTTACAAATGCCGGAGAGAAATTTTTGGCGCTGTGCGAGGGACTTTTGACACAAGCCGATGCTGTCAGCGGCATTATGTCTGAATTTAACCAATCTCACAGAACAATCCGTCTGGGTGTTCCTCCTATGACAGGCGCTGTGATTCTTCCCGACCTTTTACAATATTTCCAATCAGAGCACCCCAATATCAAGATTTCCATTTCTGAAGCCGGTGGCATTGAATTACTCAAGCGCTTGTCGGACAATCTTTTAGATTTTGCTTTTATCCCGGATGCCCAAGCCATTGATACCCTTAAATACAATTCGAAAACATTTCGTATATACGAGGATGTCTGCTGTATTTCAAAAGATAATCCTCTGTCGAAAAAGGATGACCTCTGTATAGAAGATTTAAAGGATTTACCAATTATCATCTTTTCCAACAGCTTTTATCACCACAACAATATACAAAAACTATTTGAATCCTATAGTTTTACACCCAGTATTATACACCAAACAACGCAGCTATCTACTTTAGAACAGTTGATTGCAAAAAACGTCGGGTTTGGGTTCCTGTTCAAAGAAAGAGCGAAACAGCTTGACACCATCCAATGGTTTCACCTTTCCCCGAAAGTAACGACCTCTATATCGCTTGTTTGGAAAAAAGAGCTGTATCTTACAAAAGATATGCATGCGCTATTTGCATATTGCGAAAAGGAGAAGATAAATGTTTGAACGCAAGATTTTCTCAAAGCACTACGAAGGTGCTGTAAAGCCTTTCCAAATTATTGGCAATGTGTACTTTGTCGGATGTATTCCGGCATCTTCCCACTTGATTGATACCGGAGATGGTCTAATCTTAATTGACACTGGCTATGAAGACACCCTTTTTATGTTGGTGGACTCTGTCTATCGGCTTGGTTTTCAGTTGTCTGACATCAAATATATCATTCACACCCATTGGCACAGTGATCATACCGCTGCCACTGCTGGCTTAGTTGCTTTGACTGGCGCCAAAACGTTTATTGGGCACAAAGATGCAGAAAACGCAAAAGCATATTTCCTCCCCGATGAAGTGCTGCACACGGGAGATCGTATATGCTTGGGTAATACCGAGATCGACATTCTCGAAACACCCGGCCATACAGAAGGCTGTATTTCTCTCTTCTTAAATACCGAAGTAAACGGGAAATCTTATCGCGTGGGTATGTTCGGTGGTGCCGGTGTCAACACACTGACCCCCGGGCATTACGAATATCCAAACTGTGTATCAGATTATTTAAACTCACTAAAACAGCTTCATCAGGAAAAGGTGGATGTTTTTATTGGAAACCATGTTTGGAATAACGACACCTGCAAGAAGGGTGAGCTGCTATCAAAAGGCGAAGAAAATCCCTTCATAGATAGTGATATTTGGCATACATTTTTAGATTTTTGTGAGCAGCGCGTAAAGAACGTTAACGGCATATAAGAAAAAAGGCTTGACCGATTTGGTCAAGCCTTTTGCGTTAGAATAAAGTTGTAATCCAATAAATGAAGCCATACACCACGCTGGCACTCACGCCGTAGACGATGACAGGGCCGGCGATGGTGAACATCTTTGCGCCGACGCCCAGGATGAAGCCTTCTGTCTTAAATTCCACGGCAGGGGCGGCGATGGCGTTGGCAAAGCCGGTGATGGGAACGAGTGTCCCGGCGCCTGCAAACTTAGCAAGATTATCGTATAAGCTCAGACCTGTAAAAAAGGCGGACAGGGCCACAAGGGTCATTGAGGTGGCTGTGCTTGCGTTTGTTTCGTCGAGTCCCAAGGCATCATAGCCGTTCATAATGAGCTGACCCAGTGCGCAGATCAGACCGCCAACCAAAAAAGCGAAAGCGCAATCCCGCAAAATAGGGGATTTTGGGCATAAGTCGCTGACAAATTTTCCGTACTCTTTTTCTGTCATAAGATCCCTCCGGATATAGTTTTGCCGGAGGATGTTTTTTTATGCAAAAAATGAAAACCCTCCCCTTTGGGGAGGGTGGCCGAGCGAAGCGAGGTTGGGTGAGGTATGACCGCATCCACCGCTCT